>NZ_JBHIRO010000010.1:0-85979 GCF_042197165.1 Bartonella sp. AA23NXGY | reverse complement strand
ACTGTTCGCTTTGAACCATCAACACCCAATAATCCATTTGTTGAAGTTTCCAATCAAGTCTACGCACGTCTCAAGCGCGCCAATGCTGTAAAACCTTTTATTGGAGTCAAAACAACAGCAAAACCTGAAAAGACAGTTGAACAAATTAAGCAAATAGAACAAGAAGCCACACAAACATCAACTGAATCAGCAGCCGAAGAAATTCCACCCGAAAAACCAAAAGCTTCTAAAGTTTCCAAGTCATTAACACCTACCCCCAAAAAGGCTTAGATGTTGAAGTTAATCATCTACCCAAAATGGTATCTTCAACAGGTGAAGGATGCCTTCACCAGTCTTCAAGCACCACGCCTTAATTGGGCTGTGCGTAATGCTCTAAACACCGCAGCAAAACAGTCGAACGCTTTGCAGAAAAACAAATTGCCGATGTTACATCTGTCCAATCAAAGCGTGTCAAAAAAGGCGTTTATATTAAAGAAAAGGCGACAGCAAGGTTTCTCGAGACAGATATCATTGGTTCTGTAACACCGATACCTCTTAAATTTTTTTAAGTAAACGAAACAAAACGCGGCGTAACTTACACACTGTTTGGAAAGAAAGAAATCTTACCCCATGGTTTTATCAAGGGAGGCAGTTTTCCAAAGCGTGTTGAATTGAAAATGGGAGGGAATGTGTTTCAAAGAGCGGATGGAGATCAATTCCCCATTGCAAAACAAGAAGGACCTTCAATTGCTAAAGTGATGTCCAAGCCAGAGATTGCAAGTGCTATTGCACAATATGCCAATGAAAGATTAACTGAAAACATACAGAGACAACTTAAACGTCAAGAATATGCTGCCAACAAGAAAGGCTAGATCATGTTCTCAAGCTTTATCTATATCTTACATATCCTTATGAGTTTAAGCATTACATATTCTTATTGTAATTTAAAAAAAGATCATCATTTATGCTTTGTTTTTTCATAAAAAAATCAATAAAATCAATTCAAAAGGTATTTCCCAGCGGATTGGCTTCGTTGCGGGGCAGGCGAGCGCGAACTATCGCTAGCGACAGAATTTTCAAATTGACTGTACATTGTACACTTAACTCATTGATAAATAACAATTTCAATATGTACACTGTACAGTATGTGAAACGTTTTCTTAGCAAAAAGTAATTTTTGTTGCTGGACAATTCTATAGTAATAGGTATTTTCGAATCAGGTGCCTAGAAAACACCTTAAACACATAGCGGATTGGTTGCCGAAATAATCAGTCTTCCGCACATTAAAGACTTTGACTCATTGTATGTTAGGCGCATATAATAACTTTGTCGGGTGTAGTTATGCTATACAATACCCTTGGGGAAAGCATAACGACGGGCTATGTGCCGTGTTTTCTAGCACCCGGCATCTTTTAGAGTGTCAATAGAAAACCTTTAAGCACATAGGAGCCAAATCATGGCACAATATTTAATTGACTTACATCAAACTACGATTGATGGTGATATCGTTCAGACAGTGAATGCACCTGAATTACATACATTTTTGGCAATAGGTAAACGTTTTGCTATTTGGATTACGAACCGTATTAATCAGTATGAATTTGAAGAGGGAAAAGACTATATTTTAACGCTTCCCAAAATTGGGAAACGTTAAAATGTTATCAGCAAAGAATATCACCTCACCTTAGACATGGCGAAAGAACTTTCCATGGTTGAACGCAATGAGAAAGGACGTCAAGCACGCCGTTACTTTATTGAATGTGAAAAGAAACTGAGAAACCAAGCTGTTGATTATGATAATGATACACGCTTTGATGATTTTAACTATCTTCGCCAATATGTTTTGACAAATTATCCTAAAATCATGGGTATCATCTTTGGTTATCTTTTGAAAATAGATGAAATCGAAAAAGAACTTGATCATTACAAATCAGTTACAAAAGAAGCTAAGCGCGTTTTAGCAAGATCTGTCGTAAAAGCTGCTTAGATTTAAAACACATCTCCCCTCCCCGTTCTCAAAATGGGGAGGTGGTTTAAAGATCAAGTTTTGAATGGGAGCCCAGACGCGCTAAAATCAATCGATCTTGACCAATCAAGCGATAAATCAACACTAGGTAAGGTCGAATATGGCAATCTCGATAATTGCTCCAATTCCCAGTCAATGCATGATCATGATATCGAGGTTCTAAGGGTTGATCATTTGCTAATGCTGCAATGATTTGGCGCAAATCAGTATCTAAAAGATGCCGATACCGTCCTTTCATTTCACGCTTGAAATCACATTTGAAGATAGTGGTACGTTCAATCGTCCGCATAGAGATCATCAAATAATTCGTCTACGGAATGAAACTTTTTTAAGTTACCTTCCTCTAGTTCTGCAAAAGCCGCTATAGTTTCTGCATTAGGTTGAAACAAGAAGGACGGAATAGCTTTATCTTGTGCAATACGCGTCATCAACACTCTCACAACATCACTTACTGATAAACCTGAAGCTTGAATAACTTGACTAGCGATATTTTGAATTTCTTCTGGTACACGCGCTTGAACCATGCGACTGGCAGCCATAATGAGCTCTCCTCTTGTAATTGTACTTCAATGTAATACAATTGAAGTTTAATTTCAACTGTAAAGCACATTTTTTAGAGTGGCGAGATCGTTTGGCTTAACAACCACTTGCTTTTTTTAAGACTTCACCCATACGTGTTCGCCAGTCTTTTCCTTGTTTTTTAAAAGAGGCAATAACATTTGGGTCAAGGCGTAGAGTAACCGCTTGTTTGGGAGATTCAACCGGTGGACGCCCACGTTTACGGCGTTCTTCTGTTACATATTTAAAAAAGGAGGCTGGTAAAACATCTTTAGCTGGCTTTAAGCGTGCAAGTTCTTCATCTGTCAATGGTGGGGAATCCACAGCGTCCCAATCTTCTTTTGTGTAGCCACATCCTGTTTCAAAGTTTTTTTTGATAATCATTGAAAACCTCTCTTTCTTTTTTATTCGCTTGACGAAAACTGATAATGGATATCGCTTCATTGCCAAGCTTTGCAAAAACAATAACTGTTGTGCCATCAGCAAAATGTCCAATAGCCTTCATGCGGTTTGAATGTGTTGCATCAATAAGAGCATGTTCCCAGTCAAAGTAAATAACATCAGCAAAATCAAGCTTATGTTTATCAATGTTTAAAGCTCTTTTTGGTTCATCCCACACTATCTTCATATATTTTATGTACACGAAAAATAAAACCTTGTCAACAATTAAAGTGTACAATAATTCGTATATACCATTCAAAATGGAGCAACTATGAATAAGAAAACGCGTAAGGGTTTATCGGTTCGTGCGTTTGCGAAGAAGATGGGTGTTTCACATAATGCGGTGGTTTCTCGGATAAAGACAGGTAAATTTGATAAGGCTCTTTTTGAAGATGGTTCTGTCAATGAAGCCGTTGCAACAGCCATCTGGAATGAGAATCCAACAAAGCGCCCTGCTCCATTTTTAGCGCCTGATGGTCAACCGCGGACAAAGATCAAACAAGCCTCTACAGATGGAGCCAATGAATACAAGATAAAACTGGAGCGAATGCAAGTTGCCCTTGAAAGCGAAAAGATTGCACTTGAACGATTGCGCGAAACCACTGTTGATCGAGAAGAAATGAAAAAGGCAGCTCGTGAGTTTGGAAGAACGCACCGTGATGCTATGTTGAATTTTCCTCATCGTTTTGGTGCAAGCATTGCTGCACAAGTTGGATGTGATGCGGCCAGCCTTATTGGTGCTATTGATTACACTATGAGAACCGCTTTGCTTGAGGCGGTTAATATTCCAGTGCCTTTTCATGATCCTCATTCTCCAGAGTTAGAGAACTTGCAAGAAACGAATAATGGATGACAATGCAGTCGAAGAATTTTTCGCCCATGCCAATAATGCAAGACAACCGGACCCACCGTATACGGTTTCGCAATGGGCGGATAAGAATAGATACCTTAGCACCGTAGCAAGTGCTGAATCTGGATTGTGGAGAACAAAGCGGACCCCCTATTTGCGCGAAATCATGGATAATCTTTCCTCTCACAAACCGATTGAAACAACTATTGTCATGAAAGGGGCGCAGGTTGGCATGTCAGAGGCAGGATTAAATTTCTGCGGTTATGCTATTCATTATAGTCCAGGACCTGCCCTTTATGTGATGCCAACGGTTGAGACAGCCAAAAAGCTTTCAAAGACGCGGCTTGATCCTATGATTATGGCAAGCCCTGCTTTAAGCGAACGCATTGCCCCAGCGCGGGCACGCGACAGCGGGAATACCATGTTTTCGAAAGAGTTTGATGGTGGTGCACTGATGCTTACAGGGGCAAACAGTGCTGCTGGTTTGCGTTCCATGCCTATTCGTTATCTGATTTTGGATGAAGTGGATGGTTATCCTCTCAGTGTCGATAACGAAGGTGATCCAGTGATGATTGCGGAAAAGCGCACATCAACCTTTGTACAACGAAAGATCTTTAAATTGTCCACACCCACCCACCGTGACACAAGCCGTATTGCCAAAGATTTTGTACTAGGAGACCAGCGATATTACAACGTGCCTTGTGATGCATGTGGTACACTCCAGCCGATTGTTTGGTCACAAATCAAATGGCCGAAAGGGGCTCCCGAAAAAGCTGTTTTTGTTTGTGCGCATTGTGGTCATGAACATGCCGAGCACCGAAAAACAGATCTCATGTGTGAAGAAAGAGGCGCATGCTGGGTCCCAACCAGTGAGTCAAGCAGACCCAATTTGCGTTCTTATCATATTTCGGCACTCTATTCTCCTTGGCTTACATGGGGGGAATGTGCAAGAGAGTTTTTAAATGCCAAAGAAGACCCTGCTCTTTTGCAAGTTTTTATTAATACAGTTCTTGGAGAGCCATGGGAGGACAGAACAGGCGAAGTTATTGATCCTGATAGCCTCTATGCAAAACGCGAAGATTATCCATTGGCACCAGAACAATCCGTCGTGTTGACAGCTGGTATTGATGTGCAAAATGACCGCTTGGAACTTGAAGTGGTGGGATGGGGGCGTAGTGAAGAAAGTTGGCATATTGATTATCAAGTGATCCTTGGTGATCCCTCTTCTTTTGAAGTATGGGACCAATTGGATGAATATCTTGCAAAACGCTGGCCACATCCAGGCTATAAAGAGGGGATTAGGATAACAGCTGCTTGTATTGATACCGGTGGTGGACATACACAGGCGGTTTATAATTACGTGCGCCCCCGTGAGGAGCGGCGTATCTGGGGGCATTAAGGGGCAAGCGAGATGGCGTGCAGTATGGCAAAGAAAATCTTTGGGGGTGTGCAATGAATACCAGTATCGATTTTTTGTGCGATTTATGAATAGCATTGTTTCAGTTTTCCAATCATCACAGCATTGGAGATGAGGATTGCACTGCCATAATTGAGATTATGGGCATGGTGGAAAAAGCTTTAGTTTTTAAACTTCAAGATGAAGTGCCTAATATTACAAAGATTTTGGCAGCTCTTACAGATTTTGGCGATTCAGAGTTTCCTACAGTTATGTTGCCTTTATTGCGAGCTTACGAACCAGATCTAGAAAACCCCATTAAAAAGGTTGCTTAAGTACCTCCCTTCCCCATCTTTAAAGGTGGGGAGAAGATCAAGAGGCTTCTTTAGGTAAGAATTCAAAATGAACAGATTTAAAATCAGTTAAGTCATAATCAGTAAGGTTGCAGTATCAACAAAGTTTTCTGCTTCTTCATCCGTCTTGAAAACGGGTATTTGTTTAATTTAGAGGTTTTCATAAGAATTAATTTTCTTTTAGTACGTATAGATTTTTAAAAGATTCAAAGCTTAGAAGAAATGTATCTGTTTAAACTAACACCATTTTCAGCGGCTTGTATTGAAAGTTTTCTATGGAGTTCTGGTGGTATTCTTAATTGAAACTTGCCACTATATTTACCATGAGACAAAAGCAGAGGAACTTCTTCTCCATTATGTTGCATGTCCTCAACAACTTCTGAAACAAGGTCCATAATACCTTTTAAAGCTTTCTCTGCTTGAGCATCTAACCATGAAAGGGATGGGAATTCTGCACACAATCCAACATATTCCTCATCTTCTTGCGACCACAAAACACGATATGTATAATGATTATTGTTCATGTTTCATCCTTTCTATCGCTTGTAAGACTTGTCTGACTTGATAAGCTTTTGCTTTGTTACCAGAATCTTTTTGAATATTCATACGGGGGTCACCAAGCCACGGGGTTTTAAAAACAAAGCGGCTTTTACCATTGTTCCGCGGTTCTCCAAAAAAAATGTACACACACACACACACACAGCCAACAAATCTGAAAACTTGATGTTCTTTGGTGATGCTTTCATCAAGCTGATTATTTTTTCAACTTTATTGTTTATAACCAATAATAGTATCATTATTAATCCTAATCAATCATTTTTAGAAATAGCGTCAACTAACAAGAGCCTTTTGTAACTCGACACTGTTAAAAAAGCTCAATCAAGGTGAATATGAAGCTGTCCCTGCCGAGCTACAGAAATGGACCAAAGCAGGCGGAAAGCGTCTTGAAGGTTTAGCACACCGGCGTGCGGCAGAAACAGGCTTATGGGCAAAAGGGGCTTATGTTTCCTCCAATTATCAAACAGTAGAAACGCAAGCACCAACGGGGGTTTTCAAAGCCGAAGCCCTTGCACCGATTATTGGTTCTTTTTCTGGGCTTGGTGGTTTGTTAGCAGGAAATGGACCAATCCAATGGGCTTTGGCAACCATTATGGTTTTAGCCGCATGTGTTGGTATTTTCTTTGTTGCCAAACGTTTTCAGGAACACCGCCTATGATCTTATGGATGAAAAGAAATCTGCTGTTAATAGGCGCGGCTTTAGCTGCTTTTTTTATGATTTTAGCAAGAGCTTTTAATCTTGGGAAAAAAGCAGAGCAACAAAAGCAAACAGAAAAAGCTTTAAAAGCAGCCACAACACGTCTGGAGGTGGAAAGTGAAGTTAATCAAAAAAGTGATGCTGATGTGCGTACTGCTCTCTCTGACTGGTTGCGCGACAAATAAATATGCTTCTTCTTGTATTGGCTGGTTGCCAATTTATTTAAGCCGGAAAGATCTGAACACCATCAGTTCAAACTTAGCAAGAGAAATTTTAAAGCACAATAATCTAGGTGAACGCGTGTGTGGGTGGAAACATGGCTAGAAAAAAATCCAAAAAACACACAGAGCTTACAGAATCAGAAAAAGAAATACTTCAAGAAATGATCATCACCTATCAAAGTGTGAAAATGATGTCTCGTTTGATGAAGTGGATAGCATTTTTTCTTTTTTTTGCTTATCCTTGATTTTGCACGCCTTATGGATGCGATAGACAATATCTTTGCACATTATAAAACAGTGGCTAACCAAAAACTGAAAGCTTTACCCCCTTCCCGCTTTTAAAGCGAGGAAAGAGAGATTATATCGTAATCTATCCGCTAATCGCTTAAATGTTTCTTAGACACCTGACGCGACAATAGACATAACAATTATCAAGCCTCTCCAGATATAAAAGACGCCCATTGTTCTGAGAGAACACGGCGCTATTCTAAAAAATCCGTCCGCATGTAAGCCTTTGTCACTGAATTCCCAACTGAATACGCAAGAACAGATTCTGCAATTTCAAATGGTGTTGACGTTGTCTCTGCTATACAGTCCCGCAGAATCGATCTGAAACCATGAAGTCTATAATTAAAACCTTTGTTTTTCATGAATTTAGAAAGTGCTACATCAGATATGGGCTTTCCAAAACTCTCAACAAATAAAAAACCATTTTTTGCTTTTTCAATAACAGCAAGCGCTTCAGCTGTAAGCGGCACATGAAAATCAGAAACCTTTCCAACAATTCTCTTCATATTTTCTTTTGGGATAATCCATATTGATCCATAAATCTCTGAATATGCCTGATTGGTATAAAAAAACCGTCAAAATAAGAAGTTTTAAAGCTAGATGTGATACAAGCTCATCATTTTAAGATTGAAAAAACTTAGGCATTTCTTTCCATGGCATAGCTGGAATATTTTGGGTATTTTGAATAAACTTTTCTAATAAAGCTTTTGCTTTTAATTGCATATCCACATCTATACCAAGTGCCACCGCATGTTTTATAGCTATATTCAAGCGGGATAGAGCTTTACTTGCTGTTTCGTTTTTTGTCTTCCAAATAGGAAAAATGCATCCTTTTATATCAATTTGCGTCAGTTCAATGATTGGCGTATCATCAAGTTTAGAAAAAACATGTAACTCAAGAGGTGTTAACCAGCTTGCTGCTTTTCCTTCATTTTTCAATTCGTTTTTTGGCTTCAAAAGCACTAGAGGCAATTTCTCGTAAAGAAATACCCCCCTGCCCGACGCAAATTTTCTTTTTGTTTTCGGCGAATCGGGTCTATTCTTTGATCTAAAAGATCACGACAAGCTAAAGCTTTGAACAGTGCTTCTTTTAAAGATAAATTGCGACAAGAGCCTAATCCCATTTCTCGTCGTCTTTTATTGAGGTCAAACCTAAAAACCCATCATCCTTGATCTGGTGTAGTTTTGACAAGCCATAAACCAGCTCTGTCAGCATATTTTCCTTTAGATAGATTTTTTACAGATAAGATAGACAGTCTATCACGTTCTTCCGAACCACCTTTTAAAAACCACCTTTTGAATTGCACTTGGAGCACTTTCATCTGGTACCAAGATTATATATAAAAGGCAATTTAATAAATAAAATAAAAACAATTAGTTATTAAATAGAAAAAAGATAAACTGTGCTATCAGGTGATATTGTAGAGAGTTCTAAGGGAAGAAAAAATTGTTGCACAAACGTGCACGCCGTCCGCACCACTCTATGTGAATTTTCTTTATTTTCTCATTACTTAGATAGTAAAAACTCTCTTTAAGTTTACTGTTTGCAACTCTATAACGGTATTATAAAGTGATAACTGTAATAATATGAAAGACGAAGCAATCCTTCTTTGCCAACAAATGTTTCAACCACACCTCGTGAACTAAAAATTTTTTATTCTTAACAATTAAGAATCTGAGTAACTCTTCCTTACCTCCTCATTCTCACTCAAAGTCAAAGCCCCCCTTTTTTCACCATAAAATAGTGTTTACAATGCATAAAATTAAAAAATAAAGGCCCTATCAAAGAAATAGGACCTCTTAAATTTAAGCTCCTTTATCCTACAAAATTAGAATTTGTAAGCTATTCCTGCGCGAAAATCATTCGTCTTATACTTAACTTCAATCTCGTCTTTGAATTTCCTTTTACCAAAATCTGAGTAACGATATTCCGCACGCACAATAAGATGATCTGTCATTGCAAAATCAACACCACCACCGAGAGTATAACCAATCATCGTTTTTGTTACATCCGATGTCCTATTAAATGGCTCACCTCCCGTAATTACTGTCGACAAAATATCCTGAAACTGTCCATAAGCAACACCACCAGCAATATAAGGCATCACACGCCCTGCAGAAAACCCAACACGCACCCGTGTAGCACCTGTCCATTTTTGTTTTAACGTATGATTAAACGTTAAACTGTCTTTCTCTTCTTTATCCTCTGCAGAAGAGCGAGAAAAGCCTCTGCCCTGTCTCCTGACAATTTTTGCCTTTTTTCGACTTTTTTCTTCTGTATCTAATTCCTCAGTATCACTACCCGATCCTTCAGTGCCCGATCCTTTAGTGCTGGATCCTTCAGTTCCACCAGCACTCGATTCATCTGCATGAAATCTTGTTTTTGTATCCTTTTTTTCCGTTAAAATGATATCCGTATCAATCCCCATAATAAAATTATTACCGAGATCAAAATTAACACCCGCATAAAAACCACCTATAAACCCAGAAAGATCGGGCATTTTCTGTTTCTCGACAGGTATCCATGGTTTACTTTTACTCCCCTCATCAGGATAGAGAGGAATATTAACATCAGGCACTGTTGCAGAAATCTTACTTGAAAAGCCACCAACTTGCCCCCCGAAATAAAAACCTGCCCAAGAAAAAGGTGAAGAAGCAACAACTTCTGAGGCAACATGTACTGGCTCTTCGTGAGCCACCACATCTGCAGCCTGTACTATAGAAGGTGAAATCAAAGAAAAAACAGATGCTGTTATAAATTTTGTATTCATAAAATTATACCCCATTGCTAAATTTAAATATAATCAAAAATCACATTTAGAAAAACAAAGTTTTATAAAATCTTATGCCGCAAAATCGCATGTACTCCTTTATAATTACATTTAAATCTATTACTATATTAATATATCATTACATCAAAATTTAATATTATCAAATAAATTTTAAAATGTTATAATAATGATTACTTCAAATAATAAATATTTAATAAAAATACCTATTATCTTGTCAAAAGGAGGAAATATAAAACATTTTGTATTAAAATTACCGCAAAAAAAATCACAAAATAGTATATTTTATGCCTTTTTTCATGAAAAAATTCTAAAAATGATGTAATTATTTTTAGAAAATCGATGTTCATTAACAATACTATAAATACCTCAATATTCTTACATCCAAAATGCATACTGTAGATTCTACATAGTATAAAAAAACATCCATTTTATACTAAAATCATACTTTTTTTTACCATTTTCTAAAGGATGAGATTATTAATTACACACAATATCATTATCCTTCTAAATCTTGTCCCAAAACAAAAATTCTCAATCATTTTATTTAAAAATTGCTCTTCCCCTACTGATTTCTATATTATCATCTGCCTTTATTGCAAAACGGTCTTTATTAGGAAAAGTTATAAAACATCCCTTCATACAAATTGTAATTGTTTGATGAGTATTTAAAGAAATTTTTGAAGGTATACTTCCTTCAACAACAATAAGAGATTGTATCTTTAAATCAGTATTCTTCACTGTTGCAGCAAAAGCTGTTATGGTAAAAATACTTAATAGAATAACTGTAATCAAAATATAAGTATATTTCAGCATTCTAAGATTCCTTCCTCAGAAAAACGCTTATATAGGCTAAATCGAAGAGCATTGGTTACATGAGAAGATGAGGTAATATTAGGCACATAAATAGCCAAATTAAAGGAAAAACTCTTACGATCAAATGCTGTAAAACTTACCTGTGGGATAGGATTTTTTAAAACGCCTTCTGTCGCAGAAGCAATCTCTAACAAAATTTTAGCAACATGCTCTGGAGCAACCTTAGATGATACAGTAACTGGTATATCAATTCGTCCTACTTTATTATGTCGTGTCCAATTACTAACGTTGTTATTAATAAGGCTTGAATTGGGAATAATAATCGTCTTACGCTGAATTGTCTCAAGTTCCGTTGCACGCACACTAATACGCTTAACAACACCCCCTACTGATCCAGATTCTATATAGTCCCCTATTTTAAATGGTCTTCCAACTAAAATAATAAGTCCAGAGACAAAGTTTTGGACAATATTCTGTAAACCAAAACCTATACCAAGTGAAAGTCCTCCAGCAATAAGAGCGAAATTTCTAAGATCCAAACCTGCCATTGATAATCCGGTCAAAGCAGATACAACAACGCCTCCATAACTTATCACTGTTTTGATAGAATTACGTATACCAGAATCGAACTCTCCATGAACCAACACCACATTATCTAACCAACCAATAAATCGGCGAATAAGAAACCAGCAAACACAAAAAGAAATAATTCCTGTTACAAGAGAAATCAAAGAAAGACTAATATTTCCAATCTGAAAACCGGTCACCGATTGCCACAAAACTGCTTTTAAATCAGAATAGGAAAATCCAAACTGGACAGCAATTGGCATTGCACAAAATATAACAACAAATAAATTGAGAAAAACGCTCACAAAAACTCCCAATTGATTCATCGTTTTTTCTTCTAAATGAAACCTCTGCATCAAAAGATGACCAACCGTTGTTTTCATAAATTGGTCTTTAGTTCCAAGTGCTTGAGCGCTTTGTATTCCTAAATACATGAGAACTAAAAATGCTCCATCAATCATAATTTGCTGCGTAATAAAACGCGCAAGTCCAACGTAACCTAAAAAATTCAATACAAAGAGCAGTAACCCCAAGCCAATAAGAGGAATGCGTATATAAAATGGCCAAAAGTATGGCTCTTTTTTTTCTTCTTGAACACGCCTACGTCTAAACCGCAAAGGTACAAATGATATTATAAATAGCAATATCGCTACAAGAAAAACAGCAATAAAACTTTTAGCAATTGTCAAAGATAGAGGCGCTGAAATGATTTGATAAATACTATCAAGAACAGCGTCAAATGCCAAAATACCCCCTAAAGAAGTGAGTAAAATCACTAATTGATAAGCAGACGATGGTGCAATACTGAGAAGACGCACATGGGGCCGATTCGATGATAGAAGAACAACAGCTAATCGATTGATTAAAAATAATAAAATAATTTGACAACCTATCATATCAAAAACTGTTGTAAGCTTACCTGGATCTAAGTTAAAACTACGAAACAAAAACAACACAAGGTAAACGCAAAAAATACAGATAAGTGAAGGTAAGAGAACTGAAATAAAGGCGATCAATAAGCGTTGTAAATAAGATATTTCCTCATTAGACTTCGTAAAGTGGCAATACACATGAACAAGAACTTTTTGAGAAAAATACGAAAGTCCCAAAGTAATAAAAAGTGGAATTAAAAAGCAAAGAAATAGTTGTAAAAACTTGAAGTAAAATATAAAATTCCACCAAGAATTTAACAACACAAGAAAATCTGATGAAGCCTCTTTTGTTTTTTGGGCGAGATGTTTAACCATCGGAATCGAAAACTCAAGCCTATACGTAAGCGCGCGTTTAAAAAGCTCCCGAGATTGAGAAATAGAAAGTTCAGCTATTCTATTTGCCGCTAAGAAAATTGCTTCAAAACGAAGCATGATACTGTTAATTTTAGCTTTTTGCTCTATCAAGTAGGAATATTCCTTCACTGAGCTTTTCAGTTTTTTCACGTCACGATGGAGCTCCATTAATTGATCAAGAAGTGTATTAATCTCATTAAGAGGAGGACGCAAAACAAATGCTGCCTCAATAGCACGTTCACTGATATCTTGTGCACGTAACCGTAATTCTTCTAAAGCATGCTCATCTTCTGGCTTTCTGTCAAAATCTCTTTTTAAAGTTTCAGTATTTTCTTCAAGAGTCTCAATAATCAACTGTTGTTGCTGAATAATTTCATCAACTGAATAAGAAGCTATCGTTTGTTCGACAATTGTATTTTGTGCCCCCCTATTACCCCATGCACCAGAATTAAATACAAAGATAATCCCCAAAAGAAGGAAAAGTATGTGGATGTTTTTTCTACAAAATGAATACATATCTACCTTATGAGCACAAAAGGGATTTTATTTTTCTCTTTTAAATATGGTATAAAGTAGATATTTTCAACTTTTATAGAATAATCTTATAAAAGCTTTCCCTTATCCTATAATACTGGTAATAAGATAAAAGAATGATAAATAAGCTGAACTCAATAAGATTAAAGAAGGCACTCTAGCATGTTTTTTTTGCACCTTTATTGCAAAAAAGAAGATTTTCTTCCTTTGACAACCTGGATTTTTCTATCCAGTTTAGGTGTATTCTTGACGAGCAACCTAGAAACACGTGCTTATTTAATCAAACAATCACACACCAATAATGTCATTAAAACGAATAGATTTGATTTACATCATAAGTGTGACCATGTGAATGTTACCACAACTGAAAACAAAAAACTTGTAACACTCCATACAGAATCTATTTTTATCAGGACCTTTCAAAAAATCCTAACATTGGATTTCTTTTTAATAAAGATTCCTGCTGTTGACACACGATTTCGTAACGTTAAAACACAACATTTCTCAAATAAACGCGCTCCTCCCAATGAACACACTTAATTCTCTTCCTTGAATATAAAAACGATCATCTTATTTTACTTGTGCTTTTAACTTTGAATAACTGTTAGATTGCCTATTTACGGAATATATCATGCGTACACCTGGTTGGTTAACTACCCTTTATTGCTTTATCCTTTTAAGCAGCATTTATGTTGCCTTACCCAATTTATTTTCACACGAACAAGTTAACAACTCGAAATTTTTACCCAATACCCGTGTGGCACTTGGTCTTGATCTTCAAGGAGGCTCTTCTCTTCTGCTCGAGGTTGATAGCAAAACGTTAAAACGCGATCAATTACACATCGTTTTAAGCAATGTGCGCAATGTATTGCGTGAAAAACAAATCCGTACATCAAATGTGCGTATTGTTGAAGATAGCGTTGTCGCGCTTATTTCTGATCCCTCACAAACTGAAAAAGCACTCTCTGCTTTGAAAACATTAATAATCCCCATACACAGTAGCTTTGGCACGACAGAACATAACATCACGATCAGTGCTCAAAATGAAATGTTTCGTATCACATTAACGGAAGCTGGTATAAAAGATCGTATAAGCAATGCTATTGAACAAAGCTTAGAAATCATCCGGCGCCGTATAGATCAAGTTGGTGTTTCAGAACCAGCCATCCAAAAGGTCGGAAATGACCGTATTATGGTCCAATTGCCTGGTTTACAAGATCCAAAACAATTACGTGATCTTTTAGGAACAACTGCCAAAATGAGTTTTCATCTTGTTCCTTCTAATGTGGATCCCAATAATCCACCGATAGGTGTTTCAATTCTTCCTGGATATACTGATGAAACGCAACGCTATGCAATTTATGATCAAATTGCTTTAGATGGAAATGTCCTGAAAGATGCCCGTGCTGGTTTTGATCCACAATTGCCAGGACGTTCTATGATTTCATTTACTCTAGATTCGGCTGGTGCAAAAATATTTGCCGATATAACACGACAAAATATTAACCGTCCTTTTGCCATTGTTCTTGATAATAAGGTTTTAACCGCTCCTACCATCAATAGTGTTATTCCCAATGGACAAGGTCAAATTACAGGAAACTTTGACCCCAAAGAAGCCTCAACTCTGGCTGCTTTGCTCCGCGCTGGGTCCCTCCCCGCACCACTCACCGTCATTGAAGAAAGAACCGTAGGTCCAAATCTTGGCGCTGATGCCATCCAAATGGGACTTTATACGGGCATAATTGGCTTTATTCTCGTTGCAATTTTTATTTTTCTTCTCTACCGCATTTGGGGGCTCATTGCGAATATAGCACTAGCCCTCCATACGATTTTAACATTTGCTGCACTAAGTCTCCTTGGAGCTACGCTTACGCTGCCCGGTATTGCTGGTATTATCTTAGGCATCGGTATAGCCGTTGATGCCAATATTCTCATCAATGAACGTATTCGCGAAGAAAGTCGAAAAGGCGTGAGTGCTTTTGCAGCTCTAGATCGTGGATTTAAACAAGCTTTTGCAACCATTGTTGATGCAAATGTTACAGCCATTATAGCCACTGTTTTACTATTTTGGTTTGGCACAGGCCCAGTTCGTGGTTTTGCTGTAACAATGTTGCTTGGTATTATCATCTCCATGTTTACAAATATCACCATTGTGCGCATCATCATGATTTGGATCGTTCGTAAATGGAAAATTAAAAAACTGCATATTCATTCTGCTTTCAACATCATGCCACAAAACACAACTTTCCACTTTATGAAAGCACGTTTCATTGGTATTGGCGTCTCAATTGTTTTATCAATAGCTTCAGTTTTTCTCTTTTTAAAGCCTGGATTGAATTTTGGTATTGATTTCATTGGCGGAAGCCAAATGAGTATTACCACGAAAGGACCAGCAGATCTAGCAACTCTGCGTTCCAAGCTTTCTACTCTTAATATTGGTGAAGTTACCTTGCAAAATATTGATAACGAAAATACCGTATTAATTCGCATGCAGAAACAAAGCGGTGGCGAAGCACAACAAACCACCGCCATTGATAAGGTCAAAACAGCTGTACAAAATATCTATCCCGATACCACATTCGATCAAATAGAAGTTGTTGGTCCAAAAATTTCAGGCGAGCTTGCCACAGCTGCTTTTACTGCTGTTATTCTTGCAGCTATTGCCATGTCTCTCTATATATGGTTACGCTTCGAGTGGTTCTTTGCCATTGGAGCAATTATCACTCTCATTCTAGACACCACAAAAATGATTGGCTTTTTTGCTTTGTTTCAATTTGATTTTAATTTAACGGCTATCGCTGCACTCTTAACAATTGTTGGATATTCTATAAATGATAAAGTTGTCGTCTATGATAGGATGCGCGAGAATATGCGTCTTTATAAAAAAATGCCGTTGCGCGAGCTGATTGATCTGTCAATTAATCAGGTTCTTGTACGTTGTTTTTTTACATCAGCCACAACAATTCTTGCGATGCTCCCCATGGCGATATGGGGTGGAAGTGCTGTTCATAATTTTGCATTACCCATGGTCTTTGGGATTATTATTGCAACATCATCCTCTATCTTTATTGCTGCTCCTATTTTACTCCTGCTAGGAAATTGGTGGCGTGAGCGAAATAATCGTGCAAATATCAAAGTGAAATAAAAATACCCTTTAATGCGTATGGTACATCTCGCCTCTCTTCTCATAGAAATATAGTCGTTTTCATTCATTCGCTTTTTGATCAAGAATAGTAAATAATCCATGCTCCACGACACACCACTTATCACAACTATTGTTGCAGGCTTATGTTTAGCATTTCTCTTGGGAATGATTGCTAGCCGTTTACGTATTTCACCCCTTGTAGGCTATTTGTTAGCTGGTGTTATTGTGGGACCCAATACAGGCGGATTTAAAATAGATTCTGTCATCATTAATCAACTTGCTGAAATTGGTATTATTTTGCTGATGTTTGGTGTTGGGCTCCACTTTTCATTAAAAGACCTTTTATCTGTCAAAGCTATTGCTGTCCCCGCTGCTATTGCACAAATGGCATTTTCTACTTTTCTAGGTTTGTGCCTTGGTCTGATTATGGGATGGGGCTTTAGTGGTAGTTTGATCTTCGGTCTTGCTTTATCCATAGCAAGTACCGTTATCCTGCTACGTGCTTTGCAAGAGCGTCATCTTATTGAAACGGAAAAAGGACGCATTGCCGTTGGATGGTTGATTATTGAGGATTTAGCAATGGTCCTTATACTTGTCCTCATCCCTTCCTTGGCAAGTGCCCTCAGCAATACCAAAAAAGAAGCGTTGGATCCTCTTGTTCAATGGTTGGATTTAAGTATTTGGGGTATTTTTGGTCTCACTATCCTAAAAGTAATTGTATTTATTGCACTTATGCTCGTCATTGGGCGACGCGTTATCCCATGGCTTTTAAAAATGAGCGCACAATCGGGATCACGTGAATTATTTCGTCTTAGCGTCTTTGCTATTGCATTAGGAGTAGCTTTCGGAGCCGCTCATTTATTTGGTGTTTCTCTTTCTCTTGGTGCTTTTTTTGCTGGTATGGTCATGAGCGAATCAGAATTAAGCCACCGTGCCGCGGAAGAATCTTTACCACTGCGCGATGCTTTTTCTGTTCTCTTTTTTGTTTCTGTAGGCATGTTATTTGACCCCGAGAAACTCTTAACTCATTTTTTCCCTCTCTTAGCAACCTTATTCATTATCGTAATCGGAAAATCTGCTGTTGCCTTTTTCATCGTTAAAGCTTTTCGCTATTCTAATGCGACAGCTTTGACTATTTCTGCAAGCCTTGCCCAAATCGGAGAATTTTCCTTTATCCTTGCTGGTTTAAGTTTAAGCTTAGGACTTTTAAACAATGACGCTCATGATTTAATTCTTGGAGGAGCAATTTTTTCTATTTTGCTCAATCCTCTTGTTTTCATTGCCTGTAATAAAATTAAAAAACGTCTAGAAAAAAATTCTGCATCTTCACAAAATACCCAAACAATTATTGATATTGATCCACAAGATCCTGACCAAGATTTTTTACCGATGACCTTAAAAAACAACCATATCGTAATTATTGGCTATAGTCGTATCGGTAAGTGTGTTGCATTATCTTTAATAAATAGAGGTGAACCTATAGTGATCGTAGAAGAATCAAAACGCCTCTCTGATAAAGCGATTGCAGATGGCTTTGAGGCTATTTGCGGCAATATCATTCAACAAGAAATAATGAACGCAGCAAATATAAATAATGCACATAAAGTTGTTATTACAATGCGAAGTACCATTGAAGTAGGAGAATGTATCGTGAATATCCGTGATATAAAGAAAGATATCCAGATAATCACACATGCATTATCCGACACAGAAACAACATATCTCATTGATTTAGGTGCTGATGTTGTAGTAACAGATGATGAAGAAATTGCCAATGGCATTATAGAGTATATAACAGAACGAAGATCTGTAAGGAATATGCTCAATCATGAAAATTTACAGAAAACATAAAATGGATACAGAATCGTGAAAATAAAGCAATTTATATGGCCATTGATTGGTATCTTAGCAATGCTGGTATCTATTCGAATTCTTTACATGAAGCTCTCTGTCATTTCATTTGGGGATGTATTGGAGCGCTTGAGCAATTTAAATGCACAGCACTGGTTATTAGCCTGTTTATGTTCTCTCCTAGCTTATGCTGCTCTTGCTGGATATGATCGAATTGCCTTGCAACATCTAGGCCATAAAATTTCTTGGATTTTTATCGCTATATGTTCATTTACAACCTACGCTCTTTCACACAATATCGGTGCTTCAGTTTTTTCTGGTGCCGTTGTACGCTATCGCGCCTATAAAATGAAAGGATTAAACGGAACAGAAATCGCAATATTAGTAGGTTTTTGCTCTTTTACTTTTGTAATCGGCACAATCTTACTTTTGGGAATCGTTTTGGTGCTGCAACCCGAAATTATCACCCTCATTCATAAAGAACTTCCTGAATGGCTCGGAACAACGGCTGGAGCAATTTTACTCAGCTGTATAGCACTTTATACGTTTGGCAGCTGGCTTCAGTTAAAACCCTTACGCTTGGGCAAAAAAATTCAACTCTCCTATCCACAGCTGAAAATTGTTATTCAACAGCTTCTCATTAGCCCTCTAGAGCTTTTAGGAGCAGCAGGAATTATATATGCTGTTCTCCCACATAACGCAGATATTCATTTTATATCTGTTCTTGGTGTTTTCCTAGCGTCTTTTACGATAACTCTTCTCTCTAATGCTCCAGCAGGAGGAGTAGGAGTTCTTGAAGCTCTCTTCATAACAGGCATGCCCAATATAAATCCAACCGATGTTATTGCAGCACTTATTGTTTTTAGAATGTTTTATTTGATTATACCGCTCATCCTTTCATTATTTGTGGTCGTCATTTTTGAGGCGCAACAATATTGGAAAAGAGCCCCCAAAACACCACCTGAATAAATAAAAGGCTATCAATTACTTCTTTTTGTGTGCCTATATAAGAACAGAACACCATCGTGTTACCAATTTACATATCTTTTTTAAGAAAACTCTCTCAGTGCTCTTCCCCATTACACAACAATACCCGTGAATGGTATAATAGTAAAGCTATTGTTGCACCATTATCTTTATACTTAATAAAAGAGCAAGCCTGCGCCATTATACTATTTTTCCAATGTTATGATAACTTTTAGCACTTAAGAACATTAATGAGAATTATTTTTATGCCTTTCTTCAATAGTCTTTATCCACACGTTAATCCCATTTATGATGCACAAATGAATGATTTTAATTAATTCATTATAAGAGGGATTGAAACAAAAGAAGTTTATGATAGTAAAGTTTTTTATCTAACAAATAATAATCAATTCTTTATAAATCAATATATTATAATGAGTTCGAGCGGCTTTCTTAATATTTATATTTTTAGAGGTTAAGCTAATGGAAAGACAGCATAGCGTAACCACGCAGCTTAATATTTTAAAACTTTAAGCCTCATTAAAGCCTATTGTCTTTCGTTTAACAGGTATTAGCTTTAAACAATTAAACTGATCTAATTTTATTACTTGTATGTCCAGCTAACTACTTTATTTTATCTTGATTTACCCTCTTGGAATACTGATGATTATTACAGAAGTTTTTTGTTTAAGCGGGAGAGTTATCAAAAAATATCCACGCTGCTGACACAACTAAAGTGTAAAGTTTCTTCTGTCGTTAAACAATATGTTAAAAATCCAAAAAAAAATTAATCAATTTATATTAAAAGAAGTGAAAACTGTTGATTTTTATACCCCTTTAAATAACACAATTGTCGGTAAGAGGCTTCTCCTTACCAATTGCAACTTAAAAAAAGAAACAATACGCATTAAAAGATCTTTAAATGTCCTTTGGAAGTTTTTTGAATCCCCTAAAAAGTACAAAAACCGATGACTAAGCTATATCAACAATCTTCACTTTTAAACAAACAGATATGGGGAAATCCTACTGCCCAATTTTATTTAGCAACTCGTACCTTAAAAAAAATTACGCAATCAATAAGTTATTTACGGTATAAAATAAAATGGTGGGTGATGAGGGGATCGAACCCACGACCCGCTGATTAAGAGTCAGCTGCTCTACCGACTGAGCTAATCACCCATAAGCTTCTCAAAAGACGAGAATGAGCGTTTCTATAACGCTCCTAAGGATAGATGTCCAGATATTTTGTTGTTTGTTATATAAACTCATTGTCTGTAAGGTTAAAAATATGATATTCACCACTTGATCTTATATAAAAATAAACCCATTATAAGAGGCTTTATAAATAAATGTTCTGATTGTTATACAGAACCTATAGTTAGAGGATTATCGAGCATAATGCCCGAGCGAAAATTAGAGGAACCTTCTTGTGGTTGTAAGCGGGATGGGGCATCGTTTTGTTTTATCAACAATCACATGCATTCAAGCAATATTGTGCTGTTTTTTTCTTTGAATATAAGTTTTTTACATTCAATGTTCATGATCCAATATACGAATAAAAGCCTATGAATTTTTTTTGTCAATCGCGCGCTTTTAAGCTTCTAAAAGGTAATGAATGATGGAATGGATCACTGATCCCCATGCGTGGTTTGGTTTGATCACGCTGGTTTTTCTCGAAATTGTTTTAGGAATAGATAACCTTATCTTTATTGCAATTTTAGCTGAAAAATTGCCACTGCATTTGCGTGACCGCGCACGCTTTATAGGTCTTACTTTAGCATTAATTATGCGGCTTTTCCTTCTTACCGTTATTGGATGGGTTATGAGACTCGATAGGGTCATTCTTTCACTTTCATCTTTTGTATTTAGTTGGCATAGCTTTATTTTAATCGGTGGTGGAGCCTTTTTGCTCGCAAAGGGAACGCTAGAATTACATGAAAGGTTAGAAGGAGTATCACATGAAAGAAAAACAGGCGTTGGTTATGCTGTTTTTTGGCAAGTAATCGTCCAAGTCGTGGTGCTGGATGCTGTTTTTTCACTAGACAGTATTATTACCGCAACAGGTATGATTGCAAAAGAGCAGGCAGCAGTTATGTATATCGCAGTCATAGCTGCTATGGGAGTAATGATGTGCGGATCTGGTGCTCTTATGCGTTTTATTAATCGTCATCCCACTATTGTAATCCTTTGTCTTGGTTTTTTGATGATGATTGGTTTTACTCTCATTGTTGAAGGATTTGGTTTTCATATTCCAAAAGGGTATTTGTATGCTGCTATTGGTTTTTCTGTTCTCATCGAAGCTTTTAATCAAATTGGACGTCGTAACCGTGAAAAAATGATTAAAACGAATGATCTACGCAGTAGAACAGCTGATGCTGTTTTGAGGCTCTTAGGAGGAGGAAGCAAAGATAGTCACCTTGCTGAGACTGTAGATGTTATTGCTGAACAGGCCGCAGCTTCTGAATTGTTTAGACCAGAAGAAAAGGAGATGATTCGTGGTGTTCTCGATTTAGCTGATCGCCCTGTTCGCTCTATCATGTCGCCGCGTAATGAGATTGAGTGGTTAGATTTAAATGCTGATGAAAATGAAATGCGTGAAGAATTACAAAAGGTTAAACATAGCCGCTTAATTCTTGCGCGTGAAAAAGTGGATGAATTTGTTGGCGTTGCATTGACAAAAGATCTTCTTTTGAATTTGGCTGAGGGGAAAAAGATTAATTGGAAAAAAGCTATGCGAGAACCCCTCGTTGTTCATGAAAACACAAGTGTTTTACGATTGATGGAGCAATTACGTCATTCTTCGATTCAGCTTGCAATTATTGTTGATGAGCATGGATCTTTTGAAGGAATTGCAACACCAACCGATATTCTTGAAGCTATTGCAGGAGACTTTCCTGATGACGATGAAGAACTCATGATCGCAGAACAACTTGAAAATGGCAGTCTTCTTGTTGAGGGATATGCTGATATCCGCCGTTTAAGTGGTTATCTTGGGCGTAACCTTGTGGATGAAGCAGATCGTTATACGACTCTGGCAGGCTTTATGCTTTGGCAGTTTGGTCATTTACCAAATGAGGGAGAAAGCTTTGAAACTGATGGTTTACACTTTAAAGTGATTGAAATGGAACGCCGAAACATATCTAAAATCCTTATTTCTCCACTTGTATCACCAGAAAAAAGCTAATTCTTTTTATAAGCAAAATGAATAAAAAGATTTTTTTATGATTAAAAATTGAAAAGAATAAGCAGTTGATAACTCAATTGCATTTCATTATTTTTATATTTTTTAAAAGCGTAAAGTAATGACATACAAAAGTTATATTATCAATGAACTTTCCATTATAAAAAATTTTCATTGATGATTGACGAAAAGCTGGAAGAAAGAAAATGGTGCAAAATTATTTGTCAATGGTCATTAACCTCAAAACAATGAATATATACAACTTATTGATTTATAATAATTATTTATTACAATATTACCTTCACATCAAGAAAGCCTCTTTCAAACATCAGATTTCCGCCAATGGATAAAACTCCACCATTGTTGAGTTCACTCAACTGATGATGGCATCTTTAAACCAGACTCTGGCTCCTATAATCTTTTTAGATCTTCTTGATATTTCTTAAGGAGCTATTCCTTAGCTTTTGTTTCGATAAATTTAGCTATTTTTTTCCTTGCAAGAATGAAACTCCACCTCTCTGGAAAGGCCCTTATTAAGAACTTTGTTTTTCTTCTAGATAGCTCATATTTTTGCTACTTTTTAATTAAAGCGTAGCTGAGCTGCTTAGATTTCACCACTTCTTTGACTAAAGCCAATGCACGTTCAGATGAATCTGTTGGGTATTTTCATCAAAGCCTAAATGATCCTCTGCACTGAAACTTTGATAATAAGATTGTAAGGTTGCAACATCACCCAATAAAGACAGTGCACCAATATGAAGTAAGCTATAATCTGCATCATATACCTTGATAACCTTTATGTGCCTCCAACTTCATTCTTTCGCCAAGATGGTGCTCCATATCTGGAATAAAAGCATTTATGAAGATCAATTCTTTCTATCGCCTATTTCAAGACATAATCAAGCTTAATTCCAACCAATCTGCATATATTCCTTCTTCACAAACTCTCAACCCCTTTTTATAAAAATCAAGTTGTAGATCTTGTAAGTGCTGAGAATTGATAGGGATCAATTGCAGATAAAATACCAGTACTAATCGAAACTCCAACATCAAATTACGGATAACCTTTGATAATTGCGTCATTATAAAGAATTTGTACTTCACAATCTGGTAGTTGATAACGTGCTGAATAATTATCTACCTCTTTAATTTTTTCAACAGACCAATCAAGATTTTGAAGAGCACTGTTGCACTCTCCATGATTAAAAAATTCTTTGCTCTAGCTCAAAAGAGGTTTTATCCATATCAAAAGTCAAAAGCGAAGCAGATTTTTGCAAACAAAAGTGATAACGCCGTGTAAGAGAAGAATCTTATCAATAAGGCCTTTGGTGATTTCTTTTGTAACGTCTAAACGAGATGGAATCTTATTCATAAAAAAATATAATAAAGTCAATAGTTTGTGTGCAATTATTTTATATGAATCCCATTTAAAATCTACACTTTTATACGTGATTTAATTAACCATTTTTCATAAACAATTACCATGTATGGATAGACCATAAAACGCATGTAAACATTCAAATGAAGTGAACGCAGCTATCATTCATAACAGTTCATAAATTTTATGATACGTTTTTATCACACACAAATCGCATTATTAAAAACGTAATCGTTTGAAATTATCGATAACATAAATTGCATGCGTTTAAAAAATGGTATGGGGTTTACTCTTTTTTTGAGCTAAACCTTAAAAGAAATAATCATTTGAAACTATCATAAAATAGGTTTTAATTCATTAAGGGCACATAAAAGGATTTAAAGACAAGTCGATTTTAAAGCGCCGCTTACTAAAAAGTTAGTCAATAATAAGCAGACATTATATAGATATTATCATCACAACAGGTAATGAAATTGATAATGTTATGTCGTAGAAATCAAAAGATTTTTAATAATATAACGCAGGCAAACAAGCAAAAAACGTTTTAAAAGTTACAGTTTAAAAATACGAAACCAAATGAAGTCCCCTCAAATTTGAGTATACTTATTAAAATAAAGATAAGTAGATAAATTTCAAAAGGATTGCAATCATATTACAAAGGCATGGTGTTTTACTCAATTTTGAGTCAAAAGCGACAATATTAAAGACTGCTCTACTCTAAAGTTAACGAGCTCAAATTTGGGCTGATTAATTTTGCCAGCCCAAATATGGACCGGCTTATTTGCAGAGAAATTAAGTTTAAATGCAAAGTGAAAATACGCTTATGAGAACCTCACTAAATGAACGTTTAAACGTTTAGAGACATAAAATGATATCTCTATAAATACGTTTGAAACCTAGATTTATAACAGTTTAAAAGCCTTAGATTTTATAAAAAGCGGTTGTTTATTATCTTATGAAAAGCTACTTTTAAAAACCAATGTTCGTAAATGTAAACAACGGGTTTTGTTACAAATATTCACTTAATACGCATTTTCTCTTGAGAGTCTTGATATGAACCTACCAAGCATTGAGACATTTTGATAATGTACTTTGTGTCAAATGACCACTTCAAAAATGCGAGCGTTATTCTTAATACGCTTTATAGCCATACATAAAGTGTTTATAGGTTCTGTAATTCAAATGAGTGATTAAAGATCATATCTGTCATTTACGTTCCTTTTGATCAGTTTTAATCAATAGAATAGAGCGTTTGCAATATGATACGTTTTGTATACATACATTCATTATTGACTTCTTTTGTATGATCTGTAGTACCTCTATTTAAAAGCAGCGTCATATCAATTGGCACAGCTTTCTTTTATGATGCGTTTATAACCATCAAAGAAGCACCCTCCACGTCTGTCATTTATTCTGTTTATCAATCTTGATAACATCATCACTTTCATAAACCTCTCAATTTATGGGAACCGAATATAAATCGCTATGTCTTTTTATTCTTGCATTGCCATATACATTACTTCTAATCACGATATAATCAGGAGATCTTGGCATTGCCATAAACAGAGCCGTAGACCTTAGTATGACACCCCACGCTAGCATTGCCGTAAACCTTGCCTAACAACCGCATGATCATAAACCGCGGCATTGCTATGAATACGTGCACTACCGGATAATTTTGCATTCCCATAAACCCGCGCTTAATGATAAACTCAAACGTTATAAGAAAGATGAGCATTGTCATAAACATGAACACCAAAATACACATGGGTTTTATCACATATAAGGGTATTGCCATACACATAGCCACCAATGGCAGCATTGCCATAGCCCCTTATATTTTCATAAACACAACCAGATTTTACAACACAGACATTATCAGCAACCCAGCAATTACCATCATGAGAGAGATTGCTTTCACTTTCAATAAAAGCATCCAGATCGCCTTTTTTTACATCACCAGAATCGTTTAAAGCACGAATGCGATATAAGATATATGACCAGTCACGAAATCTATTTGATTGGTCAATTCATATTTTTGGGATGGTTTTTTCTTATTAACAGGAGCGGTTTTATTTGCAATGGAAGAAATAACGGAGATGTTTTTGATATAGTTGTCATATTCAAACTAATAATAACATATTCATTACCTAGTAGTAGAATACTAACTCCTACACCTGCATAAAGCGAAGCAATAACCCGCCCATATGGCTATGCTGTATGACTATAATAGAACCCAAAACCATCATTGCTACACTCGCAACACCAGCAGCAAAACGGATCAAAAGGACTAAGTGTTAACGCCATGAAAATAATTAAGTGCACTCATCACTATAGCTGCACAAGATAGTATGCTAGGAGCAAGAAATATAATCCCAATTCTGCCAAACGTAAAGAACATACTCCCAACTAAATAACCACCATAATTAGCGTTCAGTATATAAGAAAGTTGATTAAAAGTAAACAATCCCTCATCCAACATAACTGGCAATATTGGTGTATAGAGAAATCACCAGATACCCATATCAAAACCATATCGAATACAGCATTTTGAAACAATTCAAATCTTAACGGTTGTTTTTTCCCCCTTATTATTCCTTTAACTGGTGATATTCCTCATCCGCGTTCCATATCACCATAACAGCCTTTAACTCCAAAAATAGAATAAAAGCAAATTTAGCTATCTATTTTAATGCTCAAAACAATATATTTAGCGATCTACTATCAACATCGCCAGATCAGTTTTACAATAACATATTGAATTAATATGTATTTTTATGTTATAAATGTTTATAGTTAAATTGAAAGCATATTTAGATAACCTTGCTTTTTTATCTCGATATTCAAAATGACTAACCGAAAAATTATATACGCAGCCGTAAATTTTACTTCTCTTAAAATCATTTGCTTATTCGCTGCAAAACTTAATAAACAACTCAAATAACCATTTTCATAAAAGAGGAAATTGGCTTCTTTTTAGATAATATTGTTATTTAATATGATATAAAGTTGAAAAATTTGGTGCACCCGACAGAATTCGAATCTGTGACCTCTGCCTTCGGAGGGCAGCGCTCTATCCAGCTGAGCTACGGGTGCTTCACACTGATTATTAAAATCAGTTATGGTCTTTTAACTAATCATACCCTTAGCTTCAATGCTAAATTATCATTCTAATAAAAAAAATTACTCGTTTGTAATTTATCTAACGACGCATTCCTTTTACTTTTTAATGATACTTTACCTTGAAATAACTTCTCTTTATTCAATGCTCTTTTTATTATAAAAAGAGCATTTATTACAACTTCAAAACTCTCAAAAATAAGTTACAACATAAATTATAAGTATCAGGATAATTTTTAAATGGCTACATTACCAAGTCGCTTTCATTTTATTTCCGCAGAAACTGAGGAGGCTATCAAAGCTACCCATAAATTAATTTCCGTTTATGGTCATTCTTCTCTGGAAGAAACTGATATTGTTGTTGCAATCGGTGGTGATGGGACAATGTTACAAACCGTACGAGATATCATGAACACAGGCAAACCTATTTATGGTATGAATCAAGGTTCTGTAGGATTTCTTATGAATGAATTTCATGAAAAAAAATTGCCCAATCGTATTGCTGCCGCACATAAAAAAGAAATCCATCCCCTGCGCATGATTGCAAAATCTGAATGTCAAGATTCTATCGAGGCGCTTGCAATTAATGAAGTATCCCTTTTTCGGCAATCTTATCAAGCGGCAAAAATTCGCATCACCATTGATAACAACGTACGCATGGAACAATTAAGTTGTGATGGTGTCCTCGTTGCTACACCAGCTGGATCAACCGCCTATAATTTATCAGCACAAGGACCTATCTTACCTCTTATGGCTCCCCTTATGGCCCTCACTCCCGTTAGCCCTTTTCGCCCTCGGCGTTGGCATGGAGCTTTGCTTCCCGATACAGTAACAGTGCGCTTTGATATGCTTGAACCTAACAAACGCCCTGTAAACGCTGCTGCAGATAATATTGAAGTTAAATCTGTCCATTCAGTTACTATTTCAATGGCAACAGAAGTAACAGCTTCAATCCTTTTTGACTCAAATCATTCATGGGATGAGCGCATTTTATCAGAACAATTTCGCTATTAATGATTGTATTATGCGTTTTATATGTATATGATTGTTATAGTTAGTTTTTTTTGTGAAAACATCTTAACACTTTTAAAGAGTGTAGAATATTGGTTATAATCATCATTAGATAGCGCAGTTAAAATCACAGAGCAGTTGATAAAAAAATGATACCATCTTTAAACAGTTTTGATGATTTAGGTCTTTCCGCAAAGGTTATTAATGCGGTGAAATCAGCGGGGTATACAGCTCCGACACCTATTCAAAGTGAAACAATTCCGCATGTCCTTCAAAGAAAAGACGTTTTAGGAATCGCCCAAACGGGAACAGGTAAAACCGCCTCTTTCGTATTGCCTATGCTCACTCTCCTTGAAAAAGGTCGTGCAAGAGCACGAATGCCCCGTACACTCATCTTAGAACCAACAAGAGAAATTGCAGCTCAAGTTGAAGAAAATTTTGATAAATACGGAATAAATCATCGTTTAAATGTTGCTCTTTTGATTGGTGGAGTTTCTTTTGAACTCCAAGATCGCAAACTTGAACGGGGAGCTGATGTTCTTATAGCAACACCAGGGCGCCTTCTTGATCATTGCGAGCGCGGTAAACTGCTCCTGATGGGCGTTGAAATCCTTGTGATTGATGAAGCTGATCGCATGTTGGATATGGGCTTTATTCCTGATATTGAACGTATCTGTAAGCTAACCCCTTTTACGCGTCAAACTTTGTTCTTTTCTGCAACAATGGCGCCAGAAATTACAAAACTAACGAAACAATTTTTACATTCTCCCGTATCTGTTGAAGTTACAAAAGCTTCCTCAACAGCTACCACAATTACACAACGGCTTGTCAAATCTGGAAATAAATCATGGGATAAAAGAGCGGTTTTACGAGAGCTTATCCAAAATGAAGGTGCAGAGCTTCAAAATGCAATCATTTTCTGTAATCGAAAGAGAGATATTTCTGAACTTTTTAGATCGCTCATCAAACATAACTTTAATGTAGGGGCACTTCATGGAGATATGGACCAATATTCGCGCATGAACACCCTAGCTGATTTTAAAAATAATAAACTTACACTTCTTGTTGCTTCTGATGTTGCTGCCCGTGGACTCGATATTCCAGCTGTAAGTCATGTATTTAACTATGATGTTCCTACACATGCTGAAGACTATATCCATCGAATTGGTCGTACAGGGCGTGCAAATCGTAGCGGAAAAGCCTTTACAATCGTTACAAAAGCTGATCAAAAATATATCAATGCCATCGAGGAAATGAGTAATGAAAAAATTGAATGGCTCAATGGAGATCTCTCAACTTTAATAGCCGATGATCAAACAGAAGATATTGTTGTAAAGAAAAAATCTTCAAAACCATCAAAGAAAACTACTCCAAAAGAGACTGTTGCTCACACTAAAAAATCTGTAGAAGAGAATAAAACAGAATATATCAAAAATGCAAATAATAAGGAGAAGCCATCTGAGCAACAACGCTCACGAAAAAATAAGAATTACACACCTATTGGATTTGGTGATGATATTCCTGCTTTCATGCTTATAAAAACGTGTAAATAAACCCGTTCTCTACTCTCTTTTAGAGTGAAATGAACGAAATACTTTTAAAAAATCCGCTCTTATTTCCTAGAGAGCCTTTCCGTTACCTTTTCACGCCCTAAAAGCTGCAAAATTTTTCCCATTTCAGGTCCATGATCCATGCCCGTAAGTGCCTGACGTAATGGCATAAATAAAGCTTTTCCTTTTCGACCTGTTTTTTCTTTTAATGCTGTTGTCCAAATTTTCCAACTTTCCTCATTCAAAGCACCTTCAGGTAAGAAATCGAGTGATTGGTGCACAAAAGCACGATCCTCTAGTGCTACTGTATCAAAATTCTGTTCATCATGAATGATTTTCCACCAAAAAACAGCATCATTGACTTTATTAATATTGCTTCTTATCGCGTTCCAGAAATATTCCGCCTTATCTCCCTCAATAGAAAGTTTTTTAAGGCGCATTTTTACTTCCTCATAGGTTAACTCATGGACAAGATGACTATTCAAAGCAAGAAGATCAGCAATATCAAATTTTGCAACGGATCTTGACGTATCTTGGAGATTAAAATGCTCTAAAAGCGCAGCTTGATTGGGATAGGGATGCACATTTTGCGATGTCCCAATCAAAACGGCAAGGCATTGAACAGCTATAGATTCAAATCCTTCTTCCCGTAGAGAACGAATAGAAAGATCATTATTACGTTTTGAAAATCCTTTTCCTAAAACTGTCGCCAATAAATTGGTATGAGCAAAAACCGGTAATTCTGCATTAAGAGCTTTAAAAAGAGCAATTTGAGCGCCTGTATTTGTAATATGATCATCCCCACGAATAATATGCGTAATAGCCATATCTACATCATCAACAATAGACGGCAATGTATAAAGATAGGTTCCATCTTCACGAATAAGAACAGGATCTGAAAGAGAAGCTAAATCAATCGTCTGCTTTCCCTTTATTGCATCATTCCAGCAAACTTCTGTTCGCTTTGTGTGTAAAGGATCACTTTCAAAATTAGGAAGAAGAAAACGCCAATGGGGTTTACGACCTTGTGATTCAAAGTTTTTTCTCTCTTCTGTTGTCAACTTCAATGCTGCACGGTCATAAACAGGAGGCAATTTGCGTGAAAGCTGGATTTTACGATGCCGCTCTAATTCCTCTGTTGTCTCATAACAAGGATAAAGAAGGCCACGTTGTTTGAGAATTTCTGCCACTTCATCATATCGATTAAATCGCTTGGATTGGTAATAAATTGCATCTGGTTGAATACCAAGCCATTCAAGGTCAACAGCAATAGCATCGATATATTCTTGTTTAGAACGTTCAATATCTGTATCATCATAGCGTAAAATAAATTCTCCCTTATACGCTTGCGCATAAAGCCAGTTGAAAAGCGCAATACGGATATTGCCAATATGAATATAACCTGTTGGAGAGGGAGCAAAACGAACTTTAACCATAAAATAATACTCAATTTTTATCGCGAAAATGATTGACTATAGGATAGCGACGATCGCGTCCGAAATTTTTGTAACTGATTTTTACACCAAGCGCAGATTGACGCCTTTTATATTCGGCACCATAAAGAAGCTGTTCAACTTTCGCAACAGTTTCTCGTGAATGTCCACGTTTAACAATATCACAAATACTCATGTCATTTTCTACAAGATATTGTAATATATCATCTAAAATAGGATAAGGCGGAAGAGAATCTTCATCTTTTTGATTTTCCCGCAGCTCTGCAGAGGGTGCTTTTTCTATAATATTGGATGGAATGATCATTCCTTCTGGTCCTCTCAAATTGTGCAAGTGATTTTTATTGCGCCACTCCGCTAATGCATAAACCTGCATTTTATAAATATCTTTAAGAGGATTAAACCCGCCATTCATATCCCCATACAGTGTTGCATATCCCACAGCCATTTCTGACTTATTGCCTGTCGTTACCACCATTGAGCCGAATTTATTTGAAAGCGCCATTAAAAGTGTACCGCGTATACGACTTTGAAGATTTTCCTCTGTGACGTCAGAGGGTAACCCTGAAAAAACAGATGCCATTGTCTTTAAAAAAGCCTCAACAGGTTGTGCAATCGGTATGATTTCATAACGACATCCCAAAAGATCAGCACATTCTTTGGCATCTTTTAATGATTCTTGCGAAGTATAATGATAGGGCATCATAATGGTGCGAACCCTCTCAGCACCAAGAGCATCCACCGCCATTGCCGTACACAGGGCTGAATCAATTCCTCCTGAAAGACCAAGAATAACATCCTTAAAGCCGTTTTTATTAACGTAATCTTTCAACCCCAAAACACAAGCTTGATAATCAGCCGCTAATCCATTGAGAAGACTTTCATTAGGACCTGAAATACAGTGCCATCCCGTCGTTGTTTTTTGCCAATGGCTTAAAGCAATATGGCTATCAAAGTGTTTCATTTGAAATATCTTTTTGCCTTGTCCATTCAAGGCAAAAGACCCACCATCAAAAACGAGCTCATCTTGACCACCTACTTGATTAGCGTAGATAATTGGCACTCCAGATTGTAGAGCCTGTGTATGAACAACGTCTATACGTTTTAATGTTTTATTACGATAATAAGGAGATCCGTTAAGGACAAGAATAATTTCCGCTCCTTTATCTTTAAGCTCTGTACTAAGAGAGGAATCATTCCAAAGATCCTCACAAATGACTATTCCTAATTTAATTCCATGATAGACAATAGGCTGAGGACGTGGACCTGAAGAAAATAAACGCTTTTCATCAAATTCAGCATAATTAGGTAAATCAAACTTCAAACATTCGGCAATGACTCTCCCTTCATCAAGAACCATGACAGCGTTGTAAATATTACCATTGCGCCTTAATGGAAGACCAATGACAATTCCTGGTCCGCCTACGGTTATCTTTGCTAATTTCTCAACAGTCTCTTCACATGTTTTTGTAAAAGCAGGTTTTAGAACAAGATCTTCCGGCGGATAAGCACTTATAAAAAGTTCCGTGAATAAAACAAGATCAGCCCCCTCTTCTTTGGCCTTTTGATGCGCCATGACAGCTAAAGAAAAATTCCCCTCAATATCACCGACAATAGGATTTAATTGGGCAATTGATACCCGAAAATCATTTTTCATAAGCCTTTGTATCATTTCATCAGTTTAGCAACCACAACTTTATTCTTCATCATCGGAAACATCATTTTTTAAAATTCTTTTCTGCCATAATGACCTAAAAATATTAGGCAAATTTTTGCCTACCCCCCAGCAGCAATTGCTAACGATTCAGTCACGCGATTTTTTTTAAGGAGTTCAGCAACAAGAAAAGCCAATTCTAACGCTTGATCTGCATTTAACCGTGGATCACATTGCGTATGATAACGATCAGATAAATCGTCCACAGAAATGGCGTGCGCCCCTCCTGTACATTCAGTAACATCACGACCTGTCATCTCAATATGAATGCCTCCTGGATAAGTTCCTTCTCCACGATGCACTGCAAAAAAATTCTCTACTTCTTTTAAAACATAATCAAAAGGACGCGTCTTATAACCATTGGCAGTAATTGTATTGCCATGCATTGGATCACATGACCATATAACCGCACGCTTCTCGCGTTCAACAGCACGGATGAGTTTAGGCAGATAACTTTCAACTTTATCATAACCAAAGCGCGTAATGAGAGTAAGCCGCCCCAACTCGTTTTCAGGATTTAAAATATCAATTAATTTTAAAAGCTCATCAGGTTCAATGGAAGGACCACATTTTAATCCTATAGGATTCTTAATGCCGCGACAATATTCAACGTGAGCATGGTCAATCTGACGCGTACGGTCACCAATCCATAACATATGACCAGATGTTGCATACCAATTTCCTGAAGTTGAATCAATCCGAGTCAAAGCCTCTTCATAACCAAGCAACAGTGCTTCATGACTGGTATAAAAAGATGTTTCACGCAATGAAGAATGTGTTTTGGATGTAATCCCTATAGAACGCATAAAATCAATTGCTTCAGAAATACGCTCTGCCAATAATTCATAACGTTCTCCCTGCGGACTGTTAGAAACAAAACTCAACATCCATGTGTGAACATTTTCTAAATTAGCATAGCCACCTTGTGAAAAAGCACGCAATAGATTAAGTGTTGCCGCAGATTGGCGATAAGCCATAGACATCCGTTGCGGATCTGGAATACGAGAACCGGCTTCAAATTCAATGCCATTAATAATATCCCCACGATAAGCAGGAAATTCAACTCCCTCTTTTCTTTCAATATCAGAAGAGCGAGGCTTTGCAAATTGACCAGCAATACGACCAATTTTAACAACCGGTTTAGAACTACCAAAGGTCAAAACAATCGCCATTTGCAAAAATACACGAAAAAAATCACGAATATTATCAGCTTCATGTTCTGCAAAGCTTTCGGCACAATCACCACCTTGCAATAAAAAAGCTTGGCCTTTCGCAACGGCTGCTAATTCATTTTTTAAATCACGTGCTTCACCGGCAAAAACTAAAGGAGGATACCTTCTCAGTTTTCGCTCAACATCTTCTAACATAGACTTATCCGGATAAGTCGGAACTTGTTTAATTGGCCTTGTTCTCCAAGTGTCAGGCGCCCATTCTTTTATCATTACACTCTCTCTAAAGATTAATCTTACAGATTAGCATATCAAAAGCTTTTTACCGCAATATATGCTGTTTAACTTTCTATTTTCTTCCCATTTTCATATATATAACTTGGTTTATACATCGTTACTAATTCTTCTGCCATCGTTGGATGCACTGCCATCGTCTCATCAAAGATATCCTTCGTCAGCTTACCCTTGAGAGATATCCCTATAAGCTGAGCCATCTCACCAGCATTTTCCCCTAAAATATGAGCGCCCACAACAATACGGCTTTCACCATCAACAATGAGTTTCATAAGCATTTTCTCTGAACTACCAGAAAGAATATTACGCATAGGACGAAAAACTGTACGATAAATTTCAAGACGCTTATAACGCTTTACCGCCTCCTCTTCTGAAAGACCAACCGTTCCAATCTCTGGCTGTGAAAAAACTGCTGTTGTAATTAAATCATAATCAGGTGTTGTTGGAATATTTTCAAATGCTGTCTTAACAAAACACATTGCATCATGAATCGCAACGGGTGTTAATTGAATATGACCTGTTACATCACCAACAGCCCAAATATGGGGGATATTTGTTGTCATTTTCTCATCAACAACAACTGCACCAAATTCATTCACCTTAACACCTGCCCGCTCAAGTCTTAAACCCGTTGTATTTGGTACACGCCCCGTAGCCAACATAATCTGATCGGCTCTGATTATTTTCCCATTTGATAAAACAACTTCATAACAATTTTCTGCAGCCTGCACTTTAGAAATTGTTATGCCATAGAGAATAGAAATCCCTTTTTCAATCATTGCATCGCTGAGCAATTGCCGCAAATCATGATCAAAATTACGAAGGATTAAATCACCACGATGAAGGAGTGTTGTTTTTACACCTAATTCATGAAAAATATTAGCAAATTCAACACCAATATACCCTCCACCAACAATCACTATTGATTTTGGGAGTTGATTAAGGTCAAAAATCTCATTAGAAGTAAGGCAAAATTCACCGCCTTCTATGGACGTATTTGGTGCAAATTTTGCCCCTGTTGCAATCAAAATTTTTTCTGCACTTACCCGCTCACCCGTGGCAGAAAGCTCTAATGTGTGATCATCTATAAAAGTAGCACGACTTTCATAAATATGCACATTGTTATTTTCTAATCCCTTACGATACAACCCTTCTAACCTTGATATTTCTTTATTTTTAGCTGCAACCAACTTTTCCCAGCTAAAAATTGGATCCGCATATTCCCACCCAAAACCAACACTTTTCTTAAATTCTTTTACATATTGTGATGCATAAACATAAAGTTTTTTGGGAACGCAACCACGAATAACACAAGTGCCCCCTATACGATATTCCTCTGCTATAGCGACCCGCTTGCCAAGACCTCCAGCAAGCCGTGCTGCACGCACTCCACCAGAACCACTTCCAATAACAAATAAATCAAAGTCAAAAGAGCCCACGAATTATTCCTTCTTATACATCTGCAAGAGTAGGCTAAGATCTTTTATTATCAAATGAAAGTCTTTTTTTCTTTTGAAGAAGCCTTTTTTATAAAGCAGTATTCTAAAAAGACTTATTCTCATTAAAATATTTAAAACGGCGGGAAAACCGCCGCTATTAAAAAAATCAGAAATTGCCCATTGTTGTCATGATATCGATCAAGCTATTTTTTATTTTCTGAAGATTCTGATTTTATAGGCATATTTGTAGGCATAGTAGAATTATTCAAATTAAGTGTTTCAGACATCTCTTTTTTCACATTTTCTACAAGATCCCGCATAAGAGCAGTACGCCATATATCAAATGCTGAATAAGAATCACGTGCAATATTGGGGACTTCTGTCAAAAACTTTTTACCGGTATCAGAATTATAAAATGTTGTTATCGCATCAAGCTCTTTTTGAGTAAAATATTTTGCATATACATGAGCAATCTCTTTTTCTAGATCAGAGCGCCTTTTAATTAAAGCAAGCGCCTGCTTATCAACAATATCAGAAATAGCTGTTGCCAAATTCGGATCATCGCTAATCAGTTCATTTTTGAAATCATGGACCGCATTTGGTAAAAAGCTATCAAATTGATCCGTTGCATGAATAGCTCTGATTGCCTTTCGCGCTGAATCTAAATGTTGATCACTCACACCTTGTGCATAAGCCATGCCAACATTCACAACAAAAATAGCAATTGCACTAAAATATACGACAAAACGCTGAAAAGAAAATATTATTTTCATTTAATGATTACCCCGATCGCTAATTATAATTTTAATTCGTTATTCTACCTAAAATCTTTAAGACCCTTTTTTACTGTGCTAACATATCATCATGTAAATGCCTTTTCTAAAAATCAAACGGTTCTAAAACTTTTATTTGACCATCAGCCATAGCGACAATTGCACGTGAAGCCAACCCCAAAAAAAGGCCATGCTCAACAACACCAGGAATAGCAAGAAGTGCATCTGATAATGGTTTTGGTTGCAAAATGCAGCCCCAAAATGCATCAAGAATAAAATGGCCACCATCTGTTTCAAAAGGATTTTTTCCATTCATTCGCAATGCAATTTTTCCAGAAAGCCCTAAATCATCAGCGACTTTTTCAATGGCTCTGCATGTTGTGTGGATACCAAATGGATTAACTTCAATTGGTAGTGCAAAAGCACCAAGTCTTTTTACCACCTTTGTTTCATCCGCAATGACAAGCATTGCACGAGATGCCGACGCTACAATTTTTTCATACAACAATGCTCCCCCTCCCCCTTTAATGAGCATCATCTCAGGACCAATTTCATCTGCTCCGTCAATATCAAGATCCAGCTCAGGTATTTGTTCTAAAGTGCTAACAGGCACTCCAAACTTATGACAGAGTTGTTCAGAATATTTTGAAGTAGCAACACCAGTCACCCGCAAACCATCCGCAACACGCTCACCTAGAAGATGAATAAATTCATTGACTGTCGAACCAGATCCGATACCAAGCCGCATACCATCTTCAACAAACTCAAGCGCTTTAATAGCTGCCATTTTTTTTAACTGCTGAACATTCATGAATGACTTTGCCTTCTATCCGTATAAGCAGCATTTATCACCCCTATTACCACAGATAATAATGATAATAAAAGATAACCTCTTGACGCAATCTATTTAAATTGACCATCATCTCTTGCTTGAAGAGATGTTACTCGTTATAGAAATATATGATAAGAATAAAATAGAATAATCAACAATTATCTTTTTTATTTCTTTGAGAATATTTGTTAGCATTTTTCTCATTCAATAAGAATTTTTGATTTATTTTGTGCTATCAATAGGATGCACAAAGATGCACATATCAATTTTTTTGAAAAAATTAAAATGATCAGATATAAAAAATCATCTATTTCTAGAAAACTGTAGATTATTATCTCGTTTCAATGACGTTGATAAACTTACGAATTTAAATACCGTAAAATATTATGAGAAAAGTCTTCTGTTATTTTTTGTTTTGTCATTATCCAAATGTGAAGCAAAATATGACTGATTATATGTTTTTATGAATGCTGTCTGTGCATATTCCATGGTCTATGAAACCCTAGCGAAGACCAAATAATATCTCCACCTTTGGTCATCATAACGCTTCCTCGTGATAACAATTGTTGAGGTATAAATACTATTTTTGCCTTCTTGTAACAAGTTGGATTATGCATCACAAATGTCTGAATGAGAATATCTGCCTCTACACATTGATCTGTTTCTCTCTGTAAAACGATCACTTTTAATCCATTATCCAATAAAGATGTACATACATGATAATCACAAATAAATTGTCCGTGTAACGAAGGACCATATTTTGTTGGTTTAATCGTTTCATTCACACGAAATGACTTTTTCCATATGGATGTCGTGAACTTAGAAATATGGTAACGATCAATATATAATTTTTTATCATGAATAACGCCCACGAGGCGCATATTATCTGCTATAATCAGTTGTACAGGTGAATGCAATACACAAATAGAAACACCTGCCAAAATAAACAAACTAAAAAAGAGCCGGATGGGTGTTTTGCAAAAAGTCAGTCCAACCAAGCCTATGCTCAATAAAACTAACGCTGATAACGGCATAAAACCAGGATTCAAATCAGGAGAAATAGCCTTGATAGCATGTGCAATCTTTATTACAAGATCAACTCCAAAACCCATAATTTGAAGAGGAAGCCATTCGAATCCTCCTAACATTGCAAGAACTGCGATTAATCCAAAGGGAATGACAAAAATTGAGATGACAGGCAAAGCAAAGGCATTACTGATAATGCTCAAAGATGCCATATTAGAAAAATGATAAGCAGCATAAATTCCACTTGCACTCCCTGCAACAAAGGAAGAAGCACATGTTGAAAGAATCGATAAGAAAACAAAATTTATCACTCCCCCTCCAACATAAGAGGGAGTTGTTTTTCTTTTACGAAAAAATGATCTTCCACTCCACCAATCAAAAAAAGCGATCAAAGCAGCAGTCGCAGAAAAGGACATTTGAAAGCTAGGACCTAATATTTCATGGGGTGTCATCGCCAGAGTTATCAACCCTGCAATGGAAAAATTACGCATTGTTATAGCAGAGCGATTACACAATATAGCAACCAACATAACAGCAATCATCACAAAACTTCTTTGCGCTGATATTGCTAAGCCCGACAATAACAAATAAAAAGCTGTTATCATAAAAGCAACGATAGCAGCAAATTTTTTACTGGAATAATAGGAAGAAAAAACTGGAAAAAATGCTAAAAAACTACGGATACTCAAAAGAACTATGCCGCTTAACAACGCCATATGTAAACCTGATATTGATAAAATATGAGCTAATCCAGCTGTACGTAATGCTTCATTTGTCTCATTTGAAATACCAGCACGCTGCCCTGTTATGAGGGCAGCTGCAACACTCCCCTTTTCTCCTTCAAGGGCTATACGGATTCTTTGTGTCATCTTCGTGCGTAAATTTTCAATTTTCTGTAGAATGATAGCGAATATTCCATCAGGCTGCGAAACGGATATTTTTCTTGGTTTTCCTAAATAAACGCCTTGTGCTCCAATTCTTTTAAAATAATTATGAAAACTAAAATCGTAGCCTCCTGGACGCACCGGCCCAGAGAATGCACGAATCTTAACTTTTCCATGCAATCCATCACCAATCGCTAAGCCAGATGGCAAATATCTTGCCGATAAACGAACACGATGAAGACTATGGCGTAATACGGGATTTTCTGTATTCAAAATATCCAAAACTAAACGAAATCCTCCTTTGGCACCTGACTCAATAGAAACAATTCTTCCCGTCAATGTAGTGACAATGTCACTGCTTAGCATGGGTGTTGCAATACGCCACGTTTCTATTTTTGCCGCTAAAGCACCCAATATAATACAAAACAGAAACCCCACGGGAATCGATATTTTTCGATAAAAACGTGCTACATAGAATATTCCCAGAAAAATACTGACCAACGCCCCCAATTGTCCCCAACTTGGTTCCCACTCTAAATGAAAATAGAAAATGATTCCTAGGGCAAAAAAGACTAAAATCAGCGAAAAAAGGATACCAAAAGAAACTTCTTTATTAATACAATCTTCTAACCATTTGCGAAAAAAAATGATTACTTCTTTTAAGAGTGTCAATAAAAAAAGTTTTTGTTGATTATAGCTACTGTTCTTTGCATCATCATACCTAGAAAAAACACTCTGCCCTATCTGACATGGCTTTTTTCTTTCTGTAACAGATTTTTCGGATAAACCCTCTTTACTTTTATAAAACATCAGTCCCCCACTTTAACTCGCAATACGGCTATTGCACGCCCCATCACTTATGCTAACATGACTTTTCTATAAAATTCCATAAGTAATATCTTAGTTTAAAGGAAAATATTCGTGTCTGTTATTACTCGTTTTGCCCCTTCACCCACTGGCTTCCTTCACATTGGTGGTGCTCGTACTGCTCTTTTTAATTGGCTTTATGCAAAACATACCGGTGGAAAAATGCTTTTACGAATTGAAGATACAGACCGAGAGCGTTCAACCGAAGCAGCTGTAAAAGCCATTATAGATGGCTTGCACTGGATGGGTCTTAGTTATGATGGCGCCCCTATTTCGCAATTCGAACGAGCAGAACGTCACCGCCAAATCGCTGAACAGTTGGTCAAGAATGGCAAAGCATATTATTGTTATGCTTCACCTGAGGAGTTAGCTGAAATGCGTGAAAAAGCCCGTTCAGAAGGGCGCCCACCACGTTATGATGGACGTTGGCGTGACCGTGATAGTTCTGAAGCTCCTAAAGGTGTTAAGCCTGTTATTCGCATCAAAGCCCCTCAAGATGGAGAAACGATTGTACATGATCGTGTTCAAGGTGATGTCCGTTTTCCTAATAAAGATCTCGATGACTTCATTATTTTGCGTTCTGATGGTTCGCCTACCTATATGCATGCTGTTGTCGTTGATGATCATGATATGGGCATCACACATATTATACGTGGTGACGATCATCTTACCAACGCAGCCCGACAAACGATTATCTTTAAAGCAATGGGATGGGACATTCCTGTTATGGCCCATATTCCTCTTATCCATGGTGAAAACGGTGCAAAATTATCAAAGCGACATGGTGCGCTCGGTGTTGATGCCTACCGAACAATGGGATATCTTCCTGCTGCTTTGCGCAATTACCTTGTCCGTTTAGGTTGGAGTCATGGTGATGACGAACTGATGTCACTTAAAGATATGATTTCTTGGTTTGATATTGAGGATATTAACAAAGGTGCTGCTCGTTTTGATCTCAAAAAGCTCGATTCCATCAACGGACACTATATGCGTATGAGTAATGATCAAGAACTTTTTGATGCCGCTCTTAATATTCTACCAGAAACCGATAGGGGAGCACAAATTATTGAAAGACTTGATGAAAAACGCCGTGTTCAATTTTTAAAAGCAATCCCGCATTTGAAAGAACGTTCAAAAACACTGTGCGAACTGATTGACAATGCCTCCTTCATTTTTACGCAACGACCTTTACAACTTGATGAAAAAGCTCAAAAGCTCTTAGATAAAAATGGACGAACCATTTTAAACGATCTTTATCTTGCTCTGAAAGCGTGCCCCTCTTGGGATACAAAAACTCTAGATGAAACACTTCGCTCTTTTGTCCAAACACAGAATCTCAAATTTGGATCTATCGCCCAACCACTTCGCGCAGCTCTTACAGGATGTGCAACATCACCAGGTGTTTTGGATATTCTTATTTTATTAGGACGCAATGAATCCCTTCATCGCATCAAGGACCAACTTATCACAACAATATGCCCATGATGTGCACTGAGTATATTTCCTCAAATAAGGATCTATACAGATATCTCAACGCGCCCTAAAAGAGTTTTTTATGTTATATCATTGAAATACATTTCTTATTGAGTAATAATGATCAATAAGGAAATATTTTTAGATTGCATGTACTCACTTTTAGAGGCAATCTACCCTTAAATAAGTAAGAAAAGCTTCAGTTATACATCCCCCACTCTGATGAAGCAGAGTCTTAATTTTTAGAAGTGAAGGATCTGAAAGGAATACCGAATGTCTGAGAATAACGCATATATTATTGTGAATGATAAAAAAGTAGAGCTTCCCTTGCGTAAAGGCACGAGTGGACCTGAAGTCATTGAAATTGCTTCTCTCTATAAAAAAACCGATATTTTTACTTATGATCCTGGTTTTACTTCAACAGCTTCTTGTGAATCAAAAATTACTTATATCGATGGTGATAAAGGCATATTGCTTTATCGTGGTTATCCTATTGATCAATTGGCTGAAAAAGGAGACTTTCTCGAAAGTTGTTATCTTTTACTTTATGGTGAACTCCCAACACAGCAAGAAAAAAATGAATTTGATCGATGTATTATGCAGCATACCATGGTCCACGAACAATTTGCACGCTTCTTCCATGGCTTCCGTCGTGATTCTCATCCTATGGCCGTCATGGTTGCCTGCCTTGGCGCTATGTCTGCGTTCTATCACGACTCTATTGATATTACAGATCCTCACCAGAGAATGATTGCTTCTGTTCGTCTTATCTCAAAAGTTCCAACGCTTGCTGCTATGGCCTATAAATACAGTATTGGACAAGCATTTGTTTATCCACGTAATGATCTTAGTTATGCTGCAAATTTCCTCCATATGTGTTTTGCTGTTCCTTGTGAAGAATATAAAACAAACCCTGTGCTTGCTCGGGCGATGGATCAAATATTTACCCTTCATGCAGATCATGAACAAAATGCTTCTACATCTACGGTACGTCTTGCTGGATCCTCAGGTGCTAATCCGTTTGCCTGTATTGCAGCAGGTGTTGCATGCCTTTGGGGACCAGCACATGGTGGTGCCAATGAAGCATGCCTAAAAATGCTACAAGAAATAGGTTCTATTAAAAGAATTCCTGAATTTATTGCACGTGCAAAAGATAAAAATGATCCTTTCCGCCTTATGGGCTTTGGGCACCGTGTCTATAAAAATTATGATCCACGTGCAAAAATCATGCAAAAAACCTGTCATAAAGTTTTAAAAGAACTCAACATTCAAGATGACCCTCTTCTTGATATTGCAATAGAGCTTGAAAGAATTGCCTTAAGTGATGAATATTTTATTGAGAAAAAGCTTTATCCCAATGTTGATTTCTATTCCGGCATTACATTAAAAGCTCTAGGTTTTCCAACTGAAATGTTTACTGTCCTTTTTGCATTGGCGCGCAGTGTCGGGTGGGTGGCACAATGGAAAGAAATGATTGAAGACCCTGCACAAAAAATTGGTCGTCCTCGACAACTCTACACAGGCTATGCTATGCGTGACTATGTTCCTATAGATGAACGTGCAAATTAAAAAAAGAAATCAATAAAGCTTCAATTTACTGAAGCTTTATTGAGAGTAATCAAAAAACATCCTTTAAAAATTTTTATAAAACGTGATTTTAAAACTCTTTCTACAGAGATAACATCATCATAAAAATTTACTAAAAAATTCTAAGTTTTAGCTCTGTAAAGAAATTGAGAATACTCTTCTGCAAATTAGCCAAACATTTAGCAAAAAGAAATTGAAAATTTTACCTTATAATCCTCATTATCTTTAATGGAAATGTATTCCCTATCATTCCCCCATGTTTAAAAGCCTTATTACATATTAAAATCTAGCAATGTCAGAATTTTTCTTTCTATCTTCTTCAGATAAAATTGCAAAAAGCTTACATTAAGTGCTTCTCTAATTAGAATAAAAACACTTTTACATTTTGTCCTGTTAAAAGCTGAAATTTTCTTTGTATTTAAGTTGATAGTTTTTCTTTTAAAGATAAATTATTGATTTTTAAATAAAATTATTAAAAATCACCCTATAACCAATAAGAGGTGACTTTCTTTCCTATATTTTTTATTCCCATACTTTATAAAAAGAAATTATTTTTTTGATAATGATATTCAGCATAATGATAGCAAAATGAACACAGATAAATTTTTTACATTGCTCCAAAAGAGCTTACAGATTATAAAAATTCATGATGGTTTCATATTTGCCAGCTTATCTAATAGGAGAACATAATGAAATTATTAGCAGGAGCTCTTATAATAAGCGCGACACTGTTTACCCTATCGGCCAATTCTCAAACGCTGAAAATTGCAAGCGATGCTTCTTATCCGCCATTTAGTTATATTGACTCAAATAACAAACTGCAAGGGTTTGATATTGATATATCTTATGCGCTTTGTAAAAAAATGAATGTTGAATGTACTATTGTCACACAAGACTTTGAGGGGATGATTCCCGGTCTTCTTGCCAAAAAATATGATGCTATCGTTTCTTCCCTTTCTCCTACAAAAGAGCGCTTACAAAAAATTGATTTTACAGATCCTTACTACAACACAGCACTCGCTGTTATCGTTACCAAAAATTCGGAAATTAAAGAAATCTCAACACAAGCCTTTAGAGGTAAAAACCTTGGTGTACAATCAAATACAACACAAGCTGCATATGCGGAAGATCATTATGCCTCTGAAGGAGTTAATATCAAACTTTATCCTACAGCAACAGAAGTTAATCGTGATCTTTTAAGCCATCGGCTTGATATCATCATCTTTGATAAATTAAAAGCATTAAATTGGCTTGAAAATGAAGGAAAAGACTGCTGTCTCCTCTTGGGAACTCTAGAAGAAACAAATTTTCCTATTGCAATTGCACTCCGTCAAAATAATAATGATCTTAAAAACAGTTTTAATAAAGCAATAGAAGAAATCCGCGCCGATGGAACCTATGAGAAAATTATGAGAAAATATTTTACTTTCGATATCAATTAGATAGTACTATGAATTAAAACTCAATCTGTATATTTAAGGGGTATCTTTAACTCTTTATTGAACATGCAGGTATAATTGGAAATTCGGCATTTTTATAAGAAAATTTACATTTATCAAAATAACTTTTAATTGCTCCTTGAGATCTAAATATTTTGTAGAATCTAATGACAACAATAAGGTTGTATTTTTACCGTATCAAAATCTAATTTTTTTATGTTCAAATTTAATAGCCTTATTTTCAAGAAAAATCCTCAGTTTTTACTCATGAAATGATTCAAATCAATCATTTCGTGAAAATTAAGCTATCATACAAGCAATAAGATATTTATTCTTTTTTTATCAATAATGCCCAACATAATGATCTAAAATAAACATCAATAAATTTTTGAATTGCTCCCAAAAAGCTTACAGATTATAAAAACATAATGATTTCATATTGCCCGCTTATCCAATAGGAGAACATCATGAAACTATTAGCAGGAGCTCTTATAATAAGCGCCGCACTATTCACCCAATTGGCTGATGCGAAAACATTAAAAATTGCGAGTGAAGGCACCTATCCTCCCTTCAGTTATATTGACTCAAATAATAAATTGCAGGGACTTGATATTGATATATCTTATGCACTTTGTAAAAAAATGAATGTTGAGTGTACTATTGTTACACAAGACTTCGAGGGAATGATCCCTGGACTTATTGCAAAAAAATATGATGCTATCATTGCTTCCCTCTCTCTCACACAAGAGCGTTTACAAAAAATTGACTTTACAGATCCTTACTACGATACAGCACTGGCTGTTATTGTTACCAAAGCTTCGGGAATTAAAGAAATCTCGACAAAAGACTTTAGAGGTAAAAATCTTGGTGTGCAATCAAATACAACACAAGCTTTCTATGCAGAAGATCATTTTGCCTCTGAAGAGGTGAAAATAAAACTCTATCCTTCCACAATAGAAGTGAATCGTGATCTTTTAAATCATCGACTTGATGTGATCATTGTTGATAAATTACAAGCATTAAATTGGCTTAAAAATGAAGGAAAAGATTGTTGTCTCCTCTTGGGAACTCTAGAAGAAACAAGATTTCCTGTTGCAATTGCAGTCCGTCAAAATAATAATGATCTTAAAAATAAGTTCAATGAAGCTATAAAAGAAATCCGTTTGGATGGAACTTATGAAAAGATTATGAGAAAATATTTTACAAGTGATGTTTATTAAATATCAATATGATATTTTAATGAAACCCGTTGGTTATTGCTAAAAAATATTATCTAACTCTTTCATGAGGAATATAAGAATGATTGAAAATTTAGCATTGCTATCATTTAGCAATGGTGGATGGGGAGCAGTTATACTTTCCAGTGCAGGAATGACTTTGTCATTGGCATTATGTTGTGGACTTCTAGGATTTCCTCTAGGGCTTCTCAATGCAGTGATGATTCGATCCAATATTAAGATGGCCAAAGCTATGGCACGCCTCTTTTCAACGATATTTCGTGGGCTACCAGAGCTTTTAACTTTGTTTTTAGTTTACTACGGATTACAAAGCCTTATTCAAAATTTATTTGACTATTTTAGTTTTGAAATCATGTTCAGTATCAATGCTTTTGTTGCTGGTGTTCTTGCCCTTAGTATGGTTCTTGCAGCTTTTTCTTGTGAAGTTTGGCTTGGAGCATTTAATATTTTTGATAAAGGTCAATATGAAGCAGCTAAAGCTTTAGGACTTTCACGGTCAACCACATTTTTTCGTATTGTCTTCCCTCAGCTCATCCGAAATGCCTTGCCAGGACTTTCTAATAATTGGCTTACTTTACTGAAAGATACATCCCTTGTTTCTACCATCGCGCTTGTTGACCTCATGAGACAAACGAATCTAGCTGTCGCTGCTACCAATAAACCCATGCTATTTTATTTTGTAGCATGCTTACTCTATTTGTTATTTTCAGCGGTTTTTACTGCAATCTTACGCCATTTGGAAACATACACTCAAATAGGCTATAAAAAGGTGCTAAGTCAATGATTCCTGAGTGGCTTTATTTTCTTTTTAATCCTGATCTTTTAAGTCATTATGGACCCAAATTTATTAATGGCTTTATTGTTACTGTTGAACTTGTTTCTATTTCTTGTTCTCTAGGCCTTTTTCTTGGTATGATTATCGCTTTTGCACGTCTATCAGAGAATACATTTTTACAATATTTTGCAAATGCTTATGTCTATTTTTTCCGTGGCTCTCCTTTATTAGCTCAACTCTTTCTTTTTTATTATGGGCTTGGTTCAATGAACAGTTTTTGGCAACAAGTGGGGCTATGGTGGTTTTTTCAAAACGCGTGGTATTGTTGTCTTTTTATTTTTACACTCAATTCTGCTGCCTATCAATCTGAGATCTTTAAAGGAAGTTTTCTATCCGTAACAACTGGACAACGCGAAGCATCAAAAGCTTTAGGTTTAAGCAACTCTGTCACATTTTTTAGAGTTATTCTTCCACAAGCAATGATTGTAGCATTACGCCCCTTAGGAAATGAGTTGATTTTAATGATTAAATCCAGTGCTGTTGCCTCACTTATTACTGTTTATGATTTAATGGGGGTTGCTAAACTCGCTTATTCACGGACTTTCGATTTTCAAGTTTACGTTTGGGCTGCTCTTATCTATCTCTTTATCGTTGAACTCATTCATCGTTTTATTGTTTTTATCGAGCAGCGCCTCACTCGATATTTACGGTAAATAAAATGATCATAAAAAACAGTATCAAATCAAAATGTTGAATTAATCAAGTTCTTCATCAATGAAAGAATAAAATAAGATGAATTTGAAAAATAATAAATCGATCTCTCCCAGTAAAAACCCTGTGATCTCTATCCAAAATCTAAATAAATGGTATGGAAACTTTCAGGTCCTACATGATATCAACTTTAATGTTCAAGCTGGTGAACATATCGTTATTTGTGGACCATCCGGATCAGGAAAATCAACGTTAATTCGTTGTATTAATCAATTAGAACAAGCACAAAAAGGTTCAATCTGTATCCATAACGTTGATATCCATACTGCACCTATACAACAGCAAAAAAATGTTCTTCGTAAGATAGGAATGGTCTTTCAGAACTTTAATTTATTTCCCCACATGAGCGTTATACAAAATTGTATTTTAGCACCTATGACCGTTCAAGGGCTTTCCAAACAACAAGCACAAGAACGGGCAATTCGTTACTTAACGCATGTTGGTATTGAAAAACACTGTGAAAAATATCCTTTACAACTTTCTGGTGGGCAACAACAACGTGTTGCGATTGCCCGTGCACTTTGTATGGAACCCGAAGTCATGCTTTTTGATGAACCAACCTCTGCTCTTGATCCAGAAAGTGTGGGAGAAGTTTTGGAAGTGATGGCTCGATTAGCCGATACAGGGATCACAATGCTTTGTGTTACCCATGAAATGGGCTTCGCACGTAAAGTCTCAGAAAGAATACTCTTTCTAGAAAATGGAAAAATTGTTGAAGATGCAGCCTCTGAAGAATTTTTTACCAATCCTAAAAGCCAACGTGCTTGTAATTTTCTTGCTAAAATTAAATATTAATCATTAAAATATTGCTTTATTTATACAATTTTATTCCTGCTTTTTAAAAGAGTGATAATTGTTTGTGCGCCAACAACCCCCGATGGTACTTCAGTTTTCATTTTCTGTTCTACCATCTCAAAGGAATCAAGTTGTGCCTGTCGCAATAAAGGATTAGCCAAAAGTTGTTCTACCTGTCTTGCTAACATGCCAGGACGGATTAATTCATTCAAATATTCCGAAACAATAGGCTTATCAGCAATAATATTTGGAAGAGCAGCACTCCATAACATCATTTTAGGAAAAATAAATAATTTAGAAAAGAAATCAAGTTTATAGCAAAGAACCATAGGAACTTTTGCTAAGGCTAATTCAAGTGAAACAGTTCCATGTGCAGCAAGAGCAACATTTGCTTGTGCAAAAGCACGCCATTTTTCATCTTCACCAACTACAATTTCTATCTTGCTTTTCCAGCCCTGCACAAAGTCCCGGATTCTATCTACCAAATGAGGTAAGGTTGGTAAAATAATACGTAAATGAGGAATACGTTGTACAAGAATCTCTACTGTTTCTCGAAAAATAGGCATTAAGGAACGAATTTCTGAATTGCGTGATCCTGGCAAAATAACTAATGTAGGCGATAATGTTTGTGTATCGATCAAATTTCTTTGTTCTAATTGGCTTTTTTTTTCTGACTGAACTCTCAAAAGGGGAGGATATGTCAAAAGACGATGTCCAACATAAGTCGTGGCAGGGCCTCCCAAATCTTGCATAATCTTTTCTTCAAAAGGAAAAACCGCTAAAACATGATCAACAAATCCACACATAGCTTTTGCACGCTCTGGCCTCCATGCCCAAACAGTCGGTGCAATATATTTAATGATAGGAATAGAAGGCGCTAAAGCACGTACCTTTTTTGCAATACGATGCGTGAAATCAGGACTATCAATAATAATTAAACAATCAGGTTGTTCTTGTGCAATAAATTTGGATAAATTGCGAATATGTAGCAACAACAATGGTAGTTTTTTCAACACCTCCTTTAAACCTATTAAAGCAATATCATGGGAATCAAAAAAGCTTTTTAAGCCTAATGCCTTTAAATGGCTCCCCCCAACACCAATCAAATGAATATTGCATCCTATCTGTTGTGATAAACAAGAAATTAGATCGGCCCCAAGTAAATCACCAGATTCCTCACCTGAAACCACTGCAATCTTTAAGAAACAATTATTCATGACCAAACTTTTCAAATGTCTCTATAAATAAAGAATATTTGTTGGCTTTTTCTATTGTTGTTTTCACTGATAATATTAGACTTCTATTTGCCTCCACCGCAACACCAGATAAACCACTCTTTGCAATATTCATTATTGTCGCGGGCCCAATTGATGGCAAATCAACGCGATTATCCTGTTGTGGTTTTGCGCATTTTACAAGAATGCCACCTTTAAGGGGAATTTGCCCTCTTTCTCGCATTTCACAAATACGCCACAACATATTATCAGTTCCCTCAGCGCCCTCTAGAGCAACCACCCTTCCTTGGACAACGACAACGGCTTGCCCGATATCTAATTGACCTAAAAGCTTTGCTGCTTCTACTGCTAAAAAAATATCTTTTTTCTCTTTTGGAGTAGCGCGCCGTACTGTTAAATTAAATTCTATGGGAGCTAAAAGATCTGGGACTATTTCGTGAGCACCGATAACACAAAAACCGTGTGCTTCAATAACCCGTATAAAAGCTTTTAATAACGCATCGTCTCCCCTCTTCAAAGCTCCGATTAACTTAGGAAGAGCTAAAAATGTTGTCCAGTCCAGTCGCAATTGTTTAAGAAGTGGACGCTTTTTTACACCACCTGCCAAAACAACATTATATACACCAGCCTCTTTTAAAATTTTAACGAGTCGTGCTAACTCTACAATTGATAGCTCGCAATGCTCATAGCGATAAAGAACAGAATCTGCCTCACCATGCAAAAGCACAAGAAAAGGATTTTCTCCATTCTTCTCAAGAGTCTGCGCAACAGTAATCGGTAGAACACCATTTCCTGCTATAATAGCAGTACGGCCGGAAAGAAAACTTCTGGCTCCCCAAATAGGCATTTTTAATCCTTATGTTCTTTTATTCTAACACCTTCAAATTTTGGTGTACAATAAAAACGCTTTCCTTCTTCTTTAATAAAATTAACAACTTCAGAAACAGACTGAGAAGAAGAATAGAAAGAAGCAACATCACTGACACGCTCTTTAAATGGTTTGCTATGATCAAAAAGCATAGCAACCGCATGACGGAGTGCATGAATATCTTGACGCTCAAGTCCTGCACGCTTCATGCCAATAATATTGAGTCCAGCAAGTTTTGCCTGCACACCAACAGCTGTTCCATAAGGTATCAGATCACCAACCAGTGCAGATACGCCGCCGATAAATGCATGATGTCCAACACGAACAAATTGATGAACAGCAGCACCACCACCAATAATCACATAATCACCAATAGTAACATGACCAGCAATCATTGCGTTATTGGCAAATGTTACATGATTGCCTACATAACAATCGTGAGCGATATGCGCATAACAAAAAAATTGGCAATTATCACCAACAACTGTCATTCCTACACTCGAATCGGAACCCCTATGCATTGTTACACCTTCACGAATCGTACAATTCTTACCAATAAAAAGAGTTGTAGCCCCTCCTTTATGTTTATTATTTTGCGGATCTGCCCCCAAAACGGCATGAGAAAATACTTTACTCTTGGCTCCTAACGTTGTCTTTCCCATTATTACAACATGACTTGTCAAACTACATTCATCACCAATAACAGCCTCTGAACTAATATGGCAAAATGGTCCAACGCGTACATTCTCACCAAGCTGCGCTCCCTTCTCCACAAGAGCAGTTGGATGGATTTTCGTACCGGACATTTTTTAATTCCCATCAAATATCGTTTATGCTTCTTCGACAATCATCGCAGCAATTTCTGCTTCAGCGACGCGAACATCTTCTACTTTTGCAACACATGAAAAACGTCTCATACCAGATCTTTTTTTCAAAAGCTGAACATGGATTTTTAGCTGATCACCAGGCATAACCGGCTTACGAAATTTCGCATTATCAACCGTCATAAGGTAAACTAAATTTGTTTGCTTATTGCCTAAATTTAAAAGTGCTATTGCTCCTGCCGTTTGTGCCATAGCTTCTAAAATCAAAACTCCAGGCATAACAGGCTTTGAGGGAAAATGTCCCATAAAATGTGGCTCGTTAATCGTTATATTTTTAATACCAATCGCTTCTTGTTCACCATCAATATCAACGATACGATCAATTAATAAAAATGGATAACGGTGCGGTAATATTGATAATAGTTTTTCAATATCGACAGCCTCTAAGTTTTTAGTTTTTTCACTGCTGATCATATCAGCGTTTCTCCTTTTTAACTTTTCCCATACTGCGCAATGCCGCTACTTCACGAAACCATTGTTTAAATGGTCGCGCTGGACTACCTCCCCATTTTTCGCCATCCGGAATGTCATTCATAACACCACTACGAGCAGCAATCTGAACAGATTTACCTATTATGATGTGATCCGCTACTCCCACACTTCCGCCAAGCTGAGACATATCCCCTATAGATGTACTTCCCGCAATGCCACATTGAGCGGCAATAAGACAATAGCGTCCAATTTTGACATTGTGGGCAATTTGTACAAGATTATCAATCTTGCTTCCTTCACCAATAACAGTATCTTGAAATGTTCCACGATCAATTGTCGTGTTCGCACCAACTTCTACACCATCCTCAATAATAACGCGACCAAGCTGTGGAATTTTCTCGATTCCAGAAACGCCCCCAACATAACCAAAACCATCTTGCCCAATGCAAACACCAGGATAAAGCTGAACCTTATCACCTATTATAGAACACTGAACTGTTACCTTAGGAGCAATATAGCAGTCACATCCAATACGGCAATTTTCACCGATAACAGCTGTGGATGAAATAAGAGTTCCTGCACCAATCTCAACATTTTTACCAATAACAGCTCCCGCTTCAATACACACATCATGTGCCAACTTAGCCGTTGGATGAATATGCGCATGCGATGAAATCCCCTTCTGCCCCAACCAAGGCATTGGCTTGACAGAATCTGGAAACAAAATACGACCAATCTGAGCAAAGTCACGCTGTGGTGTGGATGTCACCAAAATTGCCATAGTTTCGGGAACTTTAAAAACAATCTCATTCGTACACAAAACAGCAACAGCAGAACTGTCCAGTAAAGCATCAGAAAACTTCCGATGCTCTACAAAAACAAGCGAACCTTCCACAGCACTCTCAAGTGAAGAAAGAGTATTGATAACTTTATGAGAAAACTCTGGATTAAGAAGCTTTGCACCCGTCAACTCAGCAGCATTTGCAACTGTCAATCGTCGGGACGGCGTAAAAAAAAATGTATCCGCCATCAAAACACTTTCTCTCCCAGCTTAAGCTATTCTCTTCAAGTTTTTCCTTCTTAAAATCGCTCAAATCAGAACTTCGTAGAAATACCAAAGTTCAATTGTTGCACACGATCACCTTCCTGTTTCGTTATTGGCCAAGCATAATCAAAACGCAAAGGACCAAACGGAGAATCCCACATCAAACTCACACCTGCAGATGAACGCCAAGCACTTTTGGTATTGGTAACAGACGGTTCACCCTTAAAAACGGCTTTATAATTATTGCCATAAAGCGTGGCAATATCCGCAAATAAAGCACCGCGCAACCCAAATCCCTCAGGCACGACAGGGATAGGGAACTGTACTTCAGCAGTCGCATTCATATATGTCGTTCCCCCCAAGAAATAAACCTCACCCTTACTGGAAACCTGACGCGGACCTATTCCATTATATTTGAACCCTCGAATCATATCAGAATTTACTTTAAACATATCGAAAATACGAACACCATCTCGGCCCATTCCGTGGATATAACCACCCCCAAAGGAAAGCAAACCAACGATATCCTTCTGGTCAGAAAGAGTCTTGTACATCATCGCCTTACCCGTGGTCTTCAAGAACTTTGCACTCCCACCAAGCCCTGCATATTCCTGAAGCAGATGCACGTACCACCCATCATGGGGGGATCTCATATCATCAATCGTATTATAGGTGAAACCATAACTAATTGATGAACGTTTCCAAGGGCTGTGTTTTGCAGCTTGAACAATCGCACCAGAATATTTCCCATATAATTCTATTATGTCACTCTCTTTGTCAAAATCATACTCTCCGCCAAAATCATATTCTTCCTGCACATAAGAATAAGCTACATTAGCAGATAATTGATTATTAATAGGTAACGAAAACCGCAGCGATCCACCTGTCTGCCGTACATCATAGGCTTTATCAGCACGATAAGTACTACGAAAAACATCAACACCAGCAGATAAACGATACCCTAAGAAATAAGGATCAACAAATGATAAATTATAATTACGAGATTTTTCTTGCCCCGCACCTAATCCTAAACGAACATATTGACCACGTCCCCCAAGATTACGTTCAGTAACAGAAACTTCAAGTGACATACCAGGACTTGTTCCCCCTGTTGTATACCCTCCAGAAAGAGAGAGATCTCCTGTTGAAGCTTCAACGACATCTATTACCAAAACAACTTGGTCAGATTGATCTGTAGGAACCATTGAAATATTAACGGCTTTGAAGAAACCTAAACTTTCTAGACGACGTTTTGCCCGCTGTAATAAAGTTTGATTGTAAGCATCTCCTTCGTTTAAATCAATCTCACGGCGAATGACGTAATCACGCGTTTTCTCATTGCCACGTATATCAATACGTTGAATATAAGCACGTGTACCCCGTTCAATATTATATAAAATTGAAATTGTATGATTTGCTAAATTACGATTTCCCCGCGGTTCAACTTTAGCAAAAGCATATCCCGAATCAGCAACTTTGTTATTAATAGTTGCAACAGACTGTTCAATATCTTCTGCACTATAAACATTACCTGGCTGGGTTTTAAGCATCCTTTTCACAGATTGAACGTCAATTCCATCAACATCACTTTCAACCTGAATATCGCTAATTTTATAGAGCGCACCCTCATCAAGAACGAAAGAAATTTTATACGTATTGCTTGCTGCATCAAAAGTTGCTTTAGAAGAGACTACACGAAAATCCGCATAACCACGGTTATAATAAAAGCGACGTAAAGCTTCTTCATCAACAGCGAGGCGCTCTTCACTGTAAACATCACCTCCCAACAACTTCGAAAAAATTCCTGAAGTTTTTGTTGAAATCACATCACGCAAACGACGACTTCCAAAGACATTATTTCCCTTAAAAGTGATATCACCAATCTTTGTTTTTTTCCCTTCAACGACATTAAATACCACATTAACCCGCCCTTTTCCAAGGTTAATCGTTTGAACGTTAACAGTGATATTATTACGACCAAGAGTTTTATAAGCCTCACGAATTGTATTTATATCAGCAGAAAGCTTAGCAGAATTAAAAGGCTCATTCGGTTTTAAAGAAATAAACCGCTTAAGATCTGGGTCTTTAAAAGATTTATTTCCTTGAAACAATATTTGATTGACAACCTCATATTCTTTTACGAATACAACCAATTTATCACCCACCGGATTTATTTTAACATCATAAAATAAACCCAATTCGAAAAGATTCTTCACAGCACTATCAACATCACCACTGGAAACACCTTGCCCAACCTTAATCCCCATATTGTCTCGAATCGCCTGAGAACTTACAAACTTATTCCCACGAACCTCAATAGAGCGGACTACAGACGCTTGTATTTCTCCGACCGCAGCAATTGACATAAAAACCGTTGCTGGGGCAATCATCCCCATCTTTAACACCAATACAGATGCTGCATTTAAAAACTTTGAATTCGTAGTCATTGGCTTTTTTACCTTACTCTCGTTCCTTGGACATGATGCCTTAAAAGCTAACTGCCATAACAACCTTTTTACAGCGAGACTTTTCATTCCTTAATTACTCATTATAATGTACAACGCCACAACATTTTGTAGACATGGTAAACAACCTTCAATTTGTTTTTGCTATTATTACTTAATTTATAAAGCGTTTTCCATAATTTAATTAGCTAAACCAACAAAAATAATCATTAAAAAAGACAAAGATCATAAAAAGGAGAAGAATGAAAAAACCTAAACGAAAAACGATTCCCTGAATTTTAGCAGATATTTTCCTCCCAGTAATGACCTCAATGACATGCAATAAAAGATGCCCACCGTCAAGCGGTAGAATCGGAAAAAGGTTAATAAGCCCAACACTTATTGAAAGAAAAGCTGCCAAATTCAACAAAGAGATAAAACCTGTCTCGCTCACTTTCCAAGCAATTTTAACGGTTTTAGAAGGTCCACTTAGCCGACAACGATCCTCTTTGCCTCCTATTAAACGACTCATAAAAAGAACGGTTTGAGTGGCGATAAACACAGTACGGTCTGACGCTTTTCTTACAGCTGTTACAAAACCATAGCGAATATGTTTTATATAAGTTGGATCTAAACGTGCAGGATTATTTAAATCAACAGGAACACCTACACCTATCATAGCACTTCGTGTTCGATTACCAAATCCATCATCTCGCTCAACGACTTTCGGGGTAATCATCGTTGTAAAGACTCGCCCCATGCGTTCTATTTTAAACTCTATGGGTTCTCTTCCGTGAAAAGCTACATAATTCATCAAATCTTCAAAGCTTTCAACCCGTCGTCCATCCATTTCAACAAAACGATCACCTAATTCCAAACCGGATTGAAGAGCAGGGCTATCTTTTACCAAAGAACCAACAACGGGCTCAATGGCTACACGACCATAGATAAAGAAAAAAAATGTTAGAATAACAACAGTAAAAAGGGCATTAAAGAAAGGACCGGCAAAAACAGTTGCTGCTTTTTTCCAAGCATGCGCACTAACAAATGAACCATCAACAATCAGAGATGATTGGGATGATTCCGTATCGATTTTTTCCTCATCCCCAACAAATTTTACATAACCTCCTAAGGGGATAAGTGCTAAACGCCACTTCGTGCCATGCTTATCTGTATAACTCGCTATTTCTGGTCCAAATCCAAGCGAAAAAATTAACGCCTTAATACCACACCACCGACCAATGAGATAGTGCCCAAATTCGTGCACAAAAATGATAATCATAATGATGAAAAGAATACTCAAACTTCTTAAAAGAAAATCACCGATAGTGACGATATGATTTAAAAGTTCCAAACTATCTTCTCCCAATTAGATCATACTAAAAAGATTAAAAGGCGCATCCATATCAGACATAAATGAACCAATTAAATAAAGAAGAAAAGCTGCCCCTACCAATCCATCTATACGATCCATAAAACCACCATGTCCAGGCAATAAAGAACTAGAATCTTTAACAGAAAACCGTCTTTTGAGCCATGATTGCCCTAAATCACTCAATTGTGAAACAATTGACAAAACAAGTGTAAGGAGTGGCACAAAAAAACTGGCTAAATTTATATCAAAAAATCCAAAAGCGACCCATATACCACCGAAAACTCCGACAAATGTACCACCAAGTGCTCCTGACCATGTTTTATTAGGAGAAAATTGTGGTGCTAATTTAGGCCCCCCTAATGCACGTCCGATAAAATAGCCACCAATATCTGTTCCCCACACTATCGTAAATAAGAAAATAACAACTTGGAACCCCAACATTTCATGATCCCGTAGAAAGCATAAAGCAACAACAGGAAAAGATGCATATAAAAAACCAGAAAAAACCCAACCACTCTTTTTTATAGATATAATAGCTAACACTGTAGCTAAAATGATTAAAACACAAAAAATCAATGAAGCAGATACACTCAATACTAAAAAAAAGCCAAAAATTAAATAAAAGATACTTGCTAATATTTTTTGTAAAATACACCATTTCTCTTTAGTAATACTCATCCACTCATAAAGAACAAAACCGCCAATACACCATACAAATAAAAAAAAGAAGTTTCCTCCCAACCATGTTAGATACAACGCAATAATGCCAAAAACAAAAGCTGTCAGAATACGATAAACCAAATTAGACAAAACAACATCCAAACAATAAAAATAGAAAATACAAGCTCTAAAATTAACGCAAGAAAAACTCCCCTACGCAGTATTTTTATCTCATACCTGTATAATTTCTCTTATAATTTATCATAAATAATTCAGTCTACTAAGATAGCGCTTATGAGACTAATAATCAATGAAAACAGCTTCAAAAATCTTCGTCAAAATTATAAAATATTTTTTAATATTTTCTCAAATATAAAATGAAAAAGCAGTTACCTCTGCCCCACACAAATTAACTAATATAGGTTTCGTATAAAAACACTTTTCTATCAACTATTCGTCATTAAAAAACGAATTACGCCACATAACATCTGCTTGATCGATTATACTTACCATGTTTTATAATGAGAAATAAGAGAACGGTTAGGCTTGTTTTTTTGCATTATATTCTTTCCCCAACCTTCATCTTAGAATATTTGAATAATTTCTAACAATGCTTTCATTATGCATTTTAACAAAGACGTGCTCAACTAAAAAACCGCACCATGCTGTTAAATAGTATCTCCCAGCAAAGGGCATGATTTACCACGCAGACTAAAAAATAAAAACATCTGCCCTTTCAAATCAGTCTCTCCCATATCAAAATGATAGAATACCTTCCTGCATCACACCTTGCTACCACAGAGCACACCACTCCCTACAATTTCCCTAGAAACAATTTACAGGCTGGGAGTAAACATCCTTTTTCTAGTGACAAAATCGTCTTAAACGTGCATAATTTCAGATTCTTTTACGGCTAAAATTTTATCAATATCAGCAATAGTTTCATCTGTGAGTTTTTGAACTTTTTCAGACAAACTATGGGCTTCATCTTGTCCAATTTCACCATCTTTTTCTAACTTTTTCAAATTGTCCAGACCATCCCGACGAACATGACGTGTAGCAACACGCGCTTGCTCTGCATAGTGATGCGCAATTTTTACAAGTTCTTTACGGCGCTCTTCATTCAACTCAGGCAAAGGAATACGTAGATTCGTACCATCAGTTATGGGATTTAAACCAAGACCAGAATCGCGAATAGCGCGCTCTACAGCTCCGACCATCGTTTTATCCCATACAGAAACAGAAAGCATCCGAGGTTCAGGAACAGAAATATTAGCAACCTGATTTATATGCACAACAGAACCATAAGATTCAACGGTCAACGGCTCTAATAAGCTGGCCGATGCACGTCCAGTCCGTAAACCACCTAATTCATGTTTAAAAGCCGTAATGGCACCATCCATGCGACGTTTCAGATCATCCATAATCGATGTAACATTCATATTTCTGTCTCCTTCAATTGTCCTTTGAAGCTTACCCTTATTCCGATACTATTGTAAAGCGTCCTGTTCCATTCAAGACCTTAGCCAAACCGCCTTTTTCATGAATGGAGTACACAATAATCGGTACATTGTTCTCACGTGCTAAAGTGACCGCCGTTGAATCCATAACAGATAATCCCCATTGCAAAACTTCAACATGTGTTAATTGGTCAAAACGCTTAGCCGTAGGGTCTATTTTTGGATCTGCTGAATAAATACCATCAACTTGTGTTCCTTTAAGAAGGACATCTGCACCAATTTCTGCTGCACGTAAAGTAGCAGCAGAATCAGTGGTAAAAAATGGATTTCCTGTACCACCTGCAAAAATAACAACTTTTCCCTGATTCATATAAGCTATTGCTTTACGTTGCGAGAAACTTTCACAAATTTGTGGCATAGCAATCGCAGAGAGTACAACAGTTTCAACCCCTATTTTTGTCAAAGATGTTCGCAATGCTAAAGAGTTAATAGCAGTTGCAAGCATTCCCATATGATCACCTGTCACTCGGTCCCCACCATGCGAAGCAACAGCAACGCCACGAAAAATATTTCCCCCACCGATAACAACCGCAACTTCTATCCCCATTGTGCGCACTTCTGCAATATCAGCGGCAATACGGTCTACAACAGAAACATCAATGCCAAAATTCTGCCCTCCCATAAGAGCTTCACCAGAAGCCTTTAAAAGAATACGTTTATACGGAAGTGCTAATGCCATTAATAATCTCCCCAAAAGCCTATTTACTTTTTGCTTTTGACATCACGAAGGGCACCACTTTTTTCACGTGACGCCCTCTCAACAATTACATTGTTCCCCTCAGAGATTCTACAACCAACGATATGACTTTAAATCTCTGTTCAAGAGTTTGCAATAACTAGCCTTTTACAGCAGCAGCAACCTCTGCAGCAAAATCAGACTCCTCTTTTTCCACACCTTCACCTAATGCAAAACGAATAAAGCCTGTAATTTTTGCTGGAGCACCAATTGATTTCTCAGCATCCTTTAAAGCGGCCTCAACAGTTATATCAGGATTCATAACAAAAGCTTGAGAAAGCAAAACAACCTCTTCAAAAAACTTACGCATACGTCCTTCTACCATTTTTTCAATGATATTTTCAGGTTTTCCAGACTGACGTGCTTGATCTGAAAAAATTTCTTTTTCTCGCTCAACAGCAGCAGCATCAACATCTTGTGCTGTAAGTGCTAATGGATTGGTTGCCGCAATATGCATCGCGACCTGCCGACCAAAAGCAAGAGCAGCCTCTTTATTTCCTGTTGTTTCAATCGCAACCAAAACACCAAGTTTTCCAAGCCCATCAGCCACACTATTGTGTATATAAGTCGCAACAACACCATTCTCAACAGACAATTTAGCGGAACGACGAAATGTCATATTTTCGCCAATTGTACCAATTGCATCTTTAATCGTAAGCTCTACAGTCTTCTCAGAACCTGGATAAAGAGAAACAGAAACAGATTCAACATCCCCTAGCGTATCTAAGGCAGCAGTTGCTACTTTACGCACGATGTCTTGGAATCCATCATTGCGCGCAACAAAATCTGTTTCAGAATTAATCTCAACCAAAACTGCATGTGAATCTTTTGATACGACTCCGATTAATCCCTCAGCTGCTGTACGACCAGCCTTTTTATCTGCTTTAGCTATTCCTTTTTTACGAAGCCAATCAACAGCAGCTTCCATATCACCATTGGTCTCTGCTAGGGCGGCTTTACAGTCCATCATACCAGCGCCAGATAGTTCTCGAAGTTCTTTTACTTGTGCAGCAGTAATGCTCATATTTGCCTCTTTATTTTATAACAGTGAAAGCGTGCAAAATCCCTCTGCACGCCTATAACTTCTTCTTTAGACAATAAAAGTACCTTAATTAGGCATTTTATATTATTCAGAAACTTCTGAAACTGCATTTTCTTCCAAAATAGGCTCCACAGGTGCATCAACTTGAGCTCCTAAATCGATACCCATTGCTCCTTGCTGGCGTGCAATACCATCAAGAGCAGCACGGGCAAAAAGATCGCAATAAAGAGAAATTGCACGTGAAGCATCGTCATTACCTGGTATTGGATGTGTTACGTCATCGGGATCACAATTGGTATCAATAATAGCAATCACTGGAATACCTAAACGCTTTGCTTCTTGGAGTGCAATATTTTCTTTATTCGTATCGATAACAAAGATAAGATCTGGAACAGAACCCATATCTTTAATACCACCAAGCGCACGATTAAGCTTTTCACGATCACGTTCAAGATTTAAACGTTCCTTTTTAGTAAAGCCTTGCGCTTCAGCAGCAAGAATTTTGTCAAGCTTCCGCAAACGATGGATCGAATTGGAAATCGTTTTCCAGTTTGTGAGCATGCCGCCAAGCCAACGTGCATTAACGTAATACTGAGCGGAACGATTCGCCGCATCTGCGATAATGTCAGATGCTTGCCGTTTCGTACCAACAAAGAGAATACGACCACCACGCGCTACAGTATCTGAAACAAGTTTAAGTGCTTGGTGTAAAAGTGGAACGGTCTGAGCAAGGTCAATAATATGGATATTATTACGCTGGCCATAAATATAGGGAGTCATTTTGGGATTCCAGCGATGAGTCTGGTGACCAAAATGCACACCGGCTTCTAAAAGCTGGTGCATAGTAAAATCGGGTAGTGCCATAAATCTTATCCTTTCCGGTTCAACCTCCGCGGAAAAAGCAGGAAGACCTGCTACCGGCGGATGCTTGCTAGAAGTTTCTCACAGATCATTTGCAAACACCCAGACTCCGCGTGTGGAATAGCGCAAACATACTAATATTTGATTCTTTTTCAAGTTATTTTCTTTAATCATTTAATATTTGCATTTTCGCATTGATTAAGATCTTTTCCAAGTTCCAAGAATTCGAGACTGTTCAATTTTGCACGCACTGAAAAAGTTCCATAATCTATATGAAGATCACGCATGACACCATTCTCATGTAAGAGAAAACTGCTACGATAAACCGGCAAACCATCTTTATTTTCTCCATCATCAAAATAAGAAATTGTAACAGGCCAATATTCTTCTTCATCCAATTTTCTTACTTTTTCCGTTTCGCTATCAGATAAAAGCGTCTTCTTTTCCCCTATGACGATACTTTCTTTTATAACTTTATCTGCTTTATTTGTCCCATCAAATACAGTAACATTGTAAAAATGATCTCCTGCTTTTGCATGGCGGATAATATTTTTTAGTTGCATCATTGGAAATTCAGCCATTGCAAGCTTATACTCTTTTTCCTTTGGCTTTTTTAAGGTAACTGTGATACCATCTTGCGTACGCTCCGCAACCCCCTCGGCACGATGCACAACCTCTTCTCCCTCTTGATCTGTAATATTAAAACGAAATGTACGGCTGTCTCCTGTTTCATAACTCGTCGTCTGTTGATCCGTCAAACGTACTGGCATATCTTCAATGTGAACACGGCTAATGAAACGAAAACGTGTGCTATAGCCTTGGCATGCCGAACCAGTAAGCTCGTAAACCATTCGTCCTGACATCGCAGAAATTGTCATTTCATGAGAAACACTATCGAGATGAAAATCATAAATTGCTCGATGAGGCACAATAAAAATGCGCTCTTCAGCTCTCGCAGTACATAAAAAAACAATATATAAAATTATTATAAATAATGATCTAATCATTCCCAACTTCCGAACTTTATCCCCGTTGCATAACATCATACAATAAGGCAAAAAAGGTTAATTTCTCAATTAACCACACATTTTCTTAAATCAAAAAATAGATTATGCAATGAATATATTATAGAGCAGCTATGGAGTTAAAATTATGACCAATATGATTGAAAAAAACTTAGAAAAATTCGGAATCACTCTTCCTGAAGTAATCTCCCCCCTTGCCAATTACATCACCACTTCACAAAGTGGCAATCAACTCTTTATTTCTGGACAACTCCCTCTTATTAATGGAAAACCAATAGCCATCGGTAAAGTTGGTGCAACTGTGAATACCGAACAAGCCCAAAAAGCATCTGAAGCTTGCGCTCTCAATATTCTCGCGCAACTCAAGGCAACTCTGGGTGACTTAAATAAAATAAAACGTGTGGTCAAAATTACTGTTTTTGTGGCTGTAGATTCTCATTTTACCGATATTCCTTTTGTTGCCAATGGAGCTTCTAATTTATTCGTCAATATCCTTGGTGAAATTGGAAAACACGCCCGTTCTGCTATTGGTGTTGCCTCTCTTCCTATGGATGTTCCTGTAGAAGTTGAAGCCATCATAGAAATCTAAACCTTCATTAAGACAGTGCATTATCCTAAATATAACTGAAGTCAAAATACTTCTTTGTCTTACACTCTGATAAACCTTGCATTTTTTCGTTTTTAAATTAGAATCTTAAACTTACGATAAAAGGAAATATTTGTATGAAACAAGCTTATGACAATAACAATATTTTTGCTAAATTGATTCGCAATGAAATCCCTTCTGTTCGGGTCTACGAAGATGATGATGTTATTGGATTTATGGATATCATGCCACAGGCACCAGGTCATACGCTGGTCATTCCTAAAAAAGGCTCTAGAAACTTACTTGATGCAGATCCTGAAACATTATTTCCTGTTATTAAAGCTGTTCAAAAAATTGCAAATGCTGTCAAAAAAGCCTTTCAAGCAGATGGCATAACTGTCATGCAATTTAATGAAGCAGCTAGTCAACAAACCGTCTATCACCTTCATTTTCATATTATACCACGTATGGAGGGAATAGAGCTTACCCCTCATAATGATATGGTAACGCCTCCAGAAATACTTGAAGAGAATGCAAAAAAAATTCGTGCAGCTTTATAACACACTCTTAAGTTGTTGTGCTTTTTTTTCCTACACGTTTTTTTGTAAAGTTTTCCATTTTACTTTTCTTTGAACTTACAGATATATCGGAAGATGAAATTTCTAACTGTAAGCTTTCTTTTTTACCATTTGATTTTTGTGTCAATACGCGAACGGTACCACCATTGCGTAACTTTCCAAATAAAATTTCATCAGCTAATGGCTTTTTAATATATTCTTGTATAACACGCCCTAATGGGCGTGCTCCCATCTGAGAATCATATCCTTTATTGGAAAGCCATAAAGTTGCAGAAGGGCTTAATTCAAAACAAATTCCCCGATCAGCTAATTGTGCTTCAAGCTGAAAAATAAATTTTTGCACTATCTGATTGATGATTAAATGAGATAAAGGTGCAAACGGAATAATTGCATCTAACCGATTACGAAATTCTGGTGTAAATAACCGATTGATTGCTTCTATATCCTCACCATCACGATGTACTTTCCCAAATCCAATAGCTGATTTTGCCATATCTGAAGCACCCGCATTAGTCGTCATAATCAAAATAACATTGCGGAAATCAATTTTCTTACCATTATGGTCTGTTAATCTACCATAATCCATTACCTGCAATAAAATATTAAATAACTCTGGATGCGCTTTCTCAATCTCATCTAGCAATAGAACTGCGTGAGGTTTCTGATCAACGGCATCTGTAAGGAGACCTCCTTGATCAAACCCTATATAACCTGGAGGTGCTCCGATTAAACGTGCTATCGTATGCCGTTCCATATATTCTGACATATCAAAACGCAATAATTCAATGCCTAAAGATGATGCAAGCTGTTTTGCAACTTCAGTTTTTCCTACACCTGTTGGTCCTGAAAATAAATAACTTCCTATTGGTTTATCCGGTTCGCGTAAACCTGCTCGCGCCAATTTTATGGATGAAACTAAGACGGAAATTGCCTGATCTTGACCATAAACAACATGTTTGAGTTCTCTTTCAAGCTTACTCAGTATCTTCTGATCATTCCGAGAAACTGTTTTTGATGGAATTCTTGCAATTGTGGCAACAGTCGCTTCAATTTCTTTAACACCTATACTCTTCTTGCGTTGTTTTTGTGGCAAAAGCTTTTGCGCTGCGCCACTTTCATCAATAATATCAATTGCTTTGTCAGGTAACCTACGGTCAATTATATAACGTGAAGATAATTCTACAGATGCCTTCATCGCCTGATCTGTATATTTAATCTGATGAAAATCTTCAAAGTAAGGCTTCATCCCCTGCAAAATCTTAATCGCATCTGTAACAGAAGGTTCATTAATATCAATCTTCTGAAAACGACGCTCTAAAGCACGATCTTGTTCAAAGAATTTGCGATATTCTCTGTAAGTCGTCGAACCAATACATCGCATAGTTCCAGAAGATAACACAGGTTTCAAAAGATTTGCTGCATCCATATTTCCCCCTAATGTCGCTCCTGCTCCAATTAAGGTATGAATTTCATCAATAAATAAAATAGCATCTGGATACAGCTCAAACTCTTTAATAACTTGCTTTAAGCGTTCTTCAAAATCACCGCGATAACGTGTACCTGCAACAAGTCCCCCCATATCAAGAGAAAATATTGTTGCATTTGATAAAACTTCAGGCACTTGCCCATCAACAATGCGCTTTGCCAATCCTTCAATTATAGCGGTTTTTCCCACTCCAGGATCACCAACCAAAAGCGGATTGTTTTTCGACCTTCGACATAAAATCTGAATCATGCGTGAAATTTCTATTTCACGGCCAATTAATAAATCAACTTTTCCATTACGTGCTTTACAATTGAGATCAACACAATAATTCGTTAAAGCACTTGTTCCTCTTTCACCATTATCCGAAATCTGCTGATCTAATTGCTCTTCAAGTCCTTCAAGTAACATGGATAACCCATCATCACGCGTGACACCCTGTGAAATAAAACGTACAGCATCGTAGCGTGTCATTCCCATCTCTTGAAGAAAATATGCTGCATGGCTTTCACGTTCAGAAAAAATTGCAACAAGAACATTTGCCCCCGATACTTCATCTTTTCCAGCTGATTGTGCATGAATCACCGCACGTTGGATAACACGCTGGAAAAAAGCTGTAGGCTTTGTATCCTCATCAGCTCTAATCTGTTCATCTAACTCTGAGCGAAGATAATTGGTTAAGCGCTCTCGCAATTCCTCTACATCTACTTGGCAAGCCTGAATAACGGAATTTGCATCGGCATCATCTAACAGCGCAAGTAGAAGATGCTCTAGTGTTGCATATTCATGCCGTGCTTGAGTAGCAATTGTTAATGCACGATGCAAAACCTCTTCAAGACTAGGTGTAAAAGATGGCATAGCTCCTCACTTCCATTCCATTACACATTGTAACGGATGTTCATTTTGACGCGCACATTCCCTCACTTGTAATATTTTCATTTCAGCGACTTCATAAGTGTAAGTCCCACATTCTCCTATCCCATTGTGATGAACATTTAACATTATCCGCGTTGCCTCTTCGAAACTTTTTTTAAAAAAGTTCTTCAAAACGAAAACAACAAAATCCATAGGTGTGTAATCATCATTAAGCAAAAAAACTCGACATAATTTAGGTTTTTCGAGTTTTTCTCTAGCCTTAGGCATTATAACTGCACCATGCCTACCTTCATCCCAATTCTTGCCCTTTTCATTATGCATAATATGAGCTATAGAGTTTATTATGAGCATCTGTCCCATTATCGTTTTCCATGCAGTACATTTTTATTAATTTTAAATTCTTTCATAACTATTGCAATACCTGTTTGTATTAGAAAAAAATTTTCCTCTATGGTTAGACTTCAATCACTCACTCATAAAATAACTTCTGTAAACAAATTAGTAATACCATTCGTCTAAACTGCATCAATAAATTACAGAAAAGGAAGCTTTATAGAAGTTTTTGAGGATAAATGGAGAAATAGGATACTGCAAGTGTATATTAATTATCAAAAAATTATGCGCTACTGTAAAACAATAGCAATTTCTTTTGTTATGTTAGCTTTTTCTTACTGTTGGGCATCCGCCACACCTCAAGGGGCCTATCCTGATAAGTATGCGGCTATTGTTATAGATGCTACTACGGGAAAAACTTTATTTCAAGCCAATGCAACACTGAAACGTTATCCTGCTTCTTTAACAAAAATGATGACATTGTACTTACTCTTTGAAGCTATGCAGATGCGTCGTGTGACACCAAATACACCAATTCCTGTTTCACATTATGCAGCAATGCGTCCACCGACAAAAATTGGATTTAAAGCAGGCCAAACAATTTCTGCAGAATCAGCAGCTAAAGCACTCATTACAAGGTCCGCAAATGATGTTGCTGCTGCCATTGCAGAATATCTTGGAGGTAGTGAAAAAAAATTCGCTCAAATGATGACAGTAAAAGCTCGTAAACTTGGCATGAAACATACACATTTCGCAAATGCTTCAGGACTTCCGGATGTGCGCAATTATTCTACAGCACGAGATATAGCGACTTTGTCATTAGCTTTACGTAAACATTTTCCCAAACAATATAAATTGTTCAAAACAAAAAGTTTTAATTTCCGTGGACATAAAATTAACAGCCACAATAAACTTATTAAAATAATGAAAGGTGTCGATGGAATTAAAACAGGCTACACACAAATGTCAGGTTCTAATTTAGCAACTTCGATGCGTCTTGAGGGGCGCTCTATTGTCGCTGTTGTTATGGGAGGTAAATCATCTACTGCACGTGACGAGCATATGGCTAGCTTATTGAATCAATATTTGCCCAAAGCAAGCCAAATGAAAAGTGGTGAACGTTTAATAGCTTCTGTACGCTATCACTTACCCACTGGGGCCAATACTCCTATACCGACCATTAAAGCTGATTCAAGTAATTTTGACGATGAAATTTCGACTATGTTGACAGCATTTGCAGAACAACCTAAAAACTCCAATATCGCAATAACGGCTGTCAATAAGGTAATTATACCAATACCGAATCCTCAAAAAACTATACCGGCTGAGACTCATAAAATTGTAACAGTCTCTTTGTCCGAAAATGCCGGATGGGCTATCCAAATTGGTTCTCTTCCTAGTGAAGAACAAGCAAAAACTCTACTTTTAAAAGCAAAAAATACAGCTTTTTCCACTTTAAAGAACGCATCTTCACATATGCAACTGTTTGAAAAAAATGGGCAGCGTTATTACCGAGCGCGCTTTACAGGGTTTCAATCAAAAAAAGCTGCATTTGATGCTTGCTCTACATTAAAGAAAGCAAATTTTAACTGCTATACTGTAGCCTACTAAAAATTTTTGAATTCTGCGTTAAGGATAGTATTATGACAGATAATGCTTTTGCTTCATTCCATAAAAAAGAAGTTTTATTGAAGCAATCATCCCTCCTTTCATTGCGTTCTCTTCACGATGCTGCCGCAAAACTTACTGGTTTAAAATATAATTCGACTGCATTAGATACACAGTCTCTTGTTAACCTTCTCATTTGCCAAACAATGCGCAACCGTCGTCTCATAATGCCTCCTGTACGCATTCATTTACGCGTTGCGAGCCAAACTGGTAATGTGCCTATTAAAATCCGTTTAGGAGCAACAAATATTTAATTCTACAGCCCTCTCTAAAAAATTATTTTATTATTAACCATTATCTACAGCCTCAGAAAACCTTTTGATAAACATACTTTTTTCTTAAATTGTTGAATTTTCTGACAGCTTTTCCAACTATCCAATATCTTCAAGCTTTCAATAAAACATTGTTAAGGACATAAAAATACCCAATATTTTTCCACTTTTGGATTTAATATAAAAAATTATCCTTGATATCTTTCTGGAAAAAATGAATAGCTTCATTAGATGAAAGCTTATCATTTGGTGGGATTATTGTAAAAGTTCAATAAAGAAAATCCCTCTTAATAACGCTCCCTATACAACATAAACGCTGTAAAAAAAAACAATCTCACTTCTCTTACTTGTATTTATGTCAACAGGCACAGAAAATTGGAAAATACAAATACTATCGATGAAAAAACGTAAATAAATTATCAGATTAAATATTATGATAACGATTTCCATAAGATTTTAATTTATAATTATAATTTATTTTTTGCATATTGAACAAGAGATTTTCGTAAAATACTCTTATTTTACTTCTTATATTGAATCAGTCAAAATCGCTCGCTTGCTCATCACGAGCAAAATTGACATATAAAGCATTTACAAAAGGAATCAAAGTATCCCTTATGAATCATTTCAAGTACTAGGATCTTTTGTAATATTGAAAGTTGAAAAAAAGGATGATAGTGCTGGTTTTCTCCCTTTATAAATAAAGATGCTAATACTCTATAGATTTTATACCATTCATGGAAAACTTACATTATATTATTCATATGCAAGATACTGATTTATAAAGATAATTAATTATTTTGTTTGTTAGATGAGAATCTCGAATATCGTAAGATTCTCTCATTTAAAATCTGTTTATGTTGAATCAATCAAAACCGTCTCTTGCATGTTATGAGCGAGATTAGTGTGTAGCGTGAAACTGTCCCAAAAAGACTAAAAATGCCTATAATGAACCGTTTCAAATGCCAAGTGCTTTAGTCCCCCTGTACAGAGGGGGGCTCTGGTAAAGTGTGTAACCATGCCAGCGTACTTCTTTTTATTAAGCATAAAGATAGAGACAGCTCAATGGATTTACCGTTATATCATTCACAGGTGCCATCGCGAAATGAGCTTGGGGGGAGGCCTGAGAGATATTTTTTTAAAACGAACTCACGAACGCGTAACACAACAATGTTCTATTGTGTGCATTCTATTCTCATGAGAATTTTTATAAATATTTCTTAATGTATACGTTATTATTTATTTTAATTTTTTTGTCGGTACAAAATTTATAAATAAAAAAGATATTTCCAATATATCTCTTAATTATTGTAAATTAGTGTTTTTTTTTCAAGGCATTTTTTACCATACTAGGTAGAAAAAAACTTCACTTTTAAAAAATTAAAACCTTTAAAATTCTACTTTCTTCATCATAATTATTCAGACTTAAAACAAATTTTCCTTGGATACTCAGGCATAATCTTCCATTACTTAAAAGATATATGGCTATGGAAACTTTTTAAAGCCATAAAACCCAGCTAAAAATAATGGCAGATTGATCACTAATTTTACTTTACGCTTTCTTATTTTTTCCAAATTACACTTTTTCCCCACTTTAGAGACAAATCAAACAGATGTACAACACTCTCCCCTCCAAGCTTGCATGAAAAAGCTATTATTCGTTAAGAAAACACTGAATCATCTCAGATTTATTTCAAACTACTGCTGCATTAAAGTGGAATTTTGATTTATAAGGAACAAAAAACATAAGCTTTATTAGGAAATACGATCTCTCTCCAAAAAGTCCAGTTATGGATTGAAAAATGTTCCAGCTCTTAACAAGATATCGCATTGACTGCAAGACCACCTTTACTTGTCTCTTTATAGCGTTCACTCATATCATGACCAGTCTGGCGCATTGTTTCTATACAAGCATCAAGAGAAACAAAATGATCTCCATTACCATATAATGCAAGAGAAGAAGCCGTTACCGCCTTAACAGCTCCCATTGCATTACGCTCAATACAAGGCACTTGTACAAGACCTGCAACAGGATCACATGTCATTCCCAAGTGATGTTCAAGCGCAATTTCTGCCGCATTTTCAATTTGAGCTGGTGTTCCACCTAACGCTGCGGTCAACCCTGCTGCGGCCATTGAAGATGCCGTTCCAACTTCACCTTGACACCCAACTTCTGCACCAGAAATAGAGGCATTATGTTTGATAACACCGCCTATAGCTGCTGCCGTTAATAGAAAATTATGTATTCCCTCTCGATCTGAATCATCATTAAACTGAAGATAATAACGCAAAACGGCTGGGACGACACCGGCTGCTCCATTTGTTGGTGCTGTAACAACACGACCACCCGCTGCATTTTCCTCATTGACTGCTATAGCATATACCGAAAGCCAATCATTTGCCCAAAGTGGATAATTGTAATTTTTCTTTTGTTTTTCCAAAAGCGTTTCATGCAGCTTTTTAGCGCGCCTTAGAACACGCAATCCACCAGGCAACTCACCTTCTTGTGAAAGACCTCTATCAATGCAATTTGTCATCGCTGAAAAAATTTCATCAAGCCCTACATCAAGAGAAAAACGCTCTATCTTTGTTTCTTCATTTAAGCGCTTCATTTCAGCAATTGAAAGTCCTGATTTTTCTGCCATTGATAACATTGTACAAGCAGAATCGAATGGATATGGTACCTCAAATGCTTCTGGTTGTATATTATCATTCATATGGCTTAATTCATCCTCAGTCACAACAAAGCCACCACCGATAGAATAATAAATCTGCCGCAACAGAACATTCCCATCAGTATCAAGTCCTTCAAAGGCTAGTCCATTTGTATGTCCAGGGAGGATTTGCTTTCGTTCAAAAATAAGATCACGTTGCACATCAAACTGATAAGCGGGATGACCTTCTGGTTGCACTTTTTTTTCACGTATAACTTTTTCTAACAAAAACCCCATGCTATCAGGATCAACAGTAGAAGCTTTTTCTCCTAAAAGTCCTAATATGATAGCTCTATCTGTTGCATGACCAATACCCGTGAAAGCTAAAGAACCATAAAGATAAACACGTATACGAGAAACTTGAACATCAGACGACTGAGAAAAATCTCCTATCTTTTGCAAAAACATATTAGCAGCAGTCATTGGTCCCATCGTATGTGAGCTAGAAGGACCAATCCCAATTTTAAAAAGTTCAAAAACAGATAGAAACACGTATCACCTTAAACTATAGTACAGCTTGAGCATATATGCTTTTTCATAACGTTTCTTCCGTTTAAAATCAAATTGCGAGATAAACTAAAAAAATGACAACAATAAACACGAATGTCGCTCGTCTTGCTACCACCCAACACTTTCTTTCTATAGTGTTTTCCATTAGCCAACCTTTAAAACGGACAATGCCCCTAGAGTCACCACTCCCAATGTTCCAAACGTAGTAAAATAAGTGTTAATATGCAATATTAAAATTCAATAAGGATGAGAAATCTTATCGGAAATATTTTTCATAATGCACTAAGTTCTTCAAAACATATGCTTAATTGTATAAAATATTTTATGGGTATGTTTCAATGAAACGTACAAATTTTTCTAACGATTCTCGTTCTGTCTCAAAATTGTTTTCTGGAGCACTCATATCGCGATAACCAAGTGCCATACCACAGATAATATGGCGATCAGAAGGAATAGATAAAAGCGTACGAATCTGTTTATGATAATCAGCAAAAGCAGCTTGAGGACAGGTATCTAATCCAAATCCACGTGCAGCTAACATAATGGTCTGCATAAACATACCCAAATCAAGCCAACTCCCCATTTCCATGTCGTGATCCATTGTAAATAAGAGTCCTACAGGTGCATCAAAAAATAAAAAATTTCGCGCCTTTTGATGAAGTATTTTTTCTTCATCACCTTTTTGAATTCCAAGACTCTGATAAAGATCCAAACCAACTTTTCGACGCCTTGAAATATAGGGCTCACGCCACTGACGTGGATAATAACTATATTCACGCTCTCCTTTTACACCTGAAAGCACAAGTTGTGAAAGCTCTTGCCCTACTTTCTGTAATACACTTCCTGTAAGCACAATTACTTGCCATGGCTGAATATTTGTTCCAGATGGTGCACGTGCTGCAAGTTTTAAGATTTCTTTGATTGTTTCCAAACTAACTGGCTGATCAGTAAAAGCGCGAATTGACTTTCGTGACAATATAGATTGAAAAACACTCATAGGAGAAACTGTCATTGTTTTTACTTTCTTTATGAAAAATAGTTTTTTCTTATCAAGAATAATATACTGCGAAAATACCTTTGCAGCTTTTTCAAACACTCTATTTCTTTAAATGACTTACACATTTCACGCAGTGGTAAATATTCCCCTTAGAGACGGTATAATCTATCTCTTTTAAGAGAAAGAAATTAGTCTAAAAGAAGACAAAATAAATTTATAATCAATGACTACCCCCCAACTCCGCTAAGCTCTCAAAAAAAACTCTCTTCAATTCGTTCTAAATCCTGTAGAAGATCATCAACATCATGCTGCATCTGCTTTAAATCAGTTTGTTTTTTATGAATTCCTGCAATTAATTTCTTAAGCTTTTTCTCATCATCAGGTGGTTTTCCAACCATTGTCAACATATCAGATATTTCAGACAACGAAAATTTTACTCTGTTAGCATACAGGATTTGTTTTAACTTATGACGATCCGTTTATGTATAAAGCCGTGTACTTCCACACCGAAAAGGGATAAGAAGTCCCTCTTCTTCATAGCAAAGTTCGAGCTATTATTGAAAACTCACGTGTTAATTTTCCAATTGAATAATATTCGTACATTTTATTATTCTGTCTGCATAGATCACATTGTTATAAGAAATATGTCTATTTTTTATAAAACTTAGTGAGCACCTTAATCTCTACTTTTCTGCATTCTAATTTAGAAGAAAATACATTCACAAACATTGTATAGTAGAGAATCAATTATTTTTTAGATTATAGAAAAGACTCTTGATCTTTCATCATAAGTCCTTTTAAATTTTTATAGAAGATATCAATCAAAAATTTTCCTAAAGTTCAAAATCAATCTTATTTGATTTGTAGATAATCAACTCTTTTCCTTGAATATGATTTTTGAGTTTCACATATTTTGGAAAAATTCTATACTGCTTTTAGAAATTAAGAAACTTTAAAATAAAGTAACAAAAAAGATAAGCATCATTACAAAATAATAAGCTACTAAAGATGTTTAAAATAACTATCGCCTTATAATTTTTGATATTTTTCAAGAAAATATACAACTTCTGCATTTCGAAATAAAAAACGTCTGAACTTTCTATTCAGACGTTTTTATATTATGTGGTGTTGTATTTAAATTATTCAGTAACGGCCCCGGTTGTCATATTTGTCAACATAGCCTTAGCCACTTCGTTATTACTAGACTTACGCTGCTCATCTACAATCAAATCATCACGAACTGCAGCAATACGACGGATTTGAGAAATTGTACCACCCGTACCTGCTGGAATAAGACGACCGACAATAACGTTCTCTTTAAGTCCTTGCAAAGTATCAATTTTACCAGAAACTGCTGCTTCAGTAAGAACACGTGTTGTTTCCTGAAACGATGCCGCCGAAATGAAAGAAGGTGTTTGAAGAGAAGCTTTTGTAATTCCAAGAAGAATGGGATTACCAGATGCAGGTTTCTTCCCTTCTGCAATCAAATTATCATTGATTTCATCAAGTTCAATACGATCAACATTATCACCTGGAATATAACCAGAATCTCCAGATTCAGTAATTTCAACTTTTTGCAACATTTGACGAACAATCACTTCAATGTGCTTATCATTAATAAGAACTCCCTGCAGACGATAAACCTCCTGAATCTCATTAACAAGATAAGATGCCAAAGCTTCAACCCCCTTAATCGCCAAGATGTCATGAGGTGCTGGATTACCATCAAGGATATAATCTCCCTTTTCAATTTGATCGCCTTCTTGGAAGTGGAACAACTTACCTTTTGGAATCAAGTATTCTACTGCCTCAAGAGTTTCATCATTTGGTTCAATAATGATACGACGTTTATTCTTATAACCACGGCCAAATCGAATTGTACCACTAACTTCAGCAATAATCGCATGATCCTTTGGACGACGCGCTTCAAAAAGCTCAGCCACACGAGGAAGACCACCCGTAATATCTTTCGTCTTGGCACTTTCCATTGGCAAACGAGCAATAACATCACCAGCCTTAACATGAGCACCAAGCTCAACAGAAAGAATAGTTTCCACTGACATCATATAACGGGCTTCACCTCCCTTATACAATTTAGCAATGGATTCACCTTCTTTATCCGTGTGAATAATAATAGCTGGTTTAAGATCCGCACCACGTGGATTAGCGCGCCAATCAATCACCAAACGCTTCGTAATACCCGTAGATTCATCAGCTGTTTCAGTGACAGATAAACCATCAATCATATCTTCAAAACCCACATAGCCTTCAACTTCCGTTAAAATTGGACGTGTATAAGGATCCCATTCTGCTATACGTTGGCCACGTTTAACCACATCACCATCATCAACAAAAATATGAGCACCATAGCTAACACGATGTACAACGCGCTCTTTTCCTAACTCATCCTTGATAAGGATAGCCATATTACGCCCCATAACAACCAAATGGCCTTCAGAGTTACGAACTACATTACGATTACGAATCTCCACCTTACCTTCATAAGATGCCTCTAAATACGATGAATCAACAACCTGCGCAGTTCCTCCTAAGTGAAAAGTACGCATAGTAAGCTGTGTTCCCGGCTCACCAATGGATTGAGCAGCAATAACACCAACCGCTTCTCCCTGATTAACAGGTGTTCCACGCGCCAAATCACGACCATAGCATTTTGCACAAACACCAAGACGTGTTTCACATGTTAATGCAGAACGAATTTGAACAGATTGAATCCCAGCTGCTTCAATCTTCGCGACATCAGCTTCCTCAATCATTGCTCCACCTTCAAGGATAACCTCTCCAGAGACAGGATGTAGAATATCAACAAGCGCTGTACGACCAAGAATTCTTTGCCCAAGGGAGGCAACAATTTGTCCTGCATCAACAATCGGCTGCATGGTAAGCCCTTTTGCGGTACCACAATCAACTGCTGAAATAATAGCATCCTGTGCAACATCAACAAGACGCCGTGTTAAATAACCAGAGTTCGCCGTCTTTAACGCAGTATCAGCAAGTCCTTTACGTGCACCATGCGTGGAATTGAAGTATTCATTAACAGTTAGACCTTCTTTAAAATTTGAAATAATGGGTGTTTCAATAATTTCACCCGATGGTTTTGCCATTAATCCACGCATACCGGCCAATTGTCTCATCTGGTTAGCAGAACCACGAGCACCAGAGTGCGACATCATATAGATAGAATTCATCGGCCGTTGACGACCTGTTTTAGGATCAAAATCCACAGCTTGAATACGTTTCATCATTTCATCTGCGACGCGATCTGTACATTTACCCCAAGCATCTACAACCTTATTGTATTTTTCACCTTGTGTAATCAAACCATCATTATATTGCTGTTCGTACTCCTTAGCCAAAGCTTCTGTTTCTGCGACTAAACGCGACTTACTATCAGGAATAACCATATCGTCCTTACCGAATGAAATTCCTGCACGACAAGCATAAGAAAAGCCAAGCTGCATAATACGGTCACAAAAAATAACCGTCTCTTTTTGTCCACAGTGCCGATAAACATGATCAATCATTTTAGAAATGTTCTTTTTCGTCATCTCTTGATTGACAATATCAAATGAGATATCCGCACTTTTTGGCAAAAGCTCACCGATAATCAAACGACCAGGTGTCGTATCATAAAGTTTAGAGACTTCTTTTCCATCCTTCCCCATATTCTTAACACGGCCTTTAATCTTCGTATGAAGCGTTATAACCTTATTTTCCAAGGCATAATGAAGCTCACCTATATCAGAAAAGGCCATTCCTTCACCTGGTTCTTTTTCAGAAACAATTGAAAGATAATAAAGACCAAGAACCATATCCTGTGAGGGAACAATAATGGGAGCACCATTTGCCGGATGAAGAATATTATTGGTGGACATCATCAAAACACGGGCTTCAAGCTGTGCTTCAAGAGAAAGCGGCACGTGAACCGCCATCTGATCACCATCAAAATCTGCATTAAAAGCAGTACACACCAGTGGATGAAGTTGAATAGCTTTGCCTTCAATTAAGATAGGTTCAAAAGCCTGAATCCCCAAACGGTGCAATGTTGGCGCGCGGTTGAGTAAAACAGGGTGTTCACGAATAACCTCATCCAAGATATCCCAAACTTCTGGATGTTCTTTTTCAACAAGCTTCTTTGCCTGCTTTACCGTTGATGAATAGCCTTTTGCATCAAGCCGCGCATAAATAAAAGGCTTAAATAATTCAAGAGCCATTTTTTTGGGAAGACCACATTGATGCAATTTTAATTCAGGACCCGTCACGATAACAGAACGCCCCGAGTAATCAACACGCTTCCCAAGTAAGTTCTGACGAAAACGTCCTTGCTTGCCCTTCAACATATCTGATAAAGACTTAAGAGGACGTTTATTGGCTCCAGTAATCACACGCCCACGCCGTCCATTATCAAACAATGCATCAACAGCTTCTTGTACCATACGCTTTTCATTGCGTACGATAATTCCAGGAGCTCGCAATTCAATCAGCCGCTTCAAGCGGTTATTACGATTAATAACACGCCGATAAAGATCATTCAGATCTGATGTCGCAAAACGCCCACCATCAAGCGGAACCAATGGACGCAAATCCGGTGGAATAACCGGAATTGTTTTCATAATCATCCACTCTGGCTTATTTCCAGATTCAAGAAAATTTTCAACGATTTTAAGTCGTTTAATCAATTTTTTCTGCTTTAACTCTGAAGTTGTTTCAGCTAATTCAAGACGCAAATCATTAGCGATTTTATCTAACTCCATACTAGCTAAAAGCTCGTAAATAGCTTCAGCGCCAATCATAGCTGTAAACTGATCTTCTCCAAATTCATCAATAGCAAGCATATATTCTTCTTCAGAAAGAAGCTGATGGAGCTTAAGAGATGTTAACCCTGGTTCGGTTACAATATAATTCTCAAAATAAAGAACCCGTTCAATATCTTTTAAAGTTAAATCTAAAAGTGTAGAAATACGACCTGGTAATGATTTAAGAAACCATATATGCGCAACGGGTGCCGCAAGTTCAATATGCCCCATACGCTCACGACGTACGCGCGAAAGAGTAACCTCTACACCACATTTTTCACAAATAATGCCCTTATACTTCATGCGTTTATATTTGCCACATAGACATTCATAGTCCTTAATAGGGCCAAATATACGTGCACAAAAAAGACCATCACGCTCTGGTTTAAAAGTCCGATAATTAATCGTCTCAGGCTTCTTAATCTCACCATACGACCAGGACAAAATTTTCTCAGGACTCGCAATAGAAATACGAATAGAGTCAAATGTCTGCGCTGGCGCTTGAGGATTGAAAAGATTCATGACCTCGTGGTTCATGCTGTTCTCCTTCAAAGATTCTTAGAACCTGTTGTAATATCTCATTTATTTTATAACAGATCTTCTTTAAAAGACATTTACTTTTAAAAATGACCTGTATAGCCTTAATAAGGTTATTGAGCCTCTTAAAGTAATAAGAGCGCAGCTTTTTTCTAGTGCGCTCCTTGAATTATTATTCTGCCGTATCAGACAATGCCCGCTGTGCAATAAGTTCACGCGCATCATCAAGCTCCACATTAAGAGCAAGTGAGCGCATTTCTTTTACCAACACATTAAAGCTTTCGGGTATACCTGCCTCAAATGTATCATCACCACGCACAATTGCCTCATAGACTTTTGTTCGACCAGCCACATCATCTGATTTTACTGTTAGCATCTCCTGCAAAGTGTATGCAGCACCATAAGCTTCAAGTGCCCAAACCTCCATTTCACCAAAACGCTGACCACCAAATTGTGCCTTACCTCCTAATGGCTGCTGCGTAACGAGTGAATAGGGACCAATAGAACGTGCATGAATCTTATCATCAACAAGGTGATGCAATTTCAACATGTAAATATATCCCACCGTTACTGGGCGATCAAAAGGCTCCCCAGTACGACCATCATAAAGCGTAACCTGCCCTGAACTATCTAAGCCTGCGTCTTCCAGCATCATGTTAATATCAGACTCATGTGCTCCATCAAAAACAGGCGTTGCAATTGAAACCCCTTTCTTCATCTGCAATGCCAATTTGTAAAGGCTTTCATTATCATACTGACGAACTGGTTCATTATGATTATCATCAGGCATAAGATTTTCAATACGCTGACGCAACGGCAATATATCCCCGGTCTCTTGATATAACTCTAACAAAGCACCAATCTTCTTGCCCATCCCCGCACATGCCCAACCAAGATGCGTTTCAAGAATTTGTCCAACATTCATACGACTAGGCACACCAAGCGGATTCAAGACGATATCAGCATGGGTCCCATCTTCAAGAAATGGCATATCTTCTACGGGAAGAATACGTGAAACAACACCCTTATTCCCGTGACGCCCCGCCATCTTGTCACCTGGTTGGATTTTACGCTTCACAGCCACAAAAACTTTCACCATTTTCATGACACCAGGAGGCATTTCATCACCTCTTTGGACCTTTTCAACCTTATCCATAAAGCGACGTTGTAATGCTTCTTTTGATTCATCATATTGCTTGCGCAAAGCTTCAATTTCATTTTGAAGCTTTTCATCCTCAACAGCAAATTGCCACCACTGGGATCGTGGATAATGCCCCATTACTGTACTATCAAGCTTTTTACTACCCGAAAAGCCTTTCGGACCTTCTACAGCAACTTTACCTGTCAACATATCGGTGAGGCGCGCATAAACATTGCGATCAAGAATAGACTGTTCATCATCACGGTCTTTTGCTAAACGCTCAATTTCTTCACGCTCAATTGCCATCGCACGTTCATCTTTTTCCACACCATGGCGATTAAAAACGCGAACTTCAACAACAGTACCAAAAGTCCCAGGAGGCATACGCATAGAAGTATCACGAACATCGGATGCCTTTTCCCCAAAAATTGCACGCAGAAGCTTTTCTTCCGGCGTCATGGGACTTTCACCTTTCGGGGTAATCTTTCCAACTAAAATATCACCTGGTTGAACTTCAGCACCAATATAAATAATGCCAGCTTCATCAAGATTTCTTAACGCTTCTTCCGCAACATTAGGAATGTCGCGCGTAATTTCCTCAGGTCCAAGTTTTGTATCGCGTGCCGCAACTTCAAATTCCTCAATATGAATTGAAGTAAACACATCATCAGCAACAATGCGCTCGGATAACAAAATAGAATCTTCATAATTGTATCCATTCCAAGGCATAAAGGCTACGAGAACATTCCGCCCAAGAGCCAAATCACCAAGATCCGTGGATGGACCATCTGCAATGATATCACCTTTCTCTACCCTATCACCGACATGTACAAGAGGACGCTGATTAATACAAGTGGACTGATTAGAACGCTGAAATTTCTGTAAGCGGTAAATATCAACGCCTGATTTTGAAGGATCTAAATCTTCTGTTGCACGTATAACAATACGGGTAGCATCGACTTGATCAACAACACCACTACGTTTTGCACTCACAGCAGCTCCTGAATCGCGCGCAACAATAGATTCCATTCCCGTCCCAACAAATGGCGCTTCAGCGCGTACAAGAGGAACTGCTTGACGCTGCATGTTCGATCCCATAAGCGCACGATTCGCATCATCATTTTCCAAAAAAGGAATAAGCGCTGCTGCAACTGAAACCAACTGTTTTGGTGAAACATCCATCAAATCAACATGATCACGCGGCGCCATTAAAACTTCACCAGCATGACGGCAAACAACAAACTCTTCTATAAAACGACCTTCGTTATCTAATGAAGAATTAGCCTGAGCGACATAATGCTTTGCTTCTTCCATCGCTGAAAGATAAATAACTTCTTTTGTGACTTTTCCATCAATAATTTTTCGATATGGGCTTTCAATAAAGCCATATTTGTTAACTCGCGCAAATGTTGCTAAGGAGTTAATCAGACCAATATTGGGGCCTTCTGGTGTTTCAATCGGACAAATACGACCATAATGCGTAGGATGTACGTCACGGACTTCAAAACCCGCACGTTCACGAGTCAAACCACCTGGACCAAGAGCAGAAAGACGGCGCTTATGGGTAATTTCTGACAATGGATTGGTTTGATCCATAAACTGCGACAATTGTGAAGACCCAAAAAATTCACGGACTGCTGCTGCCGCAGGCTTTGCATTGATCAAATCCTGTGGCATAACTGTATCAATTTCAACCGATGACATACGCTCTTTTATCGCACGTTCCATACGAAGAAGACCAATGCGATATTGATTTTCCATCAACTCCCCGACGGAACGAACGCGACGGTTGCCAAGATTATCAATATCATCAATTTCACCACGTCCATCACGCAATTCAACCAACATCTTAACAACAGCAAGAATATCCTCTTGGCGTAAAATGCGAACTGTGTCTGGACAATCAAGATCCATACGTAAATTCATCTTAACACGCCCGACAGCTGAAAGATCATAACGCTCTGGATCAAAAAACAATGAATGGAACATTGCTTCTGCTGTATCGATTGTTGGAGGTTCACCTGGACGCATCACCCGGTAAATATCAAATAACGCATCCTGCCGACTTTCATTTTTATCCACCTTCAAAGTATTGCGGATGTAAGCGCCAATATTCATGTGATCAATATCAAGAATATTGACTTGATCAGCACTAACATCGAGCAGAACTTTTAATACTTTTTCGTCAATTTCATCACCAGCTTCAAGGTAGATTTCACCTGTTTCGTAATTGACGATATCTTCAGCTAGATAACAACCTAATAAATCATCTTCACTAACTTTAACCGCTTTAAGTCCTTTTTCTACCAAAGACTTCGCAGTACGAACTGTTAATTTTTTACCAGCCTCCGCAACGACTTCACCACTATCTGCATCTATAAGGTCAGAAATGAGCTTCATTCCTTTAAAGCGATCCACAGAATAAGGAACTCGCCATCCTTCTCCATCACGCTCATAAGTCACTTTATCATAAAACGTCGATAAAATATCCGACGCATCCATACCTAATGCCATCAAAAGACTAGTAACAGGAATCTTGCGCCGTCGATCAATACGCGCATAAATGATGTCCTTAGCATCAAACTCAATATCAAGCCAAGAACCACGATACGGAATAACACGAGCAGCAAAAAGAAGCTTTCCTGATGAATGGGACTTTCCTTTATCATGGTCAAAAAAGACACCAGGAGAACGATGCATCTGAGAAACAATAACACGCTCCGTACCATTAACAATAAAGGTACCATTCGTCGTCATTAAAGGCATATCGCCCATATAAACGCCTTGCTCTTTAATGTCTTTGATATCTTTGGAGCCAGTATCCTCATCAACATCAAAAACAATCAAACGCAATATGACCTTTAATGGGGCAGCATAAGTTAAATCACGTTGACGGCACTCTTCAACATCAAATTTTGGTAAATCAAATTCATAACCTACAAACTCAAGCATAGCTGTACCGGAAAAATCTGAAATAGGAAAAACCGATTTAAAAACAGCTTGCAAACCTTCATCTGGTCGCCCACCTTTCGGTTCCTCAACCATGAGAAATTGATCGTATGAGGCTTTTTGAACCTCAATAAGATTCGGCATTTCTGCTACTTCAGGAATCTTACCAAAAAATTTCCGTACGCGCTTACGACCATTGAATTGAGACATCATTGCGTGAGTCTGAGCCATCGTCGCTCCTTGATCTTTACTCTTCAAGGTAGACCAACCTTGAAAGCCTTATACCATTAACCTGCATATGCAGACCAGTTCACTTGACACTCAATAATGAGCATCATTAACTTTCCCCACCAACATAAGCCATTTATCTCTTTGACTCTATGATGAAGGGGTAAGTAATCCAAACCTATCCCATTCCTGTTACGAAACCATTGGGAAAAGTTTTTTACTCATTATTTTCCCTCTTTGTATTAAGAGAAAGAAAATCGGCGAACATAAATGCCCGCCGATAAAATTAAATTTACTTAAGTTCCACCTTAGCACCGGCAGCTTCAAGTTGAGATTTAATTTTTTCTGCTTCTTCTTTAGAAGCAGCCTCTTTAATAGGCTTAGGTGCACCTTCAACCAGATCTTTAGCTTCTTTAAGACCAAGTCCAGTAAGAGCACGAACTTCCTTAATAACATTAATTTTTTGTGCGCCACCTTCAACAAGAATAACATCAAATTCTGTTTTTTCTTCAGCAGCTGGAGCAGCAGAACCAGCAACAGCAGCTACAGCTACAGGAGCAGCAGCCGAAACTCCCCACTTTTCTTCAAGTAACTTAGAAAGCTCAGCGGCTTCCAAAAGGGTTAGATTAGAAAGGTCTTCTACGATCTTCTCTAGATCAGCCATTTTTAAATTCCTTCAATTAAAAGATTTGAACCATTATTAAATCTTATTCAAAAAAACAGAAAAGCATTAAAGCTCTTCCATAAACGTGAATACAAACAGCCTTAAGCCGCCTTATCCTCCTGAGCATATGCTCCAATGACACGTGCAACCTGACCAGCAGGGGCATTAACAACCTGTGCAATACGGGTCGCAGGGGTAGAAATCATACCCACAAGTTTTGCACGCAACTCGTTTAATGAAGGCAATGAAGCCAATGACTTCACAGCATCTACAGTTAAACTTGTTGCACCCATTGAACCGCCAAGTATGACAAATTTGTCATTGCTTTTCGCAAAATCAACAGCAACTTTCGGTGCTGTGATTGGATCTTCTGAATAAGCAATAAGTGTTTGTCCAGTAAACAAACCCACTATCGATTCAGATTCCGTGCCCTGAAGAGCGATTTTAGCAAGACGGTTTTTGGCGACCTTAACGGCACCGCCAGCTTCACCCATTTTCGAACGCAGATCATTCATCTGTGAAACTGTCAGACCGGAATAATGTGCAACAACAACAGAACCAGACTTCCGAAAAGCCTCGTTAAGCCATGTAACAAATTCGCGTTTTTCCGCTCTATTCACTGTCTCTCTCCATTTAACAGATTTGCTTAAAACAAACCTGTTGGTTACCTTTGATAACATAAAATACTTCATGTCACCGATGAGGATCCTGTCCCCTTTTTCACGCATAGCGTTCAAAGGCAACCTTGGCTCAAACCCTTTAAGTCTTTTAACTCTCAGTTTTTACCCCAGTCTCATGCAGGTTTTTTTTGATTAAGATACTTAAAAGCATCACCTACAATCTCGGACAGGATATTCCGGAATTTCTCCCGGTACAACCTAAGCCCTATAAAGCTTAGATAGCGAGCTGATGAAAATCAGCATTTTAAATACAATTTTGATATTCCCATACCCCAAAACAAAATTATAAATCAGCTTATACTAGCTCTGAACGAACCGTTGCTGGATCAACTTTAACACCAATTCCCATAGTCGACGAAACAGCAACGCGCTTAATATACTCACCTTTTGCACCTTGCGGCTTGGCTTTAATAACTGCACTTGCAAAGGCTTTTATATTTTCTACGATTTTTTCAACACCAAAAGAAGCCTTACCAATACCAGCATGCACAATACCAGCTTTTTCTACACGAAACTCAACAGCACCACCTTTAGAAGCTTTGACAGCACCAGCAACATCAAGTGTTACAGTACCAACTTTCGGATTCGGCATCAAACTCCGTGGACCAAGAATCTTACCAAGACGACCAACAAGAGGCATCATGTCTGGCGTTGCAATACAACGATCAAAATCTATAGTCCCTCTATTAACGCTTTCAAATAAATCTTCGGCACCCACAATATCAGCTCCTGCCGCCTTAGCTTCCTCAGCCTTATCCCCACGAGCAAAAACGGCAACACGAATATTTCTCCCTGTTCCATTAGGCAAATGAGCAACGCCTCGAACCATTTGATCAGCATGACGAGGATCAACACCCAAGTTCATTGAAATTTCGATTGTTTCATCAAACTTAGCAACGGCACGCTCCTTAACCATTGAAACGGCATCTTTTAAAGCGTAGAGTTCATTAAAATCAATATCTTTTCGGATATTTTTTATTCTTTTTGCTACTTTTGCCATAATATTAGCCCACCACTTCCAAGCCCATCGAGCGAGCAGAACCTTCAACCATACGCATTGCTGCCTCAATGTCATTCGCATTAAGATCTTTCATCTTTGATTCCGCAATAGAACGAATTTTATCGCGAGAAATGCTTCCTACAGACACTTTACCAGGCTCTTTTGAGCCAGATTTCAGGTTTGCTTCCTTCTTTAAAAAGAATGATACAGGAGGCGTCTTGAGAGAAAAGGTGAAAGACTTATCTTGGTAATACGTAATAACAACTGGAATCGGTGCCCCCTTTTCCATTTCTTGTGTCGCTGCATTAAACGCCTTACAAAATTCCATGATATTAATACCACGCTGCCCAAGAGCTGGACCAATTGGTGGAGATGGAGTAGCAGCTCCTGCAGGGACCTGCAACTTAAGCTGACCTATACTTTTTTTTGCCATAACAATCTGCCTTTAATTTCACTGGTATACTGACAATTCATCTTGCCCGTTACCCGCTTGCAGTCACGTGGTTCGGATCATTAAGCCGACAAAAGCTATAAATCACCTCCCACTCCTTCCTTAAAGTAATTAAAACTACTCTAAGTTTAATCAGAGTTTTTCAACCTGACCAAATTCCAAATCAACAGGCGTAGGACGCCCAAAAATAAGCACTTCAACCTTAAGACGAGAGCGCTCTTCTTCAACCTCTTGAACAATTCCATTAAACGAAACAAAAGGACCATCAGCAACGCGAACTTGCTCTCCAACCTCAAACAATACAGAGGACTTTGGAGACTCAACCCTTTCCTGAACTTGTTTGAGAATTTGTTCAACCTCTCGATCAGAAATAGGAACAGGACGCGCATCCGACCCTAAAAAACCTGTCACTTTAGGCGTATTCTTAATAAGATGATAAACTTCATCTGTTAACTCAGCACGAACAAGAACATAACCAGGAAAAAATTTTCGCTCAGTATCAACTTTGCGTCCACGACGAACCTCTACAACACGCTCTGTTGGAACAAAAATCTTTTCAAAAAGATGATCAAGTCCCTTTTGCTTTGCCTCCTTATCAATAGCTTCCGCTACTTTCTTTTCAAAATTTGAATATGCCTGAACAATATACCAACGAGCTGCCACAGTCACACTTCCTTACATTCTCAACTAAAAAGATATTTCAGAAGATCAATAACCCGCCAAACACCAAAATGCATAACCTGATCCACAATAAAAAAGAAAGCTGAAGCCAATGCAGTTACCAACAAAACCATAATAGTAGAAATAACCGTCTCACGACGTGTAGGCCATTTCACTTTAATTGTTTCTGCATAAACCTGCTTCAAAAAGGTAATCGGATTGGTTTTAGATGCCATCGTCACACTATACTCTCTCTAGTCCTATTGTGTTTTATAGAACAAAATAAACAGGAAAAAATGCAAAAGCCAACTTTCAGACTTATGCAATTTCCTTACTTTCTATTCAATACCGTTTCACACACAAAAAAACAAGCCCCATATCAAAAAAAGCGAAAAAGGCAGCAAAATCCACTCCCTTATATGTAAAATCCCTCTTTGGCAGGGGCAGCAGGACTTGAACCCGCGACCTGCGGTTTTGGAGACCGCCGCTCTACCAACTGAGCTATACCCCTAACTCTCAAAACTAAAACACTTTTAACACCCCTTTAACAAGCATTATTTATTCAATGATCTTAGAGACGATACCGGCACCAACAGTACGACCACCTTCACGAATAGCAAAAC
>NZ_JBHIRO010000009.1:0-116695 GCF_042197165.1 Bartonella sp. AA23NXGY | reverse complement strand
TTTTACCAGCGTCTTTTAACCGCAACTATCACGGATCATGCCGGGAATGAAGCCGATACATTTGAAGCAGAGTTTGATGATAGTGGCAATGATTTAGAGGTTCCCTCAAGCAACAGCACTCTGCAAGTGATTTTTGGCTATGAGAACAGCATCAGTGCCTTTATGGGGCGTTTTTTTGTCGAATCGGTTGTAAGTTGTGGTGGCAGTGATGGAGAGATTTTGCGCCTTTGTGGCAAAAGCGCCTCGATGCGTAAAGAGCTCAAAGAACAGGTGAGTGAACATTTTGATCACAAAACTGTTGGTGAGATTGTGGAGACACTTGCCAAACGCCATGGCTATCAAGAAAAGGTCAGTCCTCAGTTCACTCAACAAACTTTGCCTTATGTGATTCGTACAGATCAATCGGCTGTTGATTTTTTAACCCGCCTTGCCGATCGCATGCGGGCACGTTTTTTGATCAAGGACAATAAGTTTTTATTTTTAAGCGGTGACAATTTACCAGCATTAGCAATCCATAAGCACGACTGTTCCAACTGGGAATTCACATTAGAGCCACGCACGCAATATGGCACCATTGAAGCTTCTTATTTTGATCGCTCAAAAGGGCAGCAATGCCAAGTCAAGCATCAGACAGGGTTTAGCGGTCCCGTGCGGCGTTTACGGACTTGTTACACTTGTGAGGAGGAAGCACGAGCTGTTGCTGCTTCCGAGTCGGACAGGTTGTGTCGTGCTGTAGGGAGTGGTTCTTTGACCCTTGAGGGACGCCCTGAAATCATGGCGGATCAACCTCTTTTATTGCAAGGGTTTCGTGGGCAAATCAATGGACCATGGAAAGCCGCAACCGTCACCCACCGCTATGAAAAACAAAGCGGATACACAACAGAAATCACACTCGAGGCACCAAACAAGGGAAAAGAGGTAGGAGAAAAGGAAACCTCTGAGTGACAGAAAATCAAAGGGACAACTTGACCCTTTGATCGGTGTTGAAGAGTATTGAGACCAAAATCAAAAGTTCGCATTTTGGTGTGGAGGTAAGGAATAGGTGCAACTTGCACCAATTGCATGAGTACAGCAATAGGGTATTGTTTACCCAATTCCTCAAAGGAGCAATGGTGCAAACATTGCACAATTGCATACTGAAGAGCAATTTGGTCAAGTTGACCGAATTCCTTAAACGCTTCTCTTATTTAATAATGTCCTGAATAATGTGCTTAGGATACAGAAAAATCATCAGTCAATTTATGCTAAAAGAAGTCATACCATCTTATATACGCTGCTTCTCAAATAATACGATTCCAACTCAATGATTGATCATCAAAAATTGCGATTTTGAGCAGAAAAGAAAAAGAGGCTTTAAATGATCTTTGAAAGGTCTTTGAAGACCCTTTGAGAACCCCTTAAAAACTCTTTGAAAAAAAATAAATTGGTACAAAACCTAGTGGCAAATTATACAAAACCTGCTGGCAAGCTACAAAGACCCTTTGAGAACCCCTTAAAAACTCTTTGAGAAAAAATAAATTGGTACAAAACCTAGTGTCAAAATATACAAAACCTGCTGGCAAGCTACAACTGGCAAGCTACAGTAAGCTACACACACAACAAAAAAGTAATGGTAGCGGAGGAGGGATTTGAACCCCCGACACAAGGATTATGATTCCTCTGCTCTAACCTACTGAGCTACTCCGCCAAAATAAGCAATCATAATTGTCAATAATTACATCTTTTGCGGATATAAGGGGTAGAATAGTAAGATGTCAAGCATCGTTTTTAAGCTTTTCTCTTGTCATTCTATTTTATCCTCGATATGTAAAAGTGTAATTTTCATATGATAAAGTAAGGTAAGGCATGAAAATGGTGCCACGTGTAGCGGTTTTAGGATGCGGTCATTGGGGTGAAAATCATATACGGACACTCCACTCTCTCGGGGCTTTAGCAGCAGTTTCTGATATTGATAATGATCGTGCTGCTAGTTTTGCAACACTGTATGGTGTAGAGGTTGTTACACCAGATGATCTTTTTACTCATCGAGATATTGATGCGCTGGTATTAGCGTTGCCGCCACAATTGCATACGCAAAATGTGCTCCGTGCTGTTAAAAATGGTAAAGATGTTTTGGTGGAAAAACCAATAGCCTTGAATGTTTCTGATGCTAAACGCCAAGTTCAGGAGGCTGAGGCCTATGAGCGAGTTTTTATGGTGGGCCATATTTTGCGTTTTCATCCAGCTTTTGAAAAAATGTGTGAATTGGTGAAAAACGGAGATGTGGGAGATGTGCGATATATTTATTCTCATAGATTAGGCTTTGGAAAATTTCACACACACAGTGATGCTTTATGGGATCTTGCCCCTCATGATCTTTCAATGATTTTGGCGTTGACAGGATGTGAACCTTCCGAAATTCGCGGTGAGGGGGCTGCTGTCGTTGATCAGATTTCTGATTTTTCTCATATTCATATGATTTTTCCAAATGGTGTGCGTAGTCATCTTTTTACTTCACGCTTGAGTTCTTATCGTGAGAGGCGTTTAACTGTTGTTGGAACAAAGGCTATACTCGTTTTTGATGATATGGAACCGTGGAGTCGTAAATTGGCAATGCACCATTTTGCCGTTTGGAAAGAAAATCAAGAGTGGGCTTTTAGCATGGATGAGCTGAATTACATTGATGTTTGTGAAGATTTGCCGCTTACTTGCGAATTACGGCATTTCCTTCATTGTATTGAAACGCGTCAATCACCTCGTACAAATGGTGATGATGCTGTTGCTGTTTTACGGATTTTAACAGCTGCTGATGTCAATTATGATAGATAAAAGAGATAGGTAGCGCTTTTGCATTCTTGTGATGATCAATGGAGTTAATATGCAATTCATCGACCTTGGGGCGCAGCGTGCGCGTATTGAAGATAAAATTAATTCTGCAATTGCGCATGTAGTCGCTAGTGGTAAGTATATTTTGGGGCCAAAAGTAACAGAATTTGAAGAGAAATTGGCAGAATATCTTGGCGTTAAACATGTGATTGCATGTGCTAATGGAACAGATGCTTTGAAGATGCCTCTTATGGCTAAAAATATTGGTCCAGGCGATGCTGTTTTTTGTCCTAGTTTTACATTTTCAGCAACGGCTGAAGTGGTTGCTTTGGTGGGGGCTAAACCTGTTTTTGTTGATGTTTTACCTGATACATTCAATATTGATGTTGAAAAACTTTCTCACGCTATCGAAATGGTAAAAAAAGAGGGACGTCTAAAGCCAAAAGCTATTATTGCCGTTGATTTATTTGGACTTTCTGCTGACTATGTGCAAATTGCTCAAGTGGCTGCAAAGGAAAATCTTTTTGTAATTGAAGATGCTGCTCAATCTATGGGGGGGAGAAGCGGTAATACTATGTGTGGTGCTTTTGGTGATGTGGCTGCTACAAGTTTTTATCCTGCAAAACCATTAGGATGTTATGGTGATGGAGGCGCTATGATGACCAATGATGATCATTTTGCAGAACTTTTACGCTCTATTTTGTTTCATGGTAAAGGTGAAACGCAATATGACAATGTACGTATTGGTATGAATTCGCGCCTAGATAGCATTCAGGCTGCAATTTTACTAGAAAAGTTTGCGATTTTTGAAGATGAAATGGAAAAGCGTGTAGAAATTGCTCAACGCTATTCCAATGGCTTAAGAGATATTGTTACAGTTCCAGAAATAGGAGAAAATATTCGTTCTGCTTATGCACAATATACGATTAAGGTAAAAGAACGGGATAAATTAAAAGATTTTTTACAAAAAAATTCTATCCCTACAATGATTTATTATAAAACTCCTTTACATCAACAGCCAGCTTATAAACACTTCCCTTATGTAAAAGATTCCCTTTCTGTTTCAGAGTCTTTAGGAGAGTGTGTTTTAAGTTTACCAATGCATCCTTACTTGACACAAACGGATCAGGATATGATTATCAAAAAAATAAGAGATTTTTATCACTCTTGAGAGCGTGTTTTTATCCTTAAAATTATGGTCAAATCTCTATTGGTGATCCATCTTAGAAGGTATTTTTTGTTAAAGTGTGTGGCCAATATTTTGGTATTATTTCCTTTCTAGGACCTATGAAATGTTGTCCTTTAGAGCGGTGATATGATTAGAAAGTGAAGCTTCTAGACAAGAAGATATTTTTTAACAGAACCGTATGGGCTAAGAAACTTTGTCCTTTAGCTTAGCAAAAAAGTCACGTTTAGTAAAAAGGATTTGGGTTATGAAAGTTACAATGAACCTTTGTTGATTTTACTCTTCATTTAAGGTGTTTTAAAAGATAACTTATTTAACAGGGCTTTTGGAGAGAAAAGTTATTTTTTGGCGAATACGTGATGCTAGGTCATTTTTGCTTTTGGATTTTTGAATCAATGTGTTGATGGGTGATGTATTCCCCTCTTGTAGTGCTATTTGAGCCGCCAATGTTGCTGCAAGTTCTTTTGTTTCTTCTCGGAGTTCTTCTAGCAATTGGTGGTTAGCAGTCGTGTCCAGCTCATGAGTTTGGATTTTTTGTAAGCGTTGCTGATAGTGTGCGACTTTTTCACGCATCATTTGTCTTTCCTTTGGAAGTGTGTAGTGTGGCGATATTTTGTTTGATTGCTATCGCTTCTTTGGTGAGAGTATCTTTTGTGGGGAGGCATAGCCGATAAAATTGTTCTGTTACTTGGCTCAGTTGTATTTTTTGTTGGACATATTTTTTTTGCAAAAATTCGTACTTTTGTTGGTTGTTTGCTAATTCTACAGCATGTTGTGCACGAAGAAAATCGTGATTTGCTTCTATTTCCGCGAGTGATAATGGCATTTTCGCACAAACATCTTTATACGCAAAATGAACGGCTTTACGCCAAATAAAAGGAGATAAAAGCACCAGTAACCAGGAAGTGAAAGCAACTCCAAGTATAAAAAAAAGAAATGATTGAATAAGCATAATACCCCTTTTCAAATAAGAAACCGTTTAAAACGGATTCCATGTCGGTCTATGTGTTAATTTTAAATATCCTATATTGATACCAAGGCGTGCGCCGACTCCTGTACGTATTGGGATTAACAAGGTATTATGGTATTTTAGGACATGAAAACCAACACCTGCAATTAAATAGGCCGAACCTGAAATACCACCATAGCGTCTCCATAAATTATTTATGCCACTAAGATTGTAAACTAAGATCATTAAACGGGAGCCTTGGCCGCCAAAATCCCATCCTACTGAGGGACCTTGCCAAAAAACTTTATGTTGACCATAGCTTTTGGTAAAAACCATTCCTTCGCCATAGGTTAATCCAGCAAAAAAGGCACCAGAAGCTTCTTCTCCTAAAATATAGGCATTGGGATAACCATATTTTGAAAAAATATTTTGAATTGCAACAGCCAGACCACTGGCTGTTTTTCCAAAAAAAATATGACCAGAATCAATAATTTCTTGGAGTGAATAATGAGGTTCGTTTTGCTCTATTGGTTTTAGTCGAGCTTGTGTAGTGTTTATGGTGATGAATAAAAGGAAGATTAAAGATATAATATTTTTGTACCAGTATTTGAGCAGAGAGAGAGCCATGGAGTTTTCTCCTTTTATTAGTGATAAACAAAAAGATAATATTAGAATTTTCATCCTATTCAAATAAAAAATAAGATATAAGGTTATTTAAATTCTTGAATTTATTTCTGAATTTTTTAGCATGATTGTTAATGTTTCCTATTATGCATCAGATGTTAAGAGTTTTTCTTTAAAATAAAGTTTGTTTTTTTGAATCTAGGAGTTTTCAATCATTATGACGTTAGATATTTCTTTGAAGCCTATGGATCTTGCTGCTTTGCTTTGTAGTCGTATTTGCCATGATTTTATTTCACCTGTGGGGGCTATTCAAAATGCAATGGAGCTTTATGATGAAGGAGGAGCTGAAGAAGATGCTTTACAATTGGTGCGTTTATCCGTTGCGAGTGCTGCTGCACGTCTACAATTTGCGCGATTGGCTTTTGGTTTTGCTGGTGCAAGTGGAGGACAAATAGATACACGGACTGCAGAGCAGGTTGCTCAACAATATATGAAAGAAGAAAAAGCAACTTTAAAATGGCAAGCTTCTTCTTTATTGTTAGAAAAAGATGAAGTTAAACTTTTGCTTAATTTATTATTGATTGCAAACGCAACAGTTTCTCGTGGTGGTGAAATTGTTGTTATGATTTTGCAAGAAGAAAATAAACGTTCTTTTCGATTTGAGGTTTTCGGTAGAACTCTCCGTATACCCCCTCATTTTCTTGCGTTATTCCGTGGAGAAGTTCAAGAAGAGCTTATTGATGCACATGTCATCCAATTTTATTACACAATGTTACTTGCTCAGATGACAGAGATGAAAATAAATATTGATGAAAGTGATGGTTGTATTGTTTTAGAAAGTGTAAAAAAGCTTTGAATAAGAGAGAAGCGCTTAAGCTGTGTTGGGAAAAGTGGTTTCGATTGAACTTATGAGCGATAAGGTTATATGTGTAAATTGGGTGTGGTTACTTCTTAAGCTTTAAGCGCTTTCTATATGAGATTTTTAGTGCGCGAGTTCTCTACTTTTAATAGAGAAAAGATCTCGGGAAAAAATCTCGGCCCGCTACACTCCGAGATTTTACAATGTGCATGTTCACTGCTTAAGCGGTTTTTCGTACGTTCTCTTCAACTGGATCACGTAATACATAACCACGTCCCCAAACTGTATCAATGTAATTTACACTGGAAGAGACTGCTTCCAATTTTTTCCGCAATTTACAAATAAAAACATCGATAATCTTTAGTTCTGGTTCATCCATTCCACCATAGAGATGATTGAGAAACATTTCCTTGGTAAGGGTGGTACCTTTGCGTAAAGAGAGAAGCTCTAACATTTGGTATTCTTTACCGGTTAAGTGAACAGGGCGCCCTGCAACTTCGACAGTTTTTGTGTCAAGGTTAACGGTGAGATCTCCGGTAACAATAACCGATTGTGCATGTCCTTTTGAACGACGAACAACTGCATGGATACGTGCAATGAGCTCATCCTTATGAAAAGGCTTCGTCATATAGTCGTCTGCTCCAAAGCCAAAACCACGAACCTTATCTTCAATGGCATTCATACCAGAGAGGATTAGGACAGGAGTTTTTATTTTTGCCAACCTTAGAGTCCGCAAGACATCATACCCTGACATGTCAGGCAAATTCAGATCAAGCAAAATGATATCATAATCATAGAGTTTTCCTAAATCGATACCTTCTTCACCCAGATCAGTGATATAAACATTAAAGTTAGCCGACTTTAACATCAACTCAATGCTTTGAGTAACTGCTCTATCATCTTCAATTAATAATACGCGCATTTTAGATCCCTCACTTTGCTCCTTCACGAATCATAAGGAGCATTTCTATTTTATATCAGTTAGCAAAACCACTGTTATAAAAACAATTCATTAAATCAAACACTTATAACAAAGCGTTTATGAACATTTCAGTAGTACGCGTAACAATCACTACTAAATTCCCCACTATCCATGATAGTGGTTAACAAAATATTTTTATTTTTGAAAGAGGCTACAAAATTATTTTAGAAAAATCCTATATTTTTTAACATAATAAAAAAGGAGGGCTTTTTCTATAAACTTTAACTTAAAAAAATTTGTAAAAGAGCTTTATAAATTACTTTTTTATAATTTCAGTGTTTATTTACTGAGCTTTAAACCTCTTCAGTTTATAATGGGGGAAAAGTTAAAGAAATAGTTATTGCTCTTTAAAGCAGATTGTATTTTCAGATGCTTTAATGCAAGGCAAAAATTATTATAATTTCAAGTTAATAGACTGTTTTTGTCGGATAGATATATAACTAAAAGATATTTATTGGGTGTGAATGCGAGTTTTGAGTTGGCGCAATCAAGGAGTAGTGAGTATGAAGCCACGAGAAAATATGGTGCGATTGAGGATGTTTCAAGTGCGTGGAAAGCGCCGTGAAATTGCACAGCTTGAGATGATGATCGCAGAATTTGAACGAATGGTGTTAGAGTTGGAAGCACAGATTACTCATGAAGAACGTAAATCTGGAAACAATGATGTTCACCATTTTGCTTATTCTGCTTTTGCGCGTGCAGCGCGGCAAAGACGTGATAATCTGATCAATTCAATTCGTGATTTAGAACTTCAAAAAACAAATGCTGAAATTGCTCTCCATGAAGCTAATACAGAGCTGCAACGTGCACAGCTTTTGGAAGCACGAGAAAAGAAGATTGCTGCGGATGATAAGGATATTTTGATTCAATCTAATTCAATGGTTGGCTAATTTAATGGCTGGATGATAAAAGCAATTATTGAAAAATCCATTCTTTCAGGTTTATCTTTTGGATATAGTATAAAACAGCCAAACTTTTATCAAGTTTGGCTGTTTTATAGATTGCTTTATGTTATTAATCAATGGCAACTTAATGCCTGTAGTGTTGAATCTTGGTCGTTCGTAATCCCGCTAAACCGTGTTCATCGATTAAACTTTGCCATGAAAGAAATTCTTCTACGGTCAAAGTATAACGGTGGCACGCTTCGTCAAGACTTAACAATCCACCTCTGACAGCCGCAACAACTTCAGCTTTGCGACGAATCACCCAGCGCCGTGTTGTTTGCGGCGGTAGGTCGGCAATTGTAAGCGGACTTCCATCTGGCCCAATAACATATTTCATTTGTGTTTTTATCAAGTTGCTCATTCGTATCCTCTACCTTTAGTCAAGGACTTGATTCGTTTATAGAGCATGAAATTTAAAAAAGAGCTAAAAGCGCTGAAAGAAAAAATTAATAAAGTGATTGGGTATGTAAAAAGAAGCTCAAGTTGAAGTGTGTAGAAGAGATTCTTGCAATATTTTACCGGATTTTTCAAAAGAGAAAAAAGGTTTTCTCCTAAACGATTACCATTATGCCTTATTTCTATCATTCTTTTTTTGTTTGCAGCAGCTTTTAAGAAAGTAATGCCTATGGTTGTGGAAAGGATAAAAAAATAATATAAAGGCAATCAATCGTGTAAAAGTGCTAAAGAGCGTGCATCAGAATGTCAACATATGGCTAGCCATTAAACAGAGCATTAAATAGAGAATGAATACATGTTTTTAAACAGTCTTGATTTACCAGGACAACCTGAGGATTCTCGCATTGTTGTTGCAATGTCGGGGGGGGTTGATTCATCGGTTGTTGCAGGTCTTTTGAAAAAGGAAGGGTATAATGTTATTGGCATTACGTTGCAGCTTTATGATCATGGGGAAGCAACGCATCGGGTGGGGGCGTGTTGCGCAGGACAAGATATTGAGGATGCACGCCGCGTTGCAGAAACACTAGGAATACCGCATTATGTTCTTGATTATGAAAAGCGCTTTCGCGAAGCTGTTATTGATCCTTTTGCAGAAAGTTATGCTCATGGAGAGACCCCAGTACCATGTATTGCATGTAATCAAACGGTTAAGTTTGCTGATTTATTAACAACGGCACGCGAATTGGGAGCAGATGCTTTGGCTACGGGACATTATATTCGTTCGCGTTCCCACGGAGCGCATCGAGCACTCTTTCGTCCTCTCGATAATGATCGTGATCAGAGTTATTTTCTCTTTGCAACGACACAAGAACAGATTGATTATTTGCGTTTTCCACTTGGTGATCTTCCAAAAGCCCGCGTTCGTGAAATGGCAGCAGAAATGGGCTTTGTGGTTGCCAATAAGCATGATAGTCAGGATATTTGTTTTGTTCCACAAGGAAAATATTCAGATGTTATCGCAAAACTGCGTCCAGAAGCAGCTAATCCTGGCGTTATTGTCCATATTGATGGAAAGATTTTAGGTAAACATTCGGGAATTGTTAATTATACGGTTGGTCAACGTCGTGGTATTGGGGTGTCAACGGGTGAAGCGCTTTATGTGGTTTATCTCGATGTGGAAAATGCACGTGTTATTGTTGGACCGCGTGAAATGTTAGAAACGCATAAGCTTTTTTTACGTGATGTAAATTGGCTTGGTGATGAGTCGTTATATAATTTCCCTTCTCAAGGTATTGAGGTGGCTGTAAAGGTGCGTTCAACGCGTCCTCCTCACCTTGCGCGCTTACATTATAAAGAAGGTATTTTTTCCGTTGATTTATTGGAATGTGAAAATGGTGTGGCACCAGGGCAAGCTTGCGTTCTTTATGATGGAAATGGTCATGAGGCGCGTATTCTTGGGGGAGGATTTGTAACACATTCAGAACGTGCAGCTGATACTGAAATGATGTTGAAGCGCGTTTTATGCAATCTCGAAACAAAAGATCCTGTTTCCTCAGAACTAAAAACAACAGCTTTATAAAGCATAGTAAATTGATTTATAATGATATTTTTTAATCTTAAACTTGAATGAGAGACTTCCGGAAGATTTTCTCATTGAAAGTTTGTTTTATGATTGAATCCATCAAAATTATATCTTCTGCACGTCATAAGCGGGGTTAGGGTGTGGAAAGTGATGAAAAAAATGTAAAAATGTTTTTTATCAATGCTTTCAAAGGCTAGGGAACGGCAATATTATTGGAGGCTGGTAGATAACATACAACATTAGGTATGTTCTATAACTTGAAGTGTTATCATCTTTAGTGGTCAAAGTTGGTAAAATGAGCAAGTGCAATACCTGAGGCTGTGGCAACATTAAGGCTGTCAAAACCGTCAGTCATGGGAATACGTAAGGTGTTTGATTGTTTTAGTATGTGGAGTGGTAAGCCATCGCCTTCTGTTCCAAAAATAAGTGCTATTCTTTTGCTTTTGTTGGCTTGTTTGAGAGTGTGTGAGGCAGAAGGGGAGAGTGCATAAAGATGAAAGTTTTCATCGTTTAGAGCAGCTATAATGTCATCTATATCAGCGTTTTGCGTATAGGGTACTTTTAAAGCAGCGCCGGCAGAAACTCTTATTGATTTGCGATAAAGTGGATCGCATGAGGTTTTGTCGACAATAATGCCATTACTGGCAAAGGCTGCTGCATTACGAAAAATTGATCCCATATTATCGTGATTCGAGATACCACATAAAACAAGAATCAAAGCTTTTTCTGGAAGATATTGTAAAAAACTTTGTAAGGATGGCAGTATTTTTCGTTTACCAATACCCAGAACACCACGATGAACATGGAAGCCGGTGATATTATCCATAACTTTTTGTGGAACGCAATAAATGGGACATAGGGGCTGTGTTTTTTCTAAAAGCGGTAGAAGTCCAGAGAGACGGTTTGCTACGATGAGCAGTGAGATGGCAGAAAACTCTTTCGAATGTAGTAATGCGGACAATGTTACTTTGCCTTCAGCAATAAATTGATGTTGCCGTCCAACAAGATCTTTTTCACGGATATTATGATAGGCTTTTAGGCGTGGATCATCTGTTTCATTGATTGTTATGATATTCAAATGCATGCGAGATTTTTAGTGCTTTTTTCTTATGATTTCCAGATGTTAGAATTTGTTTTATTTAAAAAGAAGAGATAAAAAAATATTTTTTAAAACTTATGGTAGAATTTGTATTGACAATATGCAACCATAGGTATAATGTAAAAATACTGATACGGAATCATATATTTTTTCTCGTATCGGGTGCAGTGTCTTGGGTCCCCGCTATTTCCCAAGTTCTGTATGCCCTTAGTTTTTAAGGGAAAAGAATCTGGGTCCCCAATGCCCAGATTCTTTTTTTTTGAGGGTAATCATTGTTCTTCTTTTTATATCTAAATTTTTCAGTAAATCATATTTTAAAATCCTGTTGACCTGTAAAGTTACTGTAGAGTGCTAAGATATTTTTTCTAAGGTGCAAAGATGGCTTATAGATGGGTTATAATGCACATCATAAGACTGAAAAATAATGCATGATCATGATAGATTTGAGCAAAAACAAGTTTTTCGTTTATGAGAAGTGAGATGGCTTTAAGTTATTCAGAAAACGATTAATAATGAAGGTTATGTGTTTGATTGCTCTTGGGAAAGCTCTTTTCTCTATTATTTTCTCTCTTCTTTATTTATTGGTGCTGTTCGTATAACTGAGCAGTTTTTACGATAATAATGGTGAGCTGAGGCGTTTATTGTATGATGAAGCTTCTGTAATATTGAGGAAAGATCGTCGTTATGCAAAAAGTATAATGATATGGTTGAAAATATTAATTCCCTATTTCGTGAAGAAAAGGATGAGGTTCATGGATGTAAAAATCAATATACAAAGCTTAACTTTATACTCTATTTTTATTGCGTGTATTGTTTTTGCTTTGAAATATTGGGCATATCACATCACAGGTTCGGTTGCACTTTATTCTGATGCATTGGAATCAATCGTTAATATCCTTGCGTCATTGGCAGCATGGTGGGCTGTTAAAGTGAGTATGAAGCCAGCAGATCATGATCATCCCTTTGGGCATCATAAAGCGGAATATTTTTCCGCAATTCTTGAAGGGGTACTCATTATTATTGCGGCATTTGTTATTTTAAGAGAAGCATGGATAGCTCTTTCTACCGTTAAATTGTTGCAGAAACCTGGAATATGGCTTGTTATTCATCTTATTGCAACTGTCATAAACTGTATGTGGGGAATGGTTCTTATTGGGCAGGGAAAACTCCATCGCTCACCGGCTCTTAAAGCTGATGGAGTACATTTTATAACTGATGTTTTTACGTCGCTTGCAATTTTAATTGGTTTAATTGCCGGTTTTGTCGGAGGATGGGGAGCTTTAGATCCAATTTTAGCGATAATCGTTGCCGTTAATATTCTCTTACAGGGCTGGAAGGTGATTAGAAATGCTGTTCAGGGATTAATGGATGTTGGCGTTGAATTGAATGAAAGCATGCGGATTCGTGAGCTGATTTCTGCAAATGCATCGGGTGCGCTTGAGGTCCATGATTTGCGGACGCGTGTTGCTGGGAGGGTTACTTTTATAGAGTTTCATTTGGTTGTACCTGCTATAATGCCGGTAGGTGAAGCACATAAAATTTGTGATAAAATCGAAGCTGTTCTTCAAAAAGAATTTGATAATGTGCGTATTTCTATTCATGTCGAGCCTGAAGATGAGGCAAAATTGCCTCCCGGTACAACGGTAATCCCTTTTATATAAAAAGATTTTTTCAAATGGGTTGTCATGTTACGAACATTAATTTTTTACGGTGTGGCAACTCATATCTCTTGAAAATACGATGATGCTCTTTTGTTGATTGTATTTTTGCATCAATAAAGGGGAAGATTAAACAGAGTCTCTTAAGGCAAGATTTATTCTGTTATCGTACACTGTCATTTAAGGTGTGGTGAGATAAGACCTATAAAATTTGATCTCTTAAGCATTTTTTGAGTGCGCGGTCAATGCCGAGCAGTAAGGCTTGCTGGTGGCGTTTAATTGAATTACATGAAATGGTTATCCGCTGAAATTGGCTTAAGAAGATGTATTGTTTACGGGGCTGTCAAGAATAGATCTCTTGTTTTTGAGGGCGAGAGGAAATAGAGCTTAATTATAAATTTTATATAAAATACTTTGTGAGACAATAATCATAACATACCTTATTTTACTTATGCTTGCAAAAAAATATTTTTTATATTCATAAAGATTAGAATGGCGGTGGTCTATAGATAATTCTTAGCTCGAGCATATGAAAAGAAAGTATGATACAAGAAATAACAGAGTTTTGCTTGCCTTCAGCCTTCAGTCAGTAAAGGTAATTATAACCGCCATTCTTCAAATATGATTTTATCCGTGTAGATTATACAAAGTTAGACGTTTATCTGAATAGCTTCAGTATATCTATTAAGAATAGAAAAGCTATTTCATATCGCTATGATGTTATTCAAGGGCTCTTAAAACGACGATTCCTGGTGTTTTTGCAACATAATCCATAAAAGGGGTATCGACGACTTTTTCATTTTCTTTGTGTGAAGGAGCATGTCGTAACATCGGCCCTTTATCTGTCATGATAAAGAAACTCACATGTGTTACATCCAATCCAGCAAGTTTTGCATAAATACCAATGAAATCCCCTGATTTTAAACGGCTTATAACCTCTTCATTAATAAAGTTACTTGGAATATACGTTATTGTGCGTTTCACAACTGGAAGTCCAGGAAGATAGCTTTCACCATCAGCTTTTTTGTTGAGATATTTTTCTATTTTTACCGCATGGGGACTTATTTCAGCGGTAATATCAGTGGCGAGTTTATATTCTCTATAAGCCCAATCCGTAAAAAAATGTTTCCGATTTAAAAAATCAACATTACCGTTAATATAACGCGTTTTTATGACGTTATTTATGAATTCTGTTTGGGATGTTGATTTGCGCAATGCTTCAACATAATCCATACAAGTGAAGTTATCTAAGCTTCTAAAATCAATAATCAGTTTTTCTGGTGTATTTTCTGAGCCATGTAACATATTAGCTTTGTAAGGTGTTCCTAAAAAAGCTTCAGAAAGAAAGTCAATCACGGCTCCTTTTTCGTGATCATTTATTTCTGAACGTTTTTTGAGAAGAGCATTTAATTTATTTAAAGTATAGGGATCTAGCTCTACGCTGGTTGTTTGTTGTGTTTCTATTTTATTTTCTATCCCCCCCTCTTGTGAATAAGAATTTTGGACATCACGTCCTATCACTAACATTAAAGTGAGAATTAATAGGGATATTTTTTGCATTTTACACACCATTTTTAAATTTAACAGTTCACGGACAACACGTACTAAAAGAACTGTTTTCTCATGCTTATTAGCATTTTAATGTAATAATAACATATAATATTGATTGATTCAATAAATATAATCATTTTTTACAGTATTAATATATTTTACGATGATTATTAAATATTTAAATTATTATATGGCATTGATTTATCTAATAGAGTTGATGTTTTAAAAATTAGCAGTATGATAAGTTGTAATAATGTATTATAAAATTAATCATAATATCTATCAAATTATTTTGATATTCTATGTCTTACGATTAATTGTTAATGATTTATTCTCATAAGTATTTTTTTCATTTAATATAAAAGATATTTTTTATACTTTGATAATGATATATCAAGTAAAAAATAATTTTATATTTTTATCTTGACTCTTTTTGTAATTTTTAATTTGTTATTATTTCATATATGAAAATTATACAGCATAGAATACTTTTAAAAGGAAAAGGGAGTTAAAAGAGAGCGGGGGAGTCATTGTATGCGTAAAATAGTGTGTATGTTATGCAAGACCAAATGCTCAATCCGAAATTTGTTCAGCGTGGGCTCATTTTAGTGTTCATCACTTTATTGTTAGATATTCTTTGTATTGCGATCATTTGTCCTGTTTTGCCTGAATATTTTTCTCAATTAACTGGAAAAGAGGTCAGTACATCTTTTGTAGAAAGAGGAAAATTACTTGCAGCTTATTCAGTGATGCAGTTTTTGTTTGCTCCTGTTATTGGCAATCTCTCTGATCGTTATGGTCGTCGTCCTATTTTGCTTCTCTCTATTATTTGCTTTGCTCTTGATAATCTCATATGTGCTATAGCATGGAGCTATTCTATGTTATTTATCGGGCGTCTTTTGTCAGGGATAAGTGGCGCTAGTTTTGCAACTTGTACAGCTTATCTTGCGGATATATCTGATGATAAAACCCGTACACGCAATTTTGGTCTGTTAGGCATTGCATCCGCATTGGGGTTTATTTTAGGATCGTTTATTGGTGGTTTTTTAGGTCAGTTTGGTCCGCGTATTCCGTTTTATTTTGCTGTTGGTTTTTCACTCATTAATTTTATTTTTTCTTGGGTTATGCTTCCAGAAACCCTTTCTTTATGGAATAGGCGCTTTTTTGATATTAAGCGGGCAAATCCCTTAGGTGCTTTTTGGCATCTGAAACAATACCCGATGGTTCTTTGGGTGTTATTGGTCTTTTTTCTTTATTGGTTTGCGGAATCTGTATGGTTAAGCATTTGGGCTTTCATTGCAAAAGAACGCTATGATTGGAGTTCTTTTTCTATTGGACTCTCCTATAGTGTTTTTGGGATAGGCCAATTTATTGTAGTCGCTCTCATTTTGCCTTATTTTTCTAAACGATGGAGTGATTGGCATATTGTTATAGTAGGGCTTTTGTTTGCCTCTGTTGCTATGCTGGGTTATACATTTGCGACGCAGGGGTGGATGGTTTATATGGTTTGTGTGTGTACTATGCTTGAGTATCTTGTTCATGCACCTATACGTGCTATTGCTTCAGCGCAGGTACCGACAAATGTACAAGGAGAACTGCAAGGAGCGATGACATCTGTTATTTCGTTGAGTTTAACATTTGGTTCTGTTTTTTATGTGTTTCTTTTTGAATGTTTTACAGATAAAAATGCACTGTTTTATTTTTCTGGTGCTCCTTTTGTTGGAGGCTTTTTTCTTCTTGTTGTTGCGACAGTTATTTTTGTCTTGCGGGTACGTTAATTTGTTGAGAGGGGCTGGTACGTACTATTTTGCTAGAGAATGCACAAGATAAACAAAATGTATCATTTTATAGGCAGAAAGTTTTTTGTGATATTTGTTTCACAAAGTGTTGTATAGAATATCGATATATCCTTCTCATTTAGTGAAAATAATTTTTTTATTTTGTGATATTGTTTGTATAGGGGAGACCGTATTTTTTCTATTGCTTGCAAATTAATATCCAGTGCTAATGTAGCAGCATATTGAAAAAAAAAGATTAAAACGTATCTGAGTTAGATGTATCAGTATTGTATGAACAATTCCAAATTTTATATGGCAAATTGGAAGTAAAATATTGCTTATATTTGTTGGCATCATTTCTGGAATCGAAAGACAACCTCATTTTGGAAGAATATAACGTTGTAAAATTGAAAAGATGTTTTCTGTTTTGCGATTACTTTTTTATTCGACTTTACAGTTTTCAAAACCATCTACGGCAATATCTTTTAAAAAGTAGAGATTTGTTGCACTGTCTCACACTTTAATTTTTTTATTCTTTAGGAGGAGTTATGCTTCTCATGCACAATAGAATGCTTAAAATTGTATTGTGAATCAAATGCTTATTTGAAGTTTAGACACTTTACTCTTTTTAAAAATAGTTTTTATCGATACACTTACCTTGCTTGGGGGGAGAAGCCAATGATTTTGATGGATACGACCTTAAGAGAAGAGGAGGGAGAAAAATTTAAGTTATTCAGTGCGCTCTTTTTAGTTTTAGAATGATCAATAAGAATATTTATTCAATAAGTTGTAGGTATAAAAATAATATAATTGTGCGTAGGAAGATGATATAATTTAAAGGAGAGAAGTTAAAAGGTGAGGCTTTTTATTTTAAGATATTTTTTTATAATTCATAATGAGATCACTAAAATGCTGAAAGAGGTAGTGGCTATCTTGTGGTCCAGGAGAAGCTTCGGGGTGATATTGAACAGAAAAAACAGGTTTTCCAATGATTCGAATACCACAGTTTGAACCATCAAAGAGAGAAATATGTGTTTCTTGAACATGTTGTGGTAAAGAGGAAGAATCTACGGCAAAACCGTGATTCATCGATACAATCTCAACTTTTCCAGTGTTAAGGTCTTTAACTGGGTGGTTGGCACCATGATGTCCTTGGTGCATTTTCACGGTTTTTGCACCAACCGTAAGAGCGAGAAGTTGATGACCAAGACATATTCCAAAAATTGGTAAATTATGATCAATTAATGTTTTGATTGTTGGAATGGCATATTGAGCTGTAGCTGCGGGGTCTCCTGGTCCATTAGAAAGAAAAACGCCATCAGGGTTCATTGCTAGAATTTCTTTTGCAGTTGTGTGGGCAGGCACAACAGTAATGCGGGCTTTTTGTGTTGCCATAAGGCGAAGAATATTACGTTTAATACCGTAGTCAATTGCAATGATATGAAGATTGTGCACATTGTTTGTACCGTATCCTTTATTCCAACTCCATGGTTTTTCATTCCATTGCATTGATGATTGAGATGTCACGTCTTTCGTAAGGTCAAGATTGACGAGACCTTGCCATTTTTGCGCACGTTTCTTTAAAGAAGGAATATCAAAGTTTCCATTAGCATCGTGTGCAATGACAGCATTTTGTGCACCTTTTTCACGAATAAGAATTGTGAGTGCACGTGTATCAATACCACAAAGTGCAATAATTTTACGCGTTTTAAGCCATTGATGAAGATTTTCATTGGATCGATAATTTGAGGGATGTGTAATGTCTGCTTTGAAAATAGCGCCAACAGCACCATGACAATTGAGAGGAGAGAGATCTTCAATATCTTCGCTATTTGCCCCTACATTTCCTATATGAGGAAAAGTAAAATTAACGATTTGTTGTGTGTATGACGGGTCTGTGAGGATTTCTTCATAGCCTGTGATGGCGGTGTTAAAACACACTTCAGCTTCAGCTATACCTGTAGCACCTGCTCCTTTGCCTTCAATAACGGTTCCATCTGCTAAGACTAAGAGGGCTGTCGGTTTTTTGATACTCCAAGGGTGGCTGGGTGAAGTCGCTTGTATCATAGTATGTATCCACAATTTATTCTAAAGGTATGATGGCTTATTCTCTGAAAGGTATAATGATCAACTTTACACAAAAATCATACCTTTAGCAGATGCTGTGCATATTATTCTGGTAACGTTTCGCTTGAAATAGGCAGTATAAGTACATTCCATGAAGAGGTAAAGTCTTGTTTTAGCTTTTCGAAGATCGAGTCCTTAATTATTTTTTTATTCTCCATTGCAAGATGGATAAAGATTGGTTAAAAGGCATCTTCTTCTTGAACAAAAATTGGATAAATTTATGTTGCGTAACCAGATTGATGGGGCTCTTAGGGCTGCTTTGAAAGCGCAAGATAGTGCGCGTCTTGCTACACTTCGTTTAATGAATGCTGCAGTTAGGGATCGTGATATTCTTTATTATGATGAAGGGAAGCTAGAAGTGGATGATCAGCAGATACAGTCTGTTTTCACTAAAATGCTTCAACAGCGTGAAGAATTGATGCGAGCCTATAAAGAGTCTGGTTGCTTGGAATTGGCAGAGAGAGGACAAGCAGAAATAGAAGTTATTCGTGAATTTCTTCCCTATCAACTTAAGGAGATGGAAGTAGAACAGGTTCTTTGTGAAGCTTTGGCACAAACAAAGGCAGAAAAATTACGCGATATCGGTAAGGTGATGGCATGGCTTAAGGAACGGTATGCGGGGCAAATGAATTTTTCTAAAGTGTGCAATAGTCTTCGTCAAAAATTGCAATAGATCTTGTTAATTCAAGGGGATTGGAAAATGTTTTTTATTGTGCGTCGCCTTTGTAAATCAGTAGGATGTTGATAAATGTCATTTATCTTGTACTTACATACTATTATCAAAAAAATAACTTTTTGATATCAACGAAATTTTTTTGGCTCTTATAGAGCAATAAACATTCTTTTAAGTATTATATTTTTCTGTTCTTCAAAGCTGTTAGACCATTAAAAAACAAAAAGATTATAGAGTTTTTACTTTTTTAAAAAGATCTATTGTCAGCACTGTTAAAAATTTTAAAACAGAATGATTAAGCTAATTGATACAGATTTCCAATTTTGGGGAGTGTATTATTGTCTTTTTTGCTGTTTCAAAGCATTTGTTTGATAAAGAGTTACCGTATTTAGAGTAGTGATTATTCAGCAAAAAATTTAAACGTAGATGGTTTTATCAATATGGTGTGTATCTTTTTAATTCAAGTGCTGGTTTTAATGATAAGAAAATCAGAATTTTAGAACGTTTTTTCTAGGGAAGAGATTTTTTAAGCTGAGTTGATGAAATAAAAGGATATTTTGAAAAGAAGTCTTTGTTTTTAATGTGTTCTTGAGATGATTTTGAAATTCTTTTCTCTGATTAAATCCCTTATAAGCTATATGAAATCTATAAGTTATGCAGAATAAAATGAGTAACCTCTATTTGTGGGGATACAGTGGTGAATCTGTTAAAAATAGTTCAGTTAGCAACAATGGCTTACCCGTTAACCGCAAACGGGAACGGCGTGCCCATAGCGCACCTTGTTGACCAATATGAATGTAATCGCGGGTTAATTTGTCATTGTTAAATAAATAATGTCCTAGAGGTACAGTTCCCAAATGCATCAAGGCTTGATTGTGTAGGAGGGTTTCTTGTGGAATTACAGTGCGTCCAAGGAGCCAAGGTTTATTATCTCCCATTAATATGACTTCGCGTAGCCAATAACGCGCATTTTCGGGGAGATGCTCTGCTTCTTCTGTTAATTTATCTCGCGTAATAAAACATTCGCGTTGTGGTTGAACTTGGAGGCAGGTACAATATTTCTTTAATCGAAGCGTCATTGAGCCCGATTCCATGAGCCAATCGCGAACATTTTCTGGTATTGGAGGATTTTGATCAGAGAACCACTTTAGAGGTGGTAAGATGGAATCTTCAAGATCAGACATCGTTTTACTCCACAGCTAAAGTCTTATTCCATATGTTATGTTGGGTTAAATAGATAGCTCTATTGTAATACAAGGAGTATAAAAGCAGCAAGATTTTAACAGGAAGATATCAAAGGGAAAATCGAAAGCAAAGGTCTTTAAAAGAAGATATGCAGGAAGTATATATTATAGGATTATTTTCATTTAAAAAAGTAAAATAAAGTATTATGTTTTGTTCAAGGTGCTTTCACAATGCATTACGGAAATTTCTTTATCGCATGAGAGCAATGGGAAAAATGTTTCGTGCTTTAAAATTCGTTTGTAACGCATATAAAGAAGAGCTAAAAATTCATCTATGCAAGATGATATAAAGAGGAAATTTTAAGAGGAACAAAACTTTATTTTATACTTTAGAAAGAGAAGAGATATTCAAATCTTTTGAATTGAGATGTAAAGGAGATCGTATTCTTTATAATCAAGAAGTTTATAGTAATGCATATATTTTTGCAAAATATATTATATTATTAAAATTTTGAAATATTACATCACATAATGTGTATTAATTTTATAATAAATTTGCATTAATATTATTAATTTTTAATTATATATTTTTATTATTAAAAATAAATTTAAAAAACAAATTATAATTTAATTTTTATATTTATTTTAGATACTATTTTATTTCATAGATTAGAAAAAATATTTATCATTTTATTCTTGCCGTCTCTCTTTATTTCTTAAGATGCAAAAAAGCTCTTCGAGTTTTCTTGGTAAAAAGGGTGTTGTTGATAGAGTGTATAGGTGTTAAGCATTATACGGTAGAATTTTTAATCATCGTTAGTGATTTTTGTAACCTTATGAATTGTTATTACAGTGAGATAAGCTGGATTTGCGCACGTGGTACATAAATCAGTTCGTATTTCGTTAAAATAACGCAACATATCTCTCCTGATATGCGTAAGTTTATATAGGTATGAAATGGTGCGTTATAAAGTTCTTTACTGCATTTCGTTTTATAATACGGTGATGGTGTATGCCTAAAATCGCAGCTTAAGCATCTCACCATCATATCAAAATTGGTAACACCAAGTTACAAGAAAATATTTCAAACTCTGCTCGTTGTTTCCTAGTTTTGTATTGAATTCCAAAAGGTGTAAAAAATAAATACTCTATGATCGAATTTTTTGTCCTATCCATATAAGAATACAGGCTCCTATAAAACCTGAAATAAGATAGCCAAGCCAACCAGCAAAACTTACACCTAAAAGACTAAAAAGAAAGCTTGCTAGCGCAGCGCCAATAATTCCTAAGATAATATTTAACAATATTCCTGTTTGGCTTTTCATAATATACTGTGCTGCCCAACCTGCAATCCCGCCGATAATAATAGCAGCAATCCAACCGATGTTTGCATTTTCCATGATACCCTCCTTTGCCTGAATTTAAATTGTAACTAGAGTAAACTTTGTAAAAATCAAGGTTTATTCCTTTTTTTACCAGTGGAAAGGATATTTCTTTTAGATATTTTACTTATTACTTTCCTTTATATAAAAATAATATTCACATTTATATAATAATAATACTTAATAAGTATAAATATACAACATATTTTAATTTATAAATAAATTAATTAATTGATAAATATGAATAAAAGAAGAAAATATTAGTAGAAATGTTCTAAGAACTCATAAAGTGTATTTATAAGCTTTTTAAATCTCTCTCTTAAATTAAAAAAACAATTGTGATTAAAGCAATAAGTAAAATGGATATTTAAAAGTTTGGAGCTTGCCAATTGATATCAATGATGTTTGAAATGAAAACTGTTTCGTTGATACGTTATAGCATGGCTGTATAGGTTGAACCTCTACCAATCTTGATATAAATGTTGCATTTTTGTGGGGTTTTGTATTTCTTATAGAGTATTTCTGTTTCGCTGCTACTGTGAAGCGGTTCCCTTTTTACAAGGCGGGTTTAGGTTGGAACTATCATACTCTTGACCTACTCTTTATGTGTTTAACAGTCTTGGCTTTGAGATGGTTAGGCATTTTTACATCTTTCTTCAAGAGTTCTATTCTACATGCTGCTTTGTTTGTAATGTGCAAGCAAATGACTTTGAGCAAATCATCATGAATAGATTTTAAATGAAAGAAACTTACGATGAAGAAAGCTCATTTAAATTATCGAATAATAAGATATTATTGATTAGATCAATATCTTGACCATATTCAAAATTGAATAATCGATGTGATGTGTGTTTTATTCAAGTTATTTGAAAAGTTTAAGTTTTTTCTGCTTGTTCTTCAGCAGGGTTGCGTAGACGAGAACTTTGAAGAAGTCCCTGTTCTTCTAAAATGGGGTAGATCATTGAGGTCAAAAGAGAGTTGATTTGTTTAAGGTCGCGTACAGTGTCGAGATGAAGACTGGATGATTCTACATTTTTGAGATCCCCTTCACGCAGACGTTTAAAATGTTTTAAACTCATCTCTTTTTCTAAGTTTCGTAGCTGATCTTTTTTTTGTACCAATAGGTGTGCAGTGTGTGTATCACGTGAGACGAGAACGTTAAATGCTATATGCGCGTTGGCTAGTACAATGGCGTGGAAACGAAGGAGGTCACTCCAGCCCTCGCTGCTGAACTGTAAACCTTTTTGTTGTTTCTTTTTAACCAGCATCAACATATTATGAATAATGATATCGCCTGCTTGGTCTAATTTTATACAGGCGCCTAGAAGTTCTTGCGTTTGAAGAGCTTCTTCGTCAGATAATTTTTGTCCCGCTAATCGGGCAAGATAAAGTTTGATGGCGATATGTTTTTTGTCCAATATGGTGTTGAGTTGGTTGAGTTCACGAATAATATTGGGATCAGGCTTTTCATAAAGTCCCATAATTTTTTCTAGCATGATGTCTACAAGATCACAAATATGAATGACTTCACGCATGACATTCGAGAGGGCGAGAGTTGGGCGATCAAGAACACTGTCATCAAGAGCTGTTTGATCGGATAAATTGAGCGTTTTGTCGGCTTGCATTTTTTTTGCACTTATATTCACGATCTGAGTGGTTAATTTTAAAACCCATTTTGAAAGCGGTATTCCAGCAAGGAGAATGAAAACATTAAAAATGATATGGGCGTTGATTACTTGAGTAGGGGCGTTATTGCCAAGCCATGTGATGGGAGGGTGAAAGGAGAGAAATAAGATAAGTATAAGGATTGACCCTGCCCCACGCATGAGTAAATTTCCTAAGGGAACGAGGCGGGTATTAGGAGAGGCGTTGCGCGTTAAAAGTGGTGCTATAAGAGAAGAGCCAAAGTTGACACCAAGAACCATGACAACACAGAGTTGCGTATGGATAAGATCGTAGTTGGCAAAATTGACCAGCAAAATGATTCCTGCAATGGATGAATGTAAGAGGTAGGTTAAGCCAGCAGCCAACAAAAAAGTGGAAATAGGATCGGTTGAAAGATAACGAATGATGCTAGGCAAAATTTCGCTTTCACGTAAAGGTTCTGTCGCGGTACTTATCATCTCTAAAGATAAAATCAAAAGACCAATACCGATGACAATACGTCCTATTTGACGCCATTCACGTTTTTCTGTTGTCATGAAGATACAAGTGCCAATTAAAAGACACAAGGGTACAACAAGAGTGAGGTCATAGGTGAGAATTTTTACAACGATTGCTGATCCTAATTCTCCTCCACGTACAGCCATAAGTCCTGCTACTCCAGAGACAAAACCAGATTCAACGAAAGAGCCAACGAGGAGTGTTATTGCTGTAGAGCTTTGTAAAATCATTGCTGTAAAAAGCCCAAAACTTACGGCAAACAATGGTTTTGAAACGACGTGGCACATTTTATATTTAAGTCTGTCACCATAGGCGCGTTCAACTCCTGTGCGCACCATGCGTGTGGCCCAGAGAAGTAAAGAAATAGCGCCGGCAAGATGAAGGAGTACCAATGAACCATTCATGATACTTTATTCTTTCTTTGTTGTTGTGAATGTGGTTGCCTCAAATTAATAAATTGAAGTTTATTGTTTTTATTTCACTTTTGCTTTTAATACTTGATTAAAATCATAACCGCTTGGATTTTGAAAAACCTTTAGACCGAAACAGGGCAGAATGGAATAAAGGTGATCAAAGATATCGCCTTGAATTTGTTCATAGTCGATCCAAACGGTGGTGTTCGTAAAGCAATAGATTTCTAAGGGTAAACCATTTTCTGTAGGAGGTAATTGCCGTGCCATGAGGGTCATATTAGGGTTGATGTTTAGATGCTGTTGTAGATAAGCAAAAACATAAGCACGAAAAGTTCCAATGTTGGTTAAACGGCGCGTATTGGCTAAGACATCATGATTTTTATCTAATTGAGCGTTCCATTGTTCGATTTCTTCTACTTTTTGCGTGAAATAACTTTCTAATAAATTAAATCGGGAAAGATATTTTTGTTCTTCTTTTGTGAGAAAATGGATACTTGATTGATCAATAAAAAGGGAGCGTTTGATGCGTCTGCCACCCGATTCTTGCATTCCACGCCAATTTTTAAAAGGGTCGGTCACAAGTTTACGGATAGGAACTGAGGTGATGGTGTTGTCGAAATTTTGAACTTTAACAGTATGCAAGGCAATTTCAATAACATCACCATCGGCACCGAGATTGGGGATTTCAATCCAATCCCCAACACGAACCATATCAGTAGATGAAATTTGAATACCGGCAACGAGAGAAAGAAGCGTATCTTGAAAAATTAACATGAGAACCGCGGCCATTGCACCAAGACCGGAGAAGAGAATAAGAGGGGAACGGTCAATCAATGTAGCGACCATTAAAATTGTTGCAACAGCAAAAAGTGCAATTTTAGCAATTTGAATATAACCTTTTATTGGTTTTAGTCGTGCTGTTGGTCGTTGTTCGTAAAGGATGTTAATGACATTGAGACAGGAAGAAATTGTCAGGACGACAAAGAAGATAATGAAGGCGTTGGCAACATTACTGATGACAGTGCTAAATGCATCGGGCAATGTTGAGATAAAATTAACACCAATTGAAAGAATAAAAGCTGAAATGATATCCGCTATGTATTGAATAGCATTATTAATATCGATCGTTGTATTTTTGGGGAGAAAAGAAGAGAGTTTTTTTGCTCCGTGAATAAGTAATTTTCGTCCTAGAAAGTTCACTAAAAGGGCAGCTATAGTAAGAATAACAAGCCAAGAAATAGCCTCTAACCACGGATATTGAGCAATAAATTCGATCACTTTTTATTCTCCATTTCTAAAAATATATGCAGTTGAGGGTTTAAAATTTTACAACTGCTTAAGAGGAAGTATTGGAATTATGCTCTAAAGTCGTTAAATATGCAAAAAAGAATTTTCAAACTCTGTGAGAGATAATGCGTTTTCCGCCCGATTTCCTTAATGAATTGCGTACGAGACTCCCAATTTCAACAGTGATTGGGCAACGGGTGGATTTTGATCCTCGAAAAAGTAAGCCTTCACGGGGAGACTTTTGGTGTTGTTGTCCATTTCATGGTGAAAAAACGCCAAGTTTTCATTGTGATGATCATAAAGGGCGCTATTATTGTTTTGGTTGTGGTGTAAGTGGAGATATTTTTACCTTTTTGTGTGAGCTTGATGGATTGCACTTTTCAGAAAGTGTAGAGCGTTTGGCTGATTTTGCGGGAATAAAACTCCCTATTTTGGATTCACAAAGTCATAAACGTCAACTGGAAAAAGCTGACCTTTATGATGTGATGAAAATTGCTACAGATTTTTTTCAATATAATTTACGCGATAAAGAAGGTACGCAAGCACGTCGTTATCTGGATGCACGTGGTGTTACACCAGAGCTTGTAGAGCGTTTCCGCATTGGTTTTGCACCGGTAAGGCGTACAGCTTTGAAAGAAGCTTTGAGTGCACGGGGCATTTCAATAAAGCAAATGGAAGAATGTGGGCTTCTCTCAGTGCATGAGGAGAGCGCAGATTCTTATGACCGATTTAGAAATCGCATTATGTTTCCTATCGAAGATTTGCGCGGACGTGTGGTGGCTTTCGGAGGGCGTGCATTAGAGAAAGAGACACGAGCAAAATATCTCAATAGCCCTGAAACAGTGCTGTTTCATAAAGGAAATATACTTTATAACGCGGCAGCAGCTCGCAAAAATAGTCGCTTTGTTGGCGATGAAAAAATTCATTCACTCCTTGTTGTTGAGGGGTATATGGATGTCATTGCATTGACTAAAGCTGGTTTTGAAGGAGTTGTAGCGCCCTTAGGGACAGCATTAACGGAAGCGCAAATTGAGCTTTTATGGCAGATGGGGAAGGAGCCTATTTTGTGTTTTGATGGTGATGATGCTGGTTTAAAAGCTGCTTTTCGTGTTGCTGATCGTGTGTTGCCTCTTTTAAAGGCTGGGGTTTGTGTACGCTTTGTTTTGTTGCCACAAGGGAAAGATCCTGATGAAATTGTTTGTGCTGGTGGAGCACAGCTTTTTTCTTCTTTTTTGCAAAAAGCTATTCCTTTGAGTGAGCTTTTATGGTGGCGTGCTACCTATGGAAAGCATTTTGAAATTCCAGAGGCACGAGCAGCGCTAGAAAAACAACTAAAACAACAAATTTTTACGATTAAGGATGAAGATGTCCGTCGTTATTATTTGCAAGATGTAAAAAAACGCCTTTTTGATTTTTTTCGTCCCTCTTTTTCAAAACAAAAGGGGGAAGGGCGATATGGTCAATCTTCACCAAATAGGACCTTTAAAGATCAAACCTTTTCTCTGTTAGCAAATTCTGAAATAGTACGAAATTCTTCGCAATCTATCCCTTTGCGTGAAGCAGTGATTTTACTCACTTTAGCTTACTATCCTGAGTTGTGGTATGAAAATTTTGAAATTCTTTCTGAGTTAGAATTAAAAAATACTCAATTGATAATTTTTCACCAAGCTATGTTGGAAATTCTTGGGGACCAACAGCTTCATGATAAAGAGACGATGGTTGCGTTCTTAGAAAAAAGAGGGCAAAAGGCTCTGTTAGAGCGTATGAAACATCTTGTGCAAAATATTGGTATGCGTATTATTCCTGGTGGAGCCCCTATAGAAGATGCGCGTGCTATATTAAAACAAGCTGTCTACTTGCATCTTCAAGAACACCACCTACATAAGAGGTTACAGGATATTGAAGAGCAACTTGTAGAAAATCCTAAGAGTGAGGTTTTTGATCTGCTTCGTGAGGTAAAAAATGAGCTGGAGCAGATGCAGGCAACAGAAGCGTTAATTGAAGGATTTGGAAGTTGGTTGGATGAAAAAATAGACGGGAATACACAAGATACGATAAAATGATTCGCTTTTTTAATGCGAATCAGTCACTTAAATTTTAGATGAGGAAGTTTATGTGGAGTGACATTTTTATAAAGATGACAATTAAATTTTAGGAAAAGCGGGTAAATTTTAGGAAAAGCGGGAAATTGGTTCTTACGATAGGGTGCAGAGATTATCTCAGAAGGGCTGAGAGGTGTCGGGGAAACTTCTGGAGTTTTCCCGCGTTTTTGTCTGGATGTCGAGTTTGTCTGGATGTCAGGGCGTATACAAAATGTATTCTTTCCAATGGTAATCTCTTAACAGGAAGTATATATGAGTAACTATTGGTAGATTTTAGTGAGAACAAAAAAACTGGTCACATGGAAACTATGGTTACATGGAAACTGTGAAGTGATCGAGTGGAGTTATGGTATGGCAACAAAGGTTAAACAGAAAGATAATGCAGAAGTAACAAACCAAGCGAGTTTGGATAGTCCTCTTCTTGATTTTTCTGGTGATGCCATCAAGAAAATGATTAAACTTGCCAAAAAAAATGGTTACGTAACAATGGATGAACTCAATGCAGTTCTTCCTTCTGACGAGGTTACATCCGAACAAATTGAAGATATCTTGGCGATGTTCTCTGAGATGGGGGTTAATGTTGTGGATGATGAGGATGAAGTCGAGCCTGAAAATTATGAAGAAGAAGTTACGGTAGAGGGGGGTGATTTAGTAGAAGCCTCTAGCCACGCAATTGCAACGACAACGAATAAACGCGAAGTAACAGATCGTACGGATGATCCGGTGCGTATGTATTTGCGTGAGATGGGAGCTGTTGAGCTTCTTTCGCGGGAAGGCGAAATTGCCATTGCTAAGCGTATTGAAGCAGGGCGTGAGACAATGATTGCAGGACTTTGTGAGAGTCCTTTGACTTTTCAGGCTCTTATTATCTGGCGTGACGAGTTAAAAGAGCAGCGTATTCTTCTTCGTGAAATTATTGATCTTGAAACGACTTATGCTGGTCCAGAAGCAAAGCAGGCTCCTGTTATTGAGCGAAGTGAAGTTGATAAGACCGTAGAAGAAAAAATGTCTTCTGGTATACGTAATATGGGGGAGAGCGCAGGAGAGAGAAACATTGAAGACGATGATGAAGAGGACGAGGACGATGTTAACTTATCGCTTGCTGCAATGGAAAATGAACTTTGTCCTCAAGTTATGGAAACATTAGATTTTATTGCTCAAACCTATGTAAAATTACGAAAATTACAAGATCAGCATGTTGAAAGCAGTTTGGCAGAGCGTAAAGAGGGGGCCCTTACATCTTCTCAGAAGAAGAAATATATTCAATTAAAGGGTGAGTTGATTCAAGCAGTAAAATCTCTTTCTTTAAACCAAAATCGTATCGAAGCTTTGGTTGAACAGCTTTATGACATTAATAAGAGATTGATTCATAATGAAGGTAAGCTGAAACGGATTGCCAATAGCTATGGCATTGGCCATGAGGATTTTTTAAAAGAATACCAAGGGCGTGAATTGGACGCAGATTGGATGAATTATATTGCTGCTTTGCCTACACCTGGTTGGAAAGAGTTTTCGGTGCGTGAAGCAAAAGAAATCCAAAAACTGCGAAGTGAGATACAAAGTCTTGCGCAAGAAACGGCTATTTCGATTGGTGAATTTCGTCGGATTGTTATGCAGGTGCAGAAAGGTGAACGCGAATCAACAATTGCAAAAAAAGAAATGGTAGAATCTAATTTGCGTCTTGTCATTTCAATTGCAAAAAAATACACCAATCGTGGTTTGCAGTTTCTTGATCTTATTCAAGAGGGCAATATCGGTTTGATGAAGGCTGTGGATAAGTTTGAATATCGGCGCGGCTACAAATTTTCAACTTATGCAACATGGTGGATTCGTCAAGCTATTACACGTTCAATTGCTGATCAGGCACGTACAATTCGTATTCCTGTTCATATGATTGAAACAATTAATAAAATTGTTCGTACCTCGCGTCAGATTCTCCATGAAATTGGACGAGAACCAACACCAGAAGAATTATCTAGCAAGCTTTCTATGCCGTTAGAAAAAGTACGAAAAGTTCTTAAAATTGCAAAAGAACCCATTTCTCTCGAAACGCCTGTTGGTGATGAAGATGATTCCCATTTGGGTGATTTTATTGAGGATAGGAATGCTTTATTACCAATTGATGCAGCTATCCAAGCTAATCTGCGAGATACGACAACACGCGTTCTTGCTTCATTAACACCACGAGAAGAACGTGTTTTGCGGATGCGTTTTGGAATAGGGATGAATACCGATCACACATTGGAAGAAGTGGGACAGCAGTTCTCAGTTACAAGAGAGCGTATTCGTCAAATTGAAGCAAAGGCACTTCGTAAATTGAAACATCCTAGCCGTTCACGAAAATTGCGCAGTTTTCTCGATTCTTAAATAAAAGAATTCGTGTGCATTTTAATAACTCCCTCTTTCTTCTTAATGAAGGGGGGAGGTGCTTCATGTTGTACTTGGATACTTTCTTGAGAAAAACATAGGAAGAATTTGAACAATCTAGAAAGTTTTCGATGTTTAATGTTTCTCTTAGCTTTGGGGCTTTATACTTCTCTGTCTCAAAAGAATAGATATAGGGCAAAGGGTGGTTATGGAGTAGAGAGTAGGGGGCTTTCAAGAAATGAACGATAAAAACATTACCTTGCGTATAGCGCGGCTCGTTTTTAAGAAATGAGATCTGTTAGGAATAAACTTATATTGCAACATACGGACTTTTTGATGAAAAATGTATATTCTTTGCGGAATTTTTCTATCATTTTAGGTGACGCATTTTATTCTTCGTTAAGTTTACAAAGAGATGTTTCAATAGGTTATGTTCATTTATATGCGCTATTTTTGAATATTCTCTTTTTATTCAGATAGCTTTTAAGAACATGGTTTAAAGTATACATTGAGTTGAATCTTTTTAAGAGACAGAAATAGATAAAATTATAGAAATTAAACGTTTCATTTTTTATAGATCGTCTTAATTAAAAAAGGTGTGTCTGAGTTTATGAGTGGAGAACTTCCCTTTTGGAAAGTAAAAAAATTAGAAGAGATTTCCATTTCTGAGTGGGAGAGCCTTTGTGATGGCTGTGGCTGTTGTTGTCTCCATAAAGTTGAGGACGATGATACGGGTGACCTTTATGCAACCAGTATTGCTTGTCGTCTTTTAGATGGGGAAACCTGCAGGTGTCGAGATTATGCTCATCGTAAATCAATTGTACCAGATTGTATATCGCTAGATATTACGACAGTTAAAACAGCGCGTTGGCTTCCAGAAAGTTGTGCTTATAGATTAATTTATGAGGGAAAAGATCTTCATTGGTGGCATCCATTGGTATCAGGGGATTGTCAGACGGTACATACAGCGCGTATTTCTGCACGCGGACAAATAGAGATTTACGAAGACGAATTATTATCTGAGGAAGATTATCTTTATCACATTACTGGTCTTCTACGTGAAGGCCAGTAATATGATTTTTTATACAACTTGTTTGTGACTTAATCGATCGCAAAGACTACAGTGACGCTCACGTTATAATTTAATTCACCACCTGCAAAATTTGTATTTGCGTAGCTTACATCTGCTGCTCTACTCATGAGACGTGGTGTTGGGTGATAGTAATCATCCTTTTCATTGATTTCAATAATTTTTCCTAATTTTAAATCGGCTGCTTGCGCTATCGTTTGCGCTTTTTCAATGGCTTCAGTAATGGCTTTTTTACGTGCTTCTTGATAAAATGGCTTTGTATCTGCGTTGGTAAAAGTAATGCCGTTAACTGAATTAACACCTAGTGTCATCGCTTGATCAAAGATTTTACCAGCATTGGTAAGATCACGAATGCGCACCGTTAAAGAATTTGAAACATGATAGAGTTTTTCATTATTCTTTTTTTCGTGGTGTTTATCAGAGGTCGACTGATAAATGGATAAGCCTGATGTTTGCAAATCATTTGCTTGGATGCCATTGTTTTTAAAAGCGTTTATAATATCATTGATGGATTGATTATTGGAATCTAATGCCTTTTGGGCAGTTTTGTCATAGGTAACAACGGCTAGATTAATAATGGCCATATCCGGTGCTGCTTGACTTTCTCCGATTGCTGTCACTGTAATCGTTGCATTTTTCATTTTATTCTCTTCAGCATAAGCACGTACAGTCAACGATGTGGCTAAGAGTGTAAATGCTAATATAACTGTTTTAACCAGAGAACTCTTCAGTGGTTGAATTTTCTTTTCTATCATATCTATACCTTTATATTTGTCAGTTAATTATTCTCTCATTTTTAAGAGTTTTTGTAAAGAAATTAGAGCACTGAAAAAAAAACCAATAGAAAAGAGAAAAAGATGGGTTATAATCTTTGTCAGCTCTTGTATCATAGGGCATTTTAGTTTAGAGAGAAACAACCTATGTGGGGCCTGTAGCTCAATTGGTTAGAGCCAGCGGCTCATAACCGCTTGGTTGGGGGTTCGAGTCCCTCCGGGCCCACCAATAGGGAAATGTACAATAGAAAAATGGATCGTTTATATAAAAGTTTTGAGATTCTACCTTTTTCGTTTTTTATTTATTTTCCTGTTTGTTTTAGAAGCTTTTGGTCGTTGTTTGTTGCAGTTTTTCCTCTCAGTCGCTTTAATATGATGGTATGTTTTCTTAGTCTCATCAAAGAAGTTCTCTCATTTGCAACCTTTTAGCATTTGGATTAACTGATATGGGTCGCTATTTACTTTCTTAATTCATATACTGTTTTGTACTTTTTCTATATGGTGTTCTTCATAAAATAGAAGGCTAAAAGCTTCATTGGATAAGTTTATTTATACTTGTTCTGCAAATAAACAGACCTCAATAAAACCAATTTTAAAGATTGTACCTGTTCAGAACAAATGGCTCAAAAAACATTTAGTGTAAATTTGCTTTTTTCTAAGTGATGTTAATGTCTTTTAGATGTTCGAATAGCATCATTGTGATGAAAGGTTAGTGTATAAGAGAATGTGATCTATGGGCATTCATATGTGTCATGGGGGCAACGATGATAACATTTGTTGATATTTTCTTTTTCCCAAGAAAGGAATTCTATTTAATGTCTTGAGAAATATTGTTCATAGTGACGGTGGCGTGTTTTCTGAAAAGAATTTTATTAATTGTTCTTTGAAAAGTCAATTGAGTGATTGTTTCTATCGCTTTGCATCATCCAGATTCTATTGTAATAAGCATTTTATTATTCTGTAAGAAATGTTTTCTATGATATTGGAAAATTTGTTAAAATACCATTTTCTGTTTTTGTGTATTTTTTGCTTAATGTTTAAATTATAGAGTTTTCATGTGATCCGAATTATTATTGAAGAGCAGATGTCTTTTTTGATTTTACTCTGATAAGGAATTGGCAATATTGCGGTAACCCTAGCACTTTTTTGTATTGCTAACATTTTTCTCGTATTGATCGTATAGAGAGTTTTATCTTTATTATGAGTTTTTTCTCTTATGAAAAATTATTGGCAGGGAGGGTGTTTTTTTGGAAAAGTATACTTCTTCTTCAAAGTCATACTTTGAAAATATAATTCTTCATTTGCATAAGGGAATTTCTCTCTTGTTGTAAATCTGTATAAAATTTACGTACAAAGATTGTGCGTGATGATTCGTTTTATTTTTTAATAGTATCATTTTTGCTTATGATAGAGACTTATATTAGTATTTACAAGGTGCGTTTAGAGGAGAGGTTACCTGTAAATGTGTTACAGAGTTTTAGGTAGTGTGGCTCTGTTTATAAGAATTTATTCCTATAACATTGTTATATTCTTGCTTTGCAATATTGTTAAAAAAACATAGATGGTGCTATGTAGAATAAATTGTGATGTATTTTTTTCAAAAAAGCTTTTTCGTGTTCTCTTATATAGAGTTCAGGAGTGTCTTCAGGGATATTTTCACATTAGTTTTTATTGGTCCGAATCGCAAGATCTGCGTAACATTATTCGCGTTTTTGATAGATTATACCAATTTTCATAAGAAGGTCTGGATCGTGTGATGCTTTCTGTTTCACTATGGTACATGACTAATAGAACTTCATCTGATTTTGTAAAATAAGTTTGTACACAATTGCTTCCATACTGCCTATTGCAAATATTTTTTTCTAAGGTATGAGATATATTTTGAACGCTTTAGCGTTATATAGTGTGACTACATGGAGTATGACTATGAAGAATGATAAAAAATTTGAAACAACTTTATCTGATATTATTGTGAAATGGGAGTCTTTATCGACGTCTCAAAAGCAAGCGATATTGGATAAAGTAGAAAATGCTACAGATTCTGCTCATTCAACAGAACATTTAAGGCTTCAATCTTCTTTTTATCTCCAGACGAAATCAAAGTTATGAGTTTTAAGTCTTCATCGGAGATATTGAAACCAGTTATTACATATATGGCACTAGCATTTCCCAGTGTATTCAAAATAGCCATGAGTTTATCTACAGAAGGTCTCTTGCCTCCATTTATCATTTGTTGGACGTAATTTTGTCCACAGCCTGCAGCTCTGCTTATTTCAATCATTGTTCGTCCGTCACTTTTTATCAATTCAACTAAGCGTTGGAACCAATCTTTTTCAGTCTTTGTCATTTTTAGACCTTTACATATTTACGCTATAGCGTTAATATTGCGTTGCGAATCCAGAATATATGATACAAGGAGCGTGAAAATATCCATGTGTAGCTCTTCGCTAAGGAAGCATATAGAGTTGTTTTTAACTAATAACAAAATGTCCCCATACACTTTCAGATTCGAATCAATAAAAATGGTTGCTTAGTTCCACGGTTGTGAAAAAGTAAATGTGTATACCAGAAAGGGCGATACACACTCGTATGTTTATGAGATTTCACTATGATAGTATACGTAGCAGCATTATAAATCAAGATATACCCCAACATCAGAATTTGTAAAAAAAACTCTGCGTTGAGGTAGTGTGTGAATATAACGAAGCTTTAGAGCCTTAAGAGATAGGATAATGGCTGTAGAAAAAATGTAAATTGCATAGCAAAGAATACTGATTTCTTCTTTATTGTAATAAATTAGATCACTATCAGATGGTATATCGTATATATGCGTAAAAAAATGGGAAATATCAAAAAAGTGATCTTGGATATTTTATTAAACAGGAAGGTAATCTGATCCACAAAGGTGGTTGTTTGGTAGAATTGTACATTCGATCAATGCCCTTATGGGGATGAATGTGTTTTTATGATGCTGCGGTTTATAATGAAGTCTGTGTTTATAATGATGTTGTTATTGATAACAATGCATTAACATATGGTTGTTTAGTGGTTCGTAAGAGTTCGCATGTTTATGAAAAATAAGAACTTTATCGTTATTTGAATATGAGTGGAGATGCATATGTTTATGCTAATGCGGTCTTTTTTGATCAAGTTTTGAATGCTCAATGTATTGAATTTTGTGGTGATACTCGTGATTTTAGAAAGGCTCGAGTTTATAATGATGCTTTAGTTTGTGGTGATGTAAAGATTTGTGGGAAGGCAAAATTTTACAGAAATGCTGTGCTTTGTGACACTGAAGATTTTTGTAATAATGAAAAACTTTCATATATAGCCGCATTCCACATGGCGTAAAAAGGAAGATAGGAACGATTTGGGCAAGGCTTGTATGATTGGATTGCGTCGTTAGTTTTATTTGACGTTCCTTATTTTTTGTATTTTGTGTCAATAAATGTGTCGCAAATAATTGGTGTGAGTGTAGATTTAGCCGCTTTCAGAGATTTGTTTGCGTCATTTATCAATGCTTTAATGGAGAAAATAAGAACGCCGAGAGTGATTGTTCACACTTGGAACATGCAATTTATTGCATTCTTTTTTTGATTGAGGATGAAACAAATTGGTCAAGATCATCACTTGAGCGACAATTAAGGGAGATCCAAATGAGTGTAAACGAAATTTTATTGGGAGCAATGATTGTTGTTTTGTTGTGCAGCGGGGTTATATTTCGATTTTCTTTATATTATCGCAGTCAAGTGAAAATTTTAAAAGAGGAATCTAGAAGAATAAAGCATGAGTTTTTAAGAGATACTATGAAGATGACTGAAGAACGAGATAGGGCTATTAGAGAGCAAAGTATGGTGATTAAAAGACGCGACCAAGCAATTGAAAAACTGAAAAAACAAATTAAGCAATATGAAAAAAATGAAAAGAAATATAAAAAAATGCTGAAATCTGAAGATGATAAAGAGTGATTGTATTCATATTTTGCATTAAATGGTTTGGAAATGTGTTAGGAAGATTGGAATGACGAGAGAGATAAACTTTAATGAAGCCAATTATGGTGCTGATGGAGAGATTGTATTGGAAGAGAATATTCAAGTTTACTCTGATTTTATGACAACATTTAAGTTTATAAGACAGAGCGTCGTTAATCATAAAATAAGAGTTTATGATGATAAACCAGTTTATAGGTAGGCTAGTTATTAAAAAGCGCGTCTATACAATCCAGCAATTTTATATTATTGCTGGAAACAGTTTTGCACATTCTTTTTAGATGTAAGGTATAAATGCTACGATAGTTTCAGCTAATAGGTATAAAAAATTGCATGATAATAGAAAGAAAGAGATATTTGCTTTTTATGAAGATGAAATGGGTAAGTCAGTTATGATTATCAGATACAGAAGAGGAATATGAACGTAAAAGATATTAATATCTTGTAGAGTAAATATATTTCTCATTGATGATTTATCTTCTCTTCATGTGCGTTTATTTTTTATGAAAAATACAAAACTTAAGAGATTTTCTTTTTGATAAAGGCTATAGAGATTTGAGTATGATTGAAAATAAACATATAATCTGTAAGAATATGAATGTTCTTTGTGAGTGTCAGAAATAATACAAAAACTTCCTCTCATTGAGGGCAAATCAATCACTTTTCATTTGTCACAAAAGTAACTACCATACCATTATACAAAATAAACGCTTGTTTTAATGGTAAAGAATGTTAGGACTGTAGTTCTCTAATAAGAGCCTTATGTGTAATTTCTTTTATTTGCTCAATATTAATTAGGATATCTTGTTTTGTTGGATAACCTTTACTAGAAAAAGCAATTTTTTGTGCATCTCCTGAGATTAAACGCCAGTACCATTGATTGTGAACTCCTTGAAACACCTCAAAATACATGCTTCCCACCTCATAAAATAGCTGATAATTTTCAGGATAAATATTTAACTAATCCGCTTGTAAACATTAATGTATGTCTCTCTAGGAAGTCGTCAATATATTCCCCTTAAATTTTCTGACCTTAAAAATAATTTCTATGAGAGCTATTATTCTTTTAACAAGAAAAAATTTATTGTCAATAAGATATGAATGAGAATTTTATACTATAAAATTATTTTTTTTAATTTAAAGACACTATACTTTCATTTACAACGCAAATATTTTTCTGTCGTTACAGAAATAAAGTTTATAAATTATATAAAACTTCACCAGCATGGATAAAGTAAAAAATACTTTTTTCCATACTGGTGTTTAATCATTTCTTGCTTTTTCTTTTGAAATAGACGTTTATTGATTAGCTATAACCTCTTTTTGGGATACGCTTCGAATGAGTAAATCAATGAATAAGCTAAGGGTATAAGAATTGGCCATTTTAGCTTTCATATCGATAAGAGAGGTTGTAGTTTTAGGGTTAAAACCATTTGATAAACCTTGTCTTGACAAATATTGCTGCAATTTTTCATAAGAACTGTCGATTTTTTCTTGATTTAGTTTTTCGTTACGATCACTATCGGCAAGTGTTTCTTCCAGTCCCTCGATTTTTTTAATAAAATAATTCCAGTCAAAATCACCTTTTGTATATTCGGTGTCAAACATTTTTCCTTGCCCAGTTAAAAGCCAATTAATATTGACACCATATAACGTGCGGTATGTTTGTAAGACACTAAGATTGGGTTCTCTCTCTCCACGCTCATAAAAAGCAATGGAATTTTTTGTCATGCTAAAACTTTTAGCTAAGGTTTCACGTGATGGATCGCCTAAAGCAAGACGTACATAACGTAAACGTTTTCCAAATATGGTTTTTGATTCAGTTTCAGGACGTGCCACGAATTATCTCCCTCGGTAAATCATCATGGTATAAATCATTAAATAATAAAAGCACACTATGTATTAATATTCTATGATATAATGTCAATATTATAGCTTTAATTTCTTGTTATTTTTTTTATTTGTGTAGATAGAAAGCAATCTTGCACTTATTGTATTGACAATTGATATTCACTTCAAAACAAAATTCCTTGTTGCTACATTTGTCTCTTGCTTTTTTTGAGAGAATTTTCATGTAACTTTACCATATATATTCTATACACCTCTGCATTAATAGATGCAACTTTAAAGAGATGCAAACTTTGGATTGGTACTGGGTGTGCTTAGATGAAGTAGAAAATAAACTTTGAGGAATGATCATGTCCCTATTACGCTATTTTGGGGTTGCTTTTTTTTTCACGATTATTGGTGTCTTTTTAGGAGGGGTTATTGGTTGGTTTGAAACGGAAAGTATTACTGGTTTTCTTAAATATTTTTTTATTTGCTTTGTTTTAGGAATTTTGGAAATTTCTTTATCTTTTGATAATTCTATTATCAATGCGCGTGTTCTTAGTAGAATGAGTCCATTGTGGCGTCGTCGTTTTCTTATATGGGGCATTTTGATAGCTGTATTTGGGATGAGAATTGTTTTTCCATTATTGGTGGTTGTCGTTGCTGTTGGGATTAATCCAATTGCGGCAGTCAAATTAGCGATATGGGAACCACATCGATATGCTGAAGTTTTAACCGATGCGCATATGGGGATTGCTGCTTTTGGAGGAACTTTCCTTATGATGGTTGGCTTAAAATATTTTTTTGATTCTGAAAAAGAAGTACATTGGCTTAATGTTATAGAGAGACCTGCTCAAAAGTTTGGGGCGCTTGTTGGAATTGATATTGCAATTGTTTTGATTTTGATCTTATTTGTTTCAGCTCAGATTGACGCAGAAAATAAAATAACTTTTTTATTAGCAGCACTTTATGGACTTTTGACCTTTATCGGTGTTGAAGTTGTCGGTCATCTCTTGGATACTCCTCAAAAGACTTTAACAACAGTAGCTCACGGGGGAGTAGGGGCGTTTCTTTATTTAGAAGTTCTTGATGCTAGTTTTTCTTTCGATGGCGTGGTTGGTGCTTTTGCCTTTTCACACAACCTTTTTATTATTGCGATAGGTCTTGGTATCGGAGCATTTTACGTTCGTTCTATGACAATTATGTTGGTTGAATCAGGAACATTATTGCATTATCGTTATTTAGAGCATGGTGCTTTTTATGCAATTCTAGTTCTTGCAGTGATTATGTATCTGCAAACGATTATATCGGTTCCTGAAGTTTTAACAGGACTTGTGGGAGTCTGTATTATTGGAATGGCATTATATTCTTCGATTCGTTTTAAGCATCGTCAATTAGATAAACATGTTGTATCTAAGTAATGGAGATTTCTTCCTTTTTCACACTTTTGTTTATCGCATATCTTTGAATAGAAAGAGGTCTTTTATGCAAAATAAAATACTATTTTATTGCTTATTTGCGTTTTTTTAAAGTTGAGTTCATTGCATGATACTACCCATGAAGCCAATAATGTACAATCTCTAGGATACTTTTTGACCTAAATATAAGACAGAAAGCTGATGTTATACTTTTTACCAGCTTTCAATATTATGACAAGCCCTTGCATTTAATGGGTCATAAGAAGCATTCTTACTGTTTTTTTGAATGATTTATTCATACATTGATTCTCTTTGTAACGTGTAAAAGAATGTTTTTCAAACAGGTTTGAAATGAGAGAATTTACGATATTCTGGACTCTTACTTAAATATGTGCAAAATGATTTATCCTTTATAAATCAGTGTATTATAATGGTAGATTAGAGAAGGATATTTTAAGAGACCATTAAAAGTTCTATACCGGCTTCGTTCATTGTTTTAAGCATAGTGTTTAGTGATCCGTTTACATCAATACCAGCACAGGCATTTAATGAAACACTGACTTTAAAACCGCATTGTATAGCGTGAAGAGCAGAAAATCCGACGCAAAAATCAGTTGCTAAGCCACACATAATGAGCTTAGTAAAACCATGTTCTTTGAGATAAACTTGTAAACCTGTTGGTGTTTTTTGATCATTTTCAAGAAAAGCAGAATAGCTATCCATTTTTTGATTATAGCCTTTTCTAAGGATAAGTTGTGCCTTTTCTGCTCTAAGAGATGGATGGAATTCTGCTCCTTGTGTTCCTCGTATGCAATGATCAGGCCAAAGTATTTGAGGACCATAGTCAAGAATGACTGTATCATAGGGCTTTTTTTCAGGATAACAGGAAGCAAAGCTGCAATGGTTTTTGGGATGCCAGTCTTGGGTTAAGATAACGTGGTCAAAATGATTTATGAGATTATTGACGGCGGGTAAAATAGCATCACCTTGAGGTACGGCAAGTGCTCCACCTAGTAAGAAGTCATTTTGAACATCAATGACGATTAAGGCTTTTTTTTCCATAAATATATTCCTATACGAGATGAGCTTTTATCGTATTTTTAAAAAGCTATATGTCGTCTTGAAGTTTTGAAATGATGTGCTGGATATTGATATTATTTTTATAATTATCAAGCCAAAAGAGGGGGATGGATAAGTTTTTACAATTGGTTTTATAGTTTTTTACGAATTGTAACCACGTACCAATGGGAAGTGCGCTGTAGTCATTTGTTGCTACGTGTTGATGCAAAGCTTTCATGATCATTGGGCTTGGGACGTCAGATCCCATAAGGCGGCGGTCGTTTTGTAAACGTAATTTAAGCCATATCAAGGCAAGGGGTGAAGTCCATTGCTTTCCGTAGCAAAAAATCGATGAAAAAAGAGAAGGATTTTTTACTGCGTAATATAAAGCCCATAAAGCGAGAAAAGAAGGCGCATAGAGAATTGCTTTTCTTTGTGGTATCATATTACATTGATAAGTCGGTTTAATACGATAAAAATACAATGTTATATCTGGTATGGAAAAGAGAGGCAATGTTTGATAACAGGTTTCAGGTACAGCTAAAAAGATTTGCTTTTTGCTCTTTAGGGGGATGTTTTTTTGCATTCAGGACCATACTGGGGCTTGTGAGATTAGAAAAAATGTACCAATATAAAGCGAAAGCTTTTGATACGACGTAAGTGCTATTTACTGTACAGTTTCAAAAAGCAAAAGCAGTTTTTTCAAAATCCTAATCTTTAATATCGCATAATATAAAGAGAAATTTATGGCACGTCAATTTATCTATCATATGGCTGGGCTTAACAAGTCTTACGGCAATAAAAAAGTTCTAGAAAATATTCATTTGTCTTTTTATCCAGATGCGAAGATCGGTATTTTAGGGCCGAATGGTGCAGGGAAGTCAACTATTTTACGTATTATGGCTGGGCTAGATAAGGAATATACGGGAGAAGCATGGATTTCTGAAGGAGCACGCTGTGGTTATCTACCACAAGAACCTTTGCTTGATGCGAGCAAAGATGTGCGTGGTAATGTGATGGAAGGTGTTGCAGATAAACAGGAAATTCTTGAGCGTTATAACGAATTGATGATGAATTATAGCGAGGAAACGGCTGATGAAAGCGCACAGCTTCAGGACATTATTGACAGTCAGAATCTTTGGGATTTAGAAAGTCAAGTGGAAATGGCTATGGCTGCTCTTGGCTGTCCGCCAGCCGATGGGGATGTAACAAAACTTTCGGGTGGTGAGAAGCGGCGTGTTGCACTTTGTAAATTGCTTTTGTCAAAACCTGATTTATTACTTTTGGATGAACCGACAAACCATTTAGATGCTGAAACGACGGCTTGGCTTGAGAGGCATCTACGTGAATATCCTGGGGCTGTGCTTTTGATAACCCATGATCGTTATTTTCTCGACAATGTAACGGGTTGGATTTTAGAATTAGATCGCGGTAGAGGTATTCCTTATGAGGGGAACTATTCTGCTTATTTGGGGGCTAAAGCCAAGCGTTTGGCTCAGGAAGGCCGTGAAGAGGCAGCGCGTCAACGTGCTTTATCACGTGAGCAAGAATGGATCGCTTCTAGTCCAAAAGGGCGACAAGCAAAGTCAAAAGCTCGGATTAAGGCTTATGATGAGTTGGTTCAAGCAGCACGTGAGCGCCGTCCTGGAGAGGCGCAAATCATTATTCCTATTGGAGAAAGGTTAGGACAAGTTGTTATTGAGGTTGATAATCTCTCTAAAGCTTATGGTGAACGTGTATTGATTGATTCTCTTTCTTTTAAACTTCCTGCTGGTGGCATTGTCGGCGTTATTGGGGCCAATGGTATGGGAAAGTCGACCTTGTTTAAAATGTTGACGGGACAGGAAAAGCCCGATTCAGGTCAGATACGTATCGGTGAAACAGTTCACATGAGTTATGTGGATCAGAGTCGCGATTCCTTGGTGGGGGATAAAACTGTTTGGGAGGAAATTTCTGGTGGAAATGACATTATTAAATTAGGCAAATATGAGATGAATAGCCGCGCTTATTGCGGGGCTTTTAATTTCAAGGGGGCAGATCAGCAGCAGAAGGTGGCAAATTTATCAGGAGGGCAGCGCAATCGCGTACATTTGGCGAAACTTCTAAAAGAGGGGGGGAATGTGCTTCTTCTTGATGAACCGACAAATGATCTTGATACTGAAACATTGGGTGCATTGGAAGATGCATTGGAAAATTTCGCTGGTTGTGCAGTTATCATATCGCATGATCGTATGTTTCTTGATCGATTGGCAACACATATTTTAGCCTTTGAAGGTGATGGTCATGTAGAATGGTTTGAAGGTAATTTTGCTGAATATGAGGCTGATAAAGTTCGTCGTCTTGGGGCGGAATCTCTTAATCCTAAGCATGCAAATTATAAACCTCTTACACGCTAGAATTTTTTATCTTATCGCAACTTTGTTAGAATAATAGTGTATTTTATTGCGTTTGTTATTTCATAAATAAAGTGTGTGTGTACTCTGTGGGAGTTTTTATTCATTGAAAAGAGTAAGAGACACTTTATGAAATTATGACCTAAATAGGGTTATTTTACTCATGATATATAACCGGTTATTTTTTGTAAAACTGCAATGAAAAGGAGGGGATGGAGCGTATAGTATTACTTCTACAAATGCCTTGGTCATTGAGCATTATCATCTTTACTTAATAAAAATGCAAGCTGGCATTATCATGTTATTTTTTCTCAATAGTATGCAGTTCTTGTTTTTAGGTGGGCATAAAAGGTATTTTTATCCATCTGTCCCCTCCGTTTATGAGCTGTAAGAGAATGATTTGGATTGATTTATCATGAATAGATTTGAAATGAGAAAAATCTACGGTATTCCGGTTTTTTATTCAAGTTAAAAATGAATTATTATTATAAATCAATGTATTCTCATTATAACGAGAAGCAGGGAGATAAGATCTGTTCGTTTTTTACATTAGCCTATTTTTTTCATAGTATGATAAAATAGAGAGAACAAAATAGATGAGAATATGCGTTGTATGCTTGACTTTTTTTCCTATAAACAAATGTTTATAGGAATGTTTAGGGGATAATTATGAAAAAAAGTGCAAGTTTAGATGCAATGATTGTGCTGCTGAAAGCGGTCGCAGAAGTAAGCCATTTACGTGTTCTTAGGCTCTTACATCATGAAGATTTAACAATTCCTGATTTTATTTTTATTCTTGATCAGTCGCAAGCGTGTATATCACGATATTTACGTTTATTGTACGAAGCACGATTGATTGAGCGTTATCAGAAGGGGGATAGCCTTTATTTTAAGCTTTGTCATGATTTTTGGGGTAAAGACATTGTGATAGGTATTCTTTCGGCTTTGCCAAAGGATGATGTGTTGTTAGCGCATGATTTAGAACGTTTGAAGGATGTTAAAAAGCAGCGTCAAAAAACGAGGAAGAAGCATTTCTTACAAAATGCGTTGCAACGGGATGTATTACGGTCATCCTATATGGCAGATCATGGTGTAGAAAACTCGTTACTTGAAATCATTGGCGATAAACCATTTCAGACGATGTTGAATATTGGAAGAGGTGGAGACTCTATCTTAAAATTGTTTTCTAATCTTTATACGCATGCGGTTCAAGTTGTGCTTGATAGCAATGTTTTTCACTTGTCTGTTGGAGATACAACTTTTGATTTAGTTATTCTTCATTGGGTTTTACATTTTCTTGAAAATCCTGAAATATTCCTTCATGAGATATCAAGTGTTTTGCGTCCTCATGGCCGTTTATTGATTGTGGATTTTGGTTATCATGAAATTGAGTCTTCATATTCTGATCAAGTGCATATGCGTTTTGGATTTTCGGCTTTACAAATAGAACAATGGCTTAAAAATGCGGGACTTGTTCTAGAACAAACGGTTTGTCTTACTCCTATACAAAATGAAAACAGTGAGGAGGGGAGTGCTACGCTTTGGCTTGCTCGTGATCCGCGTTTATTGGTTGACGATATCAAAGATAAACAAGTAGATTTTGCATAAATCGCGTTTGTTAACGTACTTTATACTCTGATTTTTCTCAAGAATAGCGTAGAGATAAAACTTTATTCAATCATTGATAAGCTATTGTTTTTTACATTTGTATTATGTTTTTATATGGGAGTATTGGTGTTTTATAGCGGCGTGTAGGCTGTATAATGAAGCACCTTCTATAGAGTTAAGCCTATGAGGATCATTATTTAAGGTGTTCTTGATATCATATTTATGTTATTAGCCAATATATTGATTTTAAAAGATCATTGATTTTTTTAGACTCAATAAGAGGTTTAAATACAGGAATGTTGTTTCATTTCAAATTTCCTGTTTCAGAATCCGAAAGAGTCTGTTTGTCTGCTACAAAAGAAGGTATTTATCTTAATGATACCGTTTGTAAAAGAAAATACATCTTTCATACATTTTCTAAATGTGGGAGCGGCTGCAATATGATATAATGCCGCACAATATAATCATAGTGAAGGCTCATACCTTCATAAATGTCAAAGATGGTGGTGCCCAATAGATCTTAAAATATCTCTTTAAAACAGGTTTTTAGATAAGGAGTACGTTGGAACTTTTAGTGAGGGGTGCAAAAAGATGCTCTAAAAAGACGAAAAAGTAAAAGGGTAAGACAATGCATTATATTCATAAAAATAAGATCGGCGATGATCTACGGATAGTCTGTGGCTGAAAGTAGGAAAGAAAAGTGTGATATTACACTAAAGTTTCGTATCTCTTTATCATGAGAAGTTATGAAGGTTATTAAATAAGTCCATTGTTTTTGCCAAAAGTATTTTCTTTCTTTTTATGTTTGCCGCTCATCTTATGACGCAGTCCGTTGGTATAGCGTAAAATTGATAGGGCACCATCGTCTTTAGTTTAAGTAAAAGTTGTAAGCCGGCATCATCGTTTTATGTTTTTTATCCATATGCTTCTTCTTGTTTGTGATGTGCGGTAGTATGGCTATTCATTAATTCAATAGACGAAGATTTAAAATAAGGGAACCTTACGTTCTTGAGATCTCTCATGTAAATTGTAAAATGATGAGTTATGATTGTAAATCAATGAATTGTTTACGTTAGAAGAACAGAATATAAAAATTTTTGAGCATAGAAACTACTGTGTGTATTATTTTACGGGATCATTTAAATGATAGAGATTAAGAGAAAATGTCTGTATTGATTTCGGTTTGTTATGTTAAAATGCGTTAGAGACTGTTGGTTATTGTAAAATGGTTTATCGTTATTTGGAATGACGATGGGGCGTGATTCGAAACAAATACCTTCAGAGCTCTCATTTTTTCATAAGATTAAGCTGTTTAAGTTCCTCATTGATTGTTACATGAGGGATGTAACAATATTTTAATGATCATTTACAGAAATTTTTTATAAAGATAGATAAGATTTTATTTTCTCTAATTTATTGTTTTATTTAAATAATTCATAGCTTTCTTGCAAGAAGATGTTTTCCATTTTTTACGGTTATTTGTGTAAGATTTTAAAAATCTACGTTTTTCTTTTTGTGGTGATTGCTGTTGGAAAAGTGATTCTACTTTTACGTAGTTTGATTTTTATAGGGTGGATACGTAGAAATTACTGTTTTTTAATATGATCATCAGAGTTATGAAAGAAACTATTTAAAAGTTATAATGATCGTAGATTCTAATTGATGCTTCTTGAAATAAAATTGCTTCAAATTGGGTCATTTTGAACTTTTTTTGCCTAAATTTAAACATTTTTAAATAATTTATAATTCTTTTATGTTTTTTTGCGTAGAAGATGATAAGAATTTCTTGTTGTTTAAAGAATTTTATTCCATAGCAAGAATATTGCATCGGCTATCTTAGTGGTTGATGTAAGAGGACAATCGGGGAACCTCCTCCCCCCCCCCCGCGTGGATCCCCTAGATTGTCTGGCCTGACTGAGGATTTCCTCAGTCAGGCTTTTTGTAATTATTTTAGGAAATGTAAGGTGTTATTAGGGGGGAGGTGTAAAATTTGTTATTGTTTCGCCTATAGTACCTAAATACATAGAGGGGCGAGTCTTATTGGGCGGATAGTGTTAGCGTATTCATTTTTAATAATTTGATTTTTCTTTATTGAGGCATTGTTGAATGCTATAAGGGGAATCATAAAAGGAATCTATGTTTGTATTCTGTGGTCTTTAGGTAAGAGATAATGGGATCTTTTTCGCATCGTATTATTTTTATTTTATTCGTATTTTTTATTTTTGGCGCTGTCTTTTTTGCTTCTCGAAGTGGTGTTGTTTATCAGTTTTTTCCCGGTCGCTCTTCTTTTTCTTCTCAGCAGCTTGATGTAACAGAGGAGGAGTTATTAGAGAGATTATCCGTATCTTTTCCAGATATTATCAAGCATCTTTCTAAAATGACCCCTCAACAGCAAGAGTTGTTTATTGCGCAGCTGCGTCGTGATGTAATTGCGCTTGCTTCTAAAAGTGGTCAGAGTCGTGAGCAGGCTCAAAAATCTGGTGAAACTGTTGCTATGGCTCTCTCGAAAGCGATTTCTCGTCCTTCCGTTGCTAATGCTTATTTTTAGCTATTTTTTTAATCGCGCTTTTGGGGTTTATTTTAAGGAGAAAGAGCTTCTCTTGAAATTTTGAAAAGTGCGAGGAGATGATCAATTTGTAAGGTATTAACAAAATTTATCTCTCAAAAGGTAAGCAATTGGAGTATAAGGGTAATGTTGCAATCATTACAGGAGTGATAGAAAGTCTATCAAGGGTATTGGTCCAAGTTAATTGCATTATCAATCGCTACAATGACAAAAGCAGTATTGACTATAATAAAACACGTTAACTGCATTTTATATGCCGGTTATTTTTTTATTTGATATGAGAAAATAAAATTTTTTAAAGGATTTAAGCTTTTTTTGTTCTACAGATTTTAGGATATTTATCCACTTGTATGATTTCTGAAAATGAGGTGCAAGACTGATAAGATGATAGTCTGTGACAAAGAAAAAATATTTGAATGAAGATGAGAGGTCTATTTTTATTTAAAAAGGCTTTGGGAGTATTGAGTTTTCTAACATTTTTCAAAAAAAATAGACACAAGTAATTGTTAAGCTTTGTTGTAGGGATAAAAACGGATATAACTTTTTTAGTATATTGTTTTATAATGATAATTTATCATTTTATATTGAATGAGAATCTTAAGAATTGTAAAATCCTCTCATTTTAAATTTATCCATGGTGAAAAAATTAAAATCAGTTTCTTGTATACCACAAGTAGAGGCTTGTGTGGATAAAAACTCTTTATAAAAAGGAATTAAAAAGCTTCTTTGAGACATCTTGAGAGCTAAAAGTCTGTTCCAATATTTTGAATTGGTAAAGAGTATGATGGTTTTAGTATATTTATGAATTTTTTATGCGCAATGATGGGGGGATTTGTTTTGTGATTTTTTGAGGTTTTATCGGACATAAAGAGTGCAGTGGGTGTTTATTAATCAGAGAGAAGCGTTGATAACGATTTATATTTTTTGTGAACCTTTTTTGATATCGAGCATCTTCGGTAAAAAGATGCTCTTGTCTCTCTTTCTTTGAGGGATTGATCTCAATAAAAAAATTAATAATCTTATGTAAAAAATATTACATCTAGTTCAGATGCTATTTTTTTAATATAAAAATTGATTGATACAACAGAGATAGCCGCAAGTTATAGATTATATCATTTTATTTGATACGCTATAAGATTAATTATAGTCTTTTTATTTTTTTATTTTATGATATAGAGAAATCTGAGACTTGTGCATAAAGATATATTCTTTTATTTCATAATTTTAGCTTGAAATTGTCTTACTATTTCCTTTTTAAAGACGTTCTTTTGCTTTCTTTTTTGTATAATACATTTGCAAATTACTTGCGGCTAGAATTTGAGAATGTTTGAGTGAAGAGAAAGAAAATGCAATTTTTGAAAATCTTGTTAAATACAGCATGTGCTGTATTTTTTGTATTTGATATAAGTTGGACTCATAGTGTCTTAAATGTTGCGGAATCAGGAGAAACCTCAGTGATTGTTGCTTCTAAGATTTCTGCTCGTCCTTATGAGTTTCTTATTCAGAAACTTGCGAATAAATATAATGTTCCCGTTAATTTAGCACATGCTGTTGTAAAAGTTGAAAGTAATTATAAGGCAGGTATAAAGGGGGCTGCTGGCGAAATAGGTTTGATGCAAATTAAACCCTCTACGGCACGAGGGTTGGGCTTTAGTGGTTCTGTACAGGATTTGTACGATCCTGCGACCAATCTTGAATATGGTATGCGTTATTTGGCAAGGGCCTATAAACTCAGTGGTGGAAGTACGTGTGGTACAATCCTTAAATATAACGCAGGTCATGCTGCAAAAAAAATGAATTCCATTTCAGCGAAATATTGCGCAAAAGTAAAGACTTATCTGGCTTCATTAAAATAAAAACATCTGTTGAGAGAGGTTTGTCATAAAATATTTTAAGATGCTATTTTCACGGAGCAGAAAATGTTTTATAAATCAGTATGTCAGTCGGCTGGGCAGCCGCGCTTGTCTGATACTGAAATACGGCAGGTGAGGAAAGTCCGGGCTCCATGGAAAGACGGTGCCGGGTAACACCCGGCAGGGGTGACCCTAGGGAAAGTGCCACAGAAAGTAAACCGCCTATTTTTATAGGTAAGGGTGAAAGGGTGGAGTAAGAGCCCACCGCGCATTCAGTAATGAATGTGGCAAGGTAAACCCCACCGGGAGCAAGACCAAATAGAAATGACGTGCAAAATTTAATTTGCAGCCGATTTCCGGGCGAGTCATTCGGGTAGGTTGCACGAGGCGGATGGTAACATCCGTCCCAGATGAATGGTTGCCATGTAAAGTGTAAGCTTTACTCTACAGAACCCGGCTTATAGGCCGACTGATATTTCATGATGATAGGCGATATTTTATAAGATCAATTATATATGGTCTTTTATGGAGTCTATGTGTTTGAAATGGACACTTGAGCAAAGGGTGTTTAAAAAAATTATAACATTTCTTTAAGTATAATGCGTTAGGATCTGTTTTGGGATAACTTTAGTTTTTTCGTTCATTGTGATTAATGTGAAAGTTGAAGGTCAGGTTATTCTAAGATCAGTTGCCATGAGAGAGCTGTTGATTTAAGACAGCATAACTTCAAGACGGATTATTTTGATAAAGCAGGATCAAAGAGCTGAACGCCATATTCCAGTGTTGTTACAGCCAGTTTTGGCTGGGCTTATGCCATTGGTTGGAGCAAAAGTAATTGATGGTACCTTTGGTGCTGGTGGGTATACGCGCGCTTTATTAAAGGCAGGAGCACAGGTGATTGCTCTTGATCGTGATCCTCATGCTATCAGCGCGGGACAATCGCTTGTTGATGAATTTTTTCCACGCCTTCGTTTGGTCCATATGGCGTTTTCACAGCTCGATCGTGTCGTTGAAGAGAAGGTGGATGCAGTTATTTTGGATATTGGTGTCTCTTCAATGCAGCTTGATGAAGCAGAAAGAGGTTTTTCTTTTCAAAAAGATGGTCCATTGGATATGCGAATGGCTCAGACTGGTTTTACAGCCAGCGATGTTGTCAATCATTTAAAAGCAAGGGATTTGGCACGTATTTTTAAGATATTAGGGGAAGAGCGTTATGCGGGGCGAATTGCACGGATGATTGAAAAGCGTCGTGTTGTGCAGCCTTTTTTGCGTACAGGTGATTTGGCGTATGCTATCGAAACGTTGATAGGACGTAAGCCGGGAGATCGTATTCATCCGGCAACACGTGTATTTCAGGCTCTTCGTATCTATGTTAATGATGAAATTGGTGAATTGGCATGTGGTTTATTTGCTGCTGAACGCGTTTTAAAAGCTGGAGGCCGTTTGGGGGTTGTCAGTTTTCATTCTCTTGAAGATCGTATGGTCAAAAGATTTTTTTCGGCTCGTTCTGGAGAATGTATGAGATCACGCTATCTGCCAGAAATAAAGGCTGCTCCAGCAACATTTTTTCCTTTGTTTCGAGGTGGGATCACGGCAACTAAAGAGGAGTTACAGAAAAATCCTCGTTCACGTTCTGCGAGGTTGCGTATTGGTGTACGGACTGAAGCAGAGGCTCTTGCAGCAGATATGAAATTATTTGGTTTAGCAGAGATTGCCAGTTTTGAAGGCAGCAAAAAATGACAGTTTTTCGTACATTTGATATGATTTTAGTGTTGATTATGATTTGTATGGCAGGACTTACTTATAAGGTAAAATATGATGTTCAAAAGCGAATGAACGAAGTTCTTCATCTTGAGCATGAAATTGCTGCAGCAAAAAATACGGTAAGTTTGCTTCATGCTGAGTGGGCTGTGATGATAAGGCCTTCACGCATGCAAAAACTTGCGAAACGTTATCAGAAAGAACTTGGGTTAGAGGTTATACAGCCGCGTCAAATCGTGGAGTTTAAAGACATTCCGGTACGGGTACATGATCAAATTGAAGAAGTGATTAAACAAAATATCTTGGAAGATAATCAAGATATTTTGACAAATAATCGGGCTTCTCAGATCAATAGTGTTGTCCAAAAAGGCGCGCAGTAATGAAATCGACTTTTTTATTCTCACAGAAGAAAAAGCGCTTAAAGAATTCGTTGAATAATCATAATGTTTCTGTTCGTCGTCCCTATTCTAGTCGTCCACGTTTGCTTTTTTCGTTGTTCTGCTTTTTAATTTTATATGGCATCATGGGGGCTTGCCTTATTTCTTATGGGTTGGAAGGTGGACAGATTGAAGAAGCAAAAGGGCCTGGAGTTCTTCAATTGATGGCACGGCCTGATATCGTTGATCGTAATGGTCGTTTATTGGCAACAGATATTAAAACTTATTCACTTTTTGCTGAGCCACGACGTATTATTGATGTGGATGAAACAATTGAATTGCTCTCAACAGTTTTGCCTGATCTTAATTGGCAGGAAACCTATAAGCGCTTAAAAAGAAAAACTGGTTTTTCTTGGATACAGCGTGGGTTAACACCAATGCAGAAGACACAAATTATGGCTCTTGGTATACCAGGAATTGGTTTTCGGACTGAAATTCGTCGCTTTTATCCTGATGGACCTGTAACTTCCCATATTCTCGGCATGGTGAATGTTGATAATCAAGGCATTGCAGGTATGGAAAAATATATTGATGATGCGGGTTTGAGTGCTCTGCGTGCTGCTGGTCTTGCCATGGAAGAATCATTAAAACAAGTTCAGCTTTCGATTGATGTGCGTGTTCAGGCAATTGTTCATGATGAACTTATTCAGGCTATGAAGCGTTATAAGGCAATTGCTGCAGGAGCTGTTATTTTAAATATACATACGGGGGAAGTTTTGGCTTTGGCATCACTACCAGATTTTGATCCTGGAAATCCTATTGAAGCTTTAAAAAGTGATCGTCTCAATCGGATGACGGCAGGAGCTTTTGAAATGGGATCGATTATTAAAAGTTTTACGACCGCCATGGCACTTGATTCCAATATTTTTTATTTAAACAGTATTATTGATGCTTCAAAGCCAATAAAAGCAAGTAGTGGGTATACTATTCATGATTTTCATGGAAAAAATCGACCCTTAACGTTATGGGAGGTTTTTATTTATTCTTCTAATATTGGTTCTGCTAAAGAGGCATTGGCGATAGGGATTGATAAACATCGTGGTTTTTTACAAAAACTTGGATTACTGGATCGTCTCACAACAGAGTTGCCTGAAGTTGCCCACCCTATTGTGCCACATCATTGGAAGGATATACATTCTATGACGATTTCTTTTGGGCATGGTATGGCAACAACCCCCTTGCAAACAGCTGTCGGGGCTGCTGCTTTAATGAATGGTGGTTGGTTAATTGCTCCGACATTTTTAAAACGGACAAAAGAACAAACTCTGCACCATGCAAAACGGGTTTTGCAGGCTAAAACAAGTCAAAATATGCGTTACCTTTATCAATTAAATAGTGATATTGGTTCTGGACGTAATGCAAAAGTAGAAGGCTATCGTGTAGGTGGTAAGACAGGAACAGCTGAAAAAGTTGAAAATGGAAAATATTCTAAAACAAAAAATTTCAATAGTTTTCTTGCTGCTTTTCCTATTGAAGATCCTGCTTATGTTGTTTTAACAATTATCGATGAACCAAAGCCAGAGGAGGGACAGCGTTCAGCAACAGCGGGAATGAATGCTGGACCAATGCTTGCTAATATTGTTCGTCGCACAGCTAGTTTTCTTGGTGTAAAACCCGATTTTAAAAAAGAATATGAGCCTCTTTTAAGTAAAAAGAGCAATTCAAGTTTCGTTAAACAACGGTAAAATGAATATAAAGGTGCGTTATCATGTTGTTGGGAACAGTTTTTACAGAATGTGTTGAAGATGAAAGTCTTTCTTCAATAGAAATAACAGGAATCAGTGTGGATTCTCGGCAAGTTTTGCCAGGCTATGTTTTTGTCGCTGTTCAAGGAAAAAAAAGTGATGGAAGACACTATATAGATGATGCGATAAAGCGTGGCGCACGAGCAATCGTTACAGATTATCATGCTGTTCTTGAGGATTTATCTGTTCCCATTTTACGTGTTTCTAATGTTCGTCATAGTTTAGCGTTGGCAGCTGCACGTTTTTACGGTTCTCAGCCTGAAACGGTCGTTGCTGTGACTGGTACAAGTGGTAAAACATCTGTTGTCTCTTTTCTTCGGCAAATTTGGACTTATGCTGGATTTTGTGCTGCGAGTATAGGAACTGTTGGTGTTGTTTCTCCTAAACGGAATGTTTATGGTTCTCTCACAACACCTGATCCGGTCGTATTGCACCGTCTTCTTTATGAAATTTCTCATGAAGGTGTGACTCATGCAGCTCTTGAAGCTTCTTCGCATGGGCTTGACCAAGGACGACTTGATGGAGTCCGTTTAACGGCTGGTGCCTTTACCAATTTAGGGCGAGATCACATGGATTATCACACGGGGGTAGAGGATTATTTGCGGGCTAAAATGAGGTTGTTTGATACACTTTTGCCTGTATCTGCTCCTGCTTTGATTTTTGCTGATGATGTTTATTCACAAAAGGTTATTGATGTTGTTACACAAGCGCGCCGCCGTGTCTTGACAATTGGTCGTAAGGGGCAATTTATCACGATTAATCGTGTCGAACATCAACGCTCAAAACAGTGTATTGAGTGTCGTGTGGAAAACAATATTTATACATTTGATTTGCCTTTAGCTGGAGATTTTCAGGTCGCCAATGCGCTTATGGCAGCGGGGTTAGCAATTGCAACGGGCGTTTCACCTCGTAAGGTTTTTTCTGCGCTTGAAACTTTGCAGGGGGCACCTGGGCGGTTAGAGTTTGTGGGAAAGACAGAAAATAATGCGCTTGTTTACATTGATTATGCCCATAAACCAGAAGCTTTGGAGCAGGTTTTGCTTTCTGTTCGTCCCTTTACGCAAGGGCGCTTGATCGTTGTTTTTGGTTGTGGAGGAGATCGTGATCAAGGAAAAAGACCTTTGATGGGAAAAATTGCGGCGGATAAAGCGGACATTGTTATTGTAACGGATGATAATCCTCGCACAGAAATGCCAGAAAAAATACGCAAGGATATTTTACAGGCGGTGCCAACAGCAATAGAGATAGCAGATCGTGGAGAGGCTATTTCTTACGCGGTGGAGCTTTTGAAAGTTGGTGATACATTAATCATTGCTGGAAAAGGTCATGAGGATGGCCAAATTATAGGGCAGACAACTTATCCTTTTTCAGATCGTCTGAAAGCGATAGAAGCTTTAGAGGACCGAAAAAAATGACAGCTTTATGGGATAAGCAAGCACTTGTTGCTGCAGTTAATGGTGTTGTAATGGGAAGCCTGCCAGAAACTTTTTCTGGGGTTTCCATTGATAGCCGTACTCTTGCGGAAGGGGATGTTTTTTTCTGCATTAAAGGGCATCATCTTGATGGTCATGATTTTGCTGCGCAAGCTTATGAACGAGGTGCAGGCGTTCTTATCGTTGCGGAACACCGTTTGAGGGATATGAAAAAGATATCGGCTCCACTCATTGTCGTTCCTGATGTTTTGCACGCCTTAGAACAACTTGCACAAGCTGCACGCAAACGTTCAAGAGCTAAGATTATCGCGGTAACAGGATCAGTGGGAAAAACAACGACAAAAGAAGCTTTGAAACAAGCACTTGCAACGGCTGGGAATGTTCATGCGAATCTCGCTTCTTTAAACAATTGCTGGGGGGTTCCACTCACTTTAGCGCGGATGCCTGTGGAGAGTGATTATGGTATCTTTGAAATTGGCATGAATCACAGAGATGAAATTCGCCCTCTGGTCAAACTGGTTTGTCCGCATGTTGCTCTCATTACGCATATTTGTGCAGGACATATGGGTTTTTTCAAGGATCTTGAAGAAATAGCAAAGGCAAAAGCTGAAATTTTTGAAGGATTGGATGAGGAAGGCATTGCCATTTTAAATGCGGATAGTGATTTTTTTTCTTATCTCGTTCAAAAAGCAAAGAAATGCGGTGTAAAAAAGATCTTAAGCTTTGGTGAGACTAAAGATGCTGATTATCAAGCGCATGATATACGTCTTCTAACCGATAGTTCTTCTATGATTGTGCGTATGGGGGGGCGGGATAGGGAGGTCCAAATTGGTGCTCCTGGGCGCCATATTGTGCAAAATAGTTTAGGGGTTATTGCTGCTTGTGATGCTATGGGGGTTGAGCTAGAGCCTGTTTTTCTTTCTTTTCGCCATTTTTCTTCTCAAAAGGGGCGAGGTGTTCGTTATCGACTGTCTTTATCAAATGGGGGTGAATTTTATCTCATTGATGAAAGCTATAATGCAAATCCTGCTTCTATGCGTGCTGCACTTGAGCTTCTTGCTACAGGGCCTGTAGGGAAAGGGGGGCGGCGAATTGCTATTTTAGGAGATATGCTAGAGTTAGGGGAGTATAGTGAAAAGCTTCATCGTGATTTAATAAAACCAATACGTCTTTCTGGTGCTAATCCGGTTTTTCTATTTGGTGAGGCGATGAAATCTTTAGTCAGTGATTTGTCTGCTGGTGTTAAGGTTCATTATGCTGAAAATATTGAGAAAATTTTATCGCTTCTTTTAGCAGAAATTTCTTCTGGGGATCTGCTTATGGTTAAATCATCCAATAGCCTTTGTTCATCAAATATTGTGACTGCATTGCTTGATCGCTATAAAGCGGTTTCTTCATAGTTTTAAGAGGTTTTTTTATTCCATGATGCTATTTTTTTCTTCGTTTAGTGATTGGCTTCCAGGTGTGAATGTATTTCGTTATATTACTTTTCGCACGATAGCGGCTATGCTTACTTCGGGGCTTATCGTCTTTTTGTTTGGACCTAGCATCATTGCTTCTCTTAAATTGCGGCAGGGTAAGGGGCAACCGATTCGTGCTGATGGTCCTCAAACACATTTTAAAAAGGCTGGAACACCTACAATGGGTGGATTGATGATTTTAATCGGCATTGTGGTATCGGCATTTTTATGGGGTAATTTATCGAATATTTATTTTTGGGTATCGCTATTGGTTATGCTTTCTTTTGGGGGAATTGGATTTTATGACGATTATCTTAAGGTCACAAAACAAACAGACAAAGGATTTTCTGGGAAAGCACGATTAAGCTTGGAGTTTTTTGTTGCGGCAATTGCGGCTTTTGCCATCTTGAAAATTGGCTCATCTGGATTAGCTTTGCCTTTTTTAAAAGATTATCTTATCAATTTGGGCTGGTTTTTTATTCCTTTTTCTGCTTTCGTCATTGTTGCGACGGGTAATGCGGTTAATTTAACGGATGGACTCGATGGGCTTGCTATTGTTCCTGTGATGGTTGCAGCTTTATCTTTTGCTCTGATTGCTTATCTTTCTGGTAATATGAATTTTGCTGATTATCTCCAAATCCATTATGTATCGGGAACAGGTGAATTGGCTGTTTTATTGGGAGCTGTTGTTGGGGCAGGGCTTGGTTTTTTATGGTTTAATGCACCACCTGCAGCTATTTTTATGGGAGATACTGGTTCATTGGCTCTTGGAGGACTCTTAGGGACTGTTGCGGTTGCTACGAAACACGAAATTGTTTTGGTTCTTATTGGTGGGCTTTTTGTTGTGGAAGCTTTTTCAGTCGTTATTCAGGTTGGTTATTTCAAATTAACAAGAAAACGCGTGTTTCTTATGGCACCGATACATCATCATTTTGAGAAAAAAGGCTGGACTGAAAGCCAAGTCGTGATACGCTTTTGGATTATTTCGATTGTTCTCGCTCTCATAGGTCTTTCAACACTTAAATTGCGGTGAGAATGTGATTTCTGTTACGTGTTATAAAGGTCAAAAAGTTGCTCTGTTTGGATTGGGACAGTCTGGACTAGCAACGGCACAAGCATTGATGTGTGGTGGTGCAGAAGTGGTGGCGTGGGATGATAGTTCTTCAAGCGTGCAAATGGCTTTTCGGCACAATATTCCAACACGAGATCTCCGTTATGAAGATTGGTCAGAATTTGTTGCATTGATTGTAGCTCCTGGAGTTCCTTTAAGTTATCCTCAGCCCCATTGGATTGTTGAAAAAGCACGAAAAAAAAATATAGAAATTATCGGTGATATTGAATTATTTGTTCGTGCGCGCCAGCATTTTTTACAACATTATGGTTTGTGTGACCAAGATGTTCCTTTCATTGCGATTACGGGGACGAATGGCAAGTCAACCACAACGGCTTTACTTGCGCATTTGTTGGAAAAAATGGGCTATGATGTGCAGATGGGGGGAAATATCGGAAAAGCAATATTGACGCTTAAGCCATTTGTTAAAAAACGTATCTATGTGATTGAATGTTCATCATTTCAAATTGATCTTACTCCCTCTCTTCAGCCGACCATTGGACTTTTATTGAATTTAACACCTGATCATATTGATCGACATGGGAGTTTTGCCTGTTATGTGCAAACCAAAAGGCATCTGATTGCTCAGGCTTCTCAGGCTTTCATTTCAGTTGATGATGCAGCTTGTCGGGTTTTATATCAACAGTTACTTCATGATGGGAAGCAAATTGAGGCAGTTTCCAAGGATCATTTTGTTGAAAATGGTTTTTATGCAGATGGGACAAAGCTCTTTTCTGTTCGTCAAGGACAGCGCCATATGCTTGCAGATCTTGCTCCTATGGCGGTGTTACGTGGGAGTCATAATGCGCAAAATGCCCTTATGGCATTAGCAGCATTGCAGGCTTTAAAAATAACCGATCCTTCTGTGAACAAGCATTTGGCAAGTTATAAAGGGTTGGATCATCGTATGCAGCAGGTGCGTAAAATGGGGGCGGTTTTGTTTATCAATGACAGCAAGGCTACTAATGCAGATGCAACAGCTCCTGCGCTTTCCACCTTTAATGATATTTTTTGGATTGTTGGAGGACAGGCAAAAAAGGGAGGGATAGAGTCTCTTAGAGAATTTTTTCCTAAAATTCGTAAAGCTTATTTGATTGGGAGCGCGGCGGAAGAATTTGCTCGCACTATTGGATCTGCTTTTCCCTTTTCTATGAGCTTAACTTTGAAAAATGCGGTGCGTGAAGCAGCTGTTGACGCAATGGGTTGTAAGGAAAAAGAGGTGACGGTTCTTTTGTCACCTGCTTGTGCAAGTTATGACCAATTTAAAAATTATGAAATGCGAGGCGAAGCATTTGTCTCTTTTGTGATGCAGTTACAATAAAAAAGCATCAGTTATAAAAAAATATTTTTGCGTTAAGACTCCAGAATCTTTTTTTATGTAATTTAGTTTTTAAAGTGTTTGTTAAACAGGCTGGGGAACCATATCACTTTGAGATAATTTATAAAATGGATAAGGTGGATATCATGGTGACGCGTGCAGATAGAGATCCAATTGCTAATTGGTGGTGGACGATTGATCGCTCTATCTTTGCAGCTTGTTTAATTTTAATGGGAATTGGCATTATGCTGTCTTTTGCTGCCAGCCCTATTATTGCAAAAAAAATCGGAATTGCTGATAGTTTTTATTTTGTTCGGTGGCATATCATTTTTAGCATTTCAGCATTTTTTACGATGGTTACCATTTCCTTTTTTTCGCTTTCTAATATTCGTCGTTTATGTGCTCTTTTGCTCATTGTAACGCTTGCTCTTATGGTTGCAACCTTATTTTGGGGTCCAGAATTAAAGGGAGCACGGAGGTGGATTCTACTATTTAGTTTTTCTGTACAGGCTTCAGAATTTATGAAGCCAGCTTTTGTGGTTATGTCCGCTTGGCTTTTTTCGGAACAGATACGCAAGAGGGGCATTCTGGGTTATACGTTAGCGATTCTACTTTATGCCATTTGTTGTGTGCTTCTGGTTTTGCAGCCTGATATTGGACAAACAGTTTTAATAAGTGCAACATGGGGGGGGCTGTTTTTTATTGCTGGTGTCCCTCTTACTATTATTTTTCTCTTTCTCATTTTAGGCGTTGTAGGAATTATTTTAGCTTATTTTTTTCTGCATCATGTGCGCGAGCGGATCAATGGTTTTTTGACAGGTGAAGGAGATACTTTTCAAGTGGATGTGGGACGTGAGGCTATTTTGAATGGTGGTTGGTTTGGGCAAGGTCCTGGGGAGGGCACAGTAAAACGTATCATTCCTGATAGCCATACAGATTTTGTATTTTCCGTTGCTGCTGAAGAATATGGTATTATTCTTTGTTTATTAATTATGATGCTGTTTGGCTTTATCGTTATGCGTTCATTGTATATAGCCATGAATACACGTGATTCCTTTATACGTCTTGGTATTACTGGCATAGCAATGATGATTGGCTTTCAATCAGCTATTAATATGGCCGTTAATCTTCACTTAATTCCTCCAAAAGGTATGACATTGCCTTTTATTTCTTATGGTGGTTCTTCGATGGTGGCGATTGCGTTTTCAATGGGCATTTTGCTTAGTTTAACACGTCGTTGGCCAGAAGCGCGCCTTTCAGCTTTTTCTTCCTCTTCTGTCTTGGATACCCCTTATGAATGATAAAAAAGTTATTATTTTGGTGGCTGGTGGTACAGGTGGACATCTTTTTCCTGCTGAAGCCCTTTCTGTTGAATTAAGGCAGCGTGGATATGATGTTCATTTAATAACAGATGAAAGAGCACGCCCTTTTGTTCGGTGTTTTGATGAAGGGCATATTCATATCGTTTCATCGGCAACATTTACACGACGCCATCCTTTTGCTCTGATAAAGACGTTTTGGTCTTTGCTAAGGGGTATGGGGCAATCGTTGGCGTTGTTTTATAAATTACGTCCTGTTCTTGTTGGAGGATTTGGGGGGTATCCGAGCTTTCCTCCTCTTTTTATTGCGGCTTTAACGAGGCGTGTGACATTTATTCATGAACAAAATGCTGTTATGGGGCGTGCCAATCGGGTGTTGGCAATTTTTGTGCGTGCAATCGCTGGTGGCTTGTTGTCGCCAAATGGCACTTATGCTCATAAAATACTTTTGACGGGGAATCCTGTCCGTGAGGCTGTGTTGAAGGCGTCCAAAATTCCTTATCATTCTTCAGAGGAGGAAAAGCCATTTAATTTTTTGATTTTTGGAGGTAGCCAAGGGGCTTCTGCTTTTTCACATATTGTTCCAGAAGCTATTGCTTTATTTGATGATAAGAACCGTAAACGTTTACGAATTGTACAGCAAGTCCGCGGTGAAGCAGGAAGGTTGATCAAAATCTATCGTGATATGGGGGTACAAGCAGAAGTTGCTCCTTTCTTTGATGATATGGCTGAACGTATGGCACATGCTCATTTTATTTTGTCGCGCGCTGGGGCTTCGTCCGTTTGTGAGATAGCGGTGATTGGTAGACCTGCTTTGCTTGTTCCCTATCCCCATGCTTTAGATCATGATCAGGCTGCCAATGCAGCTTTGCTTGCTCGTGTGGGGGGAGCGCAAATTATATCAGAAAAAGATTTAAATGCACAAAAGCTTTCTTCTCTTTTAATGCACGCTTGTTGTGCGCCCCATTTATTGGAAAAACAAGCGCTTGCTGCAAAAAAAGTTGGACAACCTCATGCAACCCGTCGCCTTGCTGATATGGCTGAATCCTTAATTGCAGGGCGATTGTTGTCAAATATAAAAGAGGAGCTTTTTAATGAAAATGCCACTTGATATAGGCGTTATCCATTTTATCGGAATCGGGGGGATCGGTATGAGTGGAATTGCGGAGGTTTTTTATAATCTTGGCTATAAAGTTCAAGGGTCAGATCAAGTTGAAAGTGCAAATGTTGAACGTTTGCGGAAAAAAGGAATTAACGTTCATATAGGTCATTGTGCTGAAAACTTAGGGAATGCAGAGGTTGTTGTTTTTTCTACTGCCGTTAAAAAAACAAATCCTGAGTATATTGCTGCAAAGGAAAGACATTTGCCGCTTGTCAGACGTGCAGAAATGCTGGCGGAGCTGATGCGGTTTCGGCGTGCAATTGCGGTGGGTGGTACACATGGTAAAACAACAACCACATCAATGGTCGCAGCCCTTCTTGATGCTGGTCATTTTGATCCAGTGGTGATTAATGGCGGTATTATTAATGCTTATGGTACGAATTCTCGTACAGGAGATGGCGATTGGATGATTGTTGAAGCTGATGAAAGTGATGGTACATTTTTAAAGCTGCCTGCTGATATTGCTGTTGTTACCAATATTGACGCTGAGCATTTGGATCATTATGGAAATTTTGATGCTGTGCGTGAGGCTTTTCGGCAATTCGTAGAAAATGTTCCTTTTTATGGTTTTGCTGTTTTGTGTCTTGATCATCCAGAGGTTCAGTCATTGGCGGGCCGTATTGATGATCGTTGGGTGATCACTTATGGTGAAAATCCACAAGCGGATGTTCGTTTTCTTAATCTTTCGATGGATGGTCAAAAAACGCATTTTGATGTTCTTGTTCGCTCACGCAAAACAGGAAGAAAGATTGAGTTAAAAAATTTGCTTTTGCCCATGGCAGGGCAGCATAATGTTGCCAATGCAACGGCGGCGATTGCTATTGCGCATGAACTTGGCATTTCAAATGAAGCTATAAAAAGGGGCTTAGCAGAATTTGGCGGAGTAAAACGGCGTTTTACGCGAACAGGAAGTTGGCGTGGCATTGAAATATTTGATGATTATGGACATCATCCTGTTGAAATAAAGGCAGTTTTGCGTGCTGCACGTGAGAGTGCAAAAGGGCGTGTTATTGCGATTGCACAACCCCATCGGTATTCGCGTTTGTATCATTTATTTGATGATTTTGCTGCTTGTTTTAATGATGCAGATACAGTGTTGATTACGCCCGTTTATGCGGCTGGTGAAGAACCTATTGTAGGATTTGGTTCTCAAGAATTGGTAGAGCATATTAAAATGGCTGGTCATCGTGATGTGCGCTTAATACATGGTCTGGAAGATGTTGTGTCTCTTGTCTCAACATTTGCTCAGGCAGAGGATTATGTGGTTTTTCTTGGTGCTGGCAATATCACACAATGGGCTTGTGCTTTGCCTCATCAGTTGTCGGTATTGGATGGTCATGATAAATTTTCAGCACATTGATGGTGAGGCGTTATTGGCGCAATTGCAACCACTGTTGGGGGGTATAAGAGGCAAGCTTACACCTAATGTTGAGATGCGTAAGGTGACGTGGTTTCGCACTGGTGGGTTGGCAGAACTTTTTTATCAGCCTGTTGATGAGGAAGATTTAGCTCTTTTCCTTCAAAATTTGCCTGAATTTATTCCTGTCACAATTGTCGGTATCGGTTCTAATCTTCTGGTGCGTGATGGGGGGGTTCCTGGTGTTGTGATTCGTCTTTCGCCAAAAAAATTTGGGCAAGTGAAACAAGTTTCTCCAAAAGGCTTTTTAGTTGGTGCTGGTACGGCGGATAAACATTTAGCTGCTGCCGCTTTAGAAGCTGAGATTGCAGGTTTTCATTTTTATCATGGTATTCCTGGAGGTCTTGGGGGAGCTCTCAAAATGAATGCGGGTGCGAATGGTGTTGAAACCGCAGCGCGTGTTGTCGAGGTCTATGCGCTGGATCGTAAAGGGCAACGTCATATCTTGAGTGTGAAAGATATGCATTATTCCTATCGCCATTGTGATATTCCTAAAGATTTTATTTTTACGGCTGCTTTATTAGAAGGAAAACTCGGCAATAAAGATGATATTCGTGCTGCTATGGATGAAGTTGCCCTCCACAGAGAAAAAGTGCAACCTATTCGCGAAAAAACAGGGGGGTCAACTTTCAAAAACCCTGAGAATACATCCGCGTGGCGCGTGATTGATGAAGCAGGGTGTCGTGGTTTACAGATTGGTGGCGCTCAAATGAGTGAAATGCACTGTAATTTTATGATTAATACAGGGCAAGCAACAGGATATGATCTTGAAGCATTGGGAGAAACAGTGCGTGCGCGTGTTTTTGCAAATTCAGCCCACCTTTTACAATGGGAAATAGAGCGTATTGGTCAATTTGAGCGTGGTCGAAGTGTTTCTCCTTTTGATCCATTTCATTGATTTATTGTTCACTAAAAAGTGAAAATAAAAAATTGAGTCATTTCAAAGAGATAATAAAAAATTTCTATTAAGAATCAATAAATTAACAAAGAATCTCTTGCATCAGGCTTTTGAGTCTGATTCATTATGCAAAATGCTAGGTTATTGATTCGCAAGGATAAACTTTGTTTTTCCTGTATGTAGTGCTGATGTATTCTATATAGACTACATATAGTATGCGAAAGAGGGTGATTTATTATGAAAGATAAACATATAGCTGTGTTAATGGGAGGTTTTTCTTCTGAACGGTCTATAAGTTTATCTTCAGGGGCGGCGTGTGCTGATGTTTTAGAGGTGCAGGGGTATCGCGTGAGCCGCGTGGATGTTGATGCTCATATTGCTTCTGTTCTTGAACAGTTGCAGCCCGATATTGCCTTCAATGCGTTGCATGGTCCATTTGGTGAAGATGGCCGGATTCAGGGGATTCTTGAATATTTAAAAATTCCTTATACTCATTCTGGCGTGATGGCATCTGCTTTGGCAATGGATAAGGGACGTGCAAAAATTATCGTTGCAAATGTTGGGGTTTGTGTTGCTCCTTCTCGTATCATGAGCCGCTTTGCTTTGGGCCGAACGCATCCCATGGAGCCTCCTTATGTAATTAAACCTGTGTGTGAAGGATCAAGTTTTGGTGTTGTCATTGTTCAAGGAAATGAAGCTGCACCGCCGCATAATATTGGGGGAGCTGAGTGGGGGTATGCCGATGAGGTGATGATTGAAAAATATATTCCTGGTCGTGAATTGACTTGTGCTGTTTTGGGGAACGAAGTGCTGGATGTGTGTGAAATTCTTCCCGATAAACACTTTCCATTCTACGATTATGACTCAAAATATAAAACGGGTGGTTCTCTTCATATTTGTCCTGCACAACTTTCACTAAATATTTACCAAAGTGTGCAAAGAATGTCTTTAGCAGCCCATCAGGCGATAGGGTGTCGAGGTGTTAGCCGTTCTGATTTTCGTTTTGATGAAAAAACGGGAGAATTGGTTTGGCTTGAAATTAATACGCAACCAGGTATGACCTCGACGTCTCTTCTTCCTGATATTGCAAAAGCGAGCGGCCGTACTTACGGCGATATTGTTCAATGGATGGTGGAGGACGCATCATGTATGCGTTGAATGTTAATAAAACAAATGTTCCGATGGAGGTGCTTTCAGTGCCGGCTTTGCCACGTCTTTATCGTCGTTTTCTTCGGTTTATGTTTGAGTTTGTTTTTGTCAATATTCATATTCCACGCCATTTTGGCTCTTTTGCTGTTGTGTGGTTTTTCTTTGTTACGGCTTTTTATGGACTTTCATCAAGTGGTCAGATGGCTGTGATCGTAAATACGATCATATTGGATAGTAGTTTTGTGGTCACTCATGTCGATATAAGCGGTAATAAGCGCTTGGCAAAGCAGGATATTTTTAAAATTTTAAAACTTGATGTTGCGCCTTCTATATTCACTTTTGATGTTGAAAGAGCGCGTTCTCTGTTGGAAAAACAGGCTTGGGTGCAATCGGCTAATGTTCAGAAAATTTATCCCAATAGAATGCGCATTTCCATCGTGGAGCGTGAACCCTATGCCATTTGGCAACATGATGGCATAATGGATATTGTTGATAATACAGGTCGTGTCATTGTGCCTTTTAAAGGAGAAATTGTTCGGGATTTACCTCTTGTGGTTGGGCAGGGTGCACAAAATGCTGCTAAAGTGTTTATTCAAGCGCTGTCAGTCTATCCGGAAGTATATGATCGTATTCGTGCTTTTGTGCGGGTAGGTGATCGACGTTGGGATCTTGTTTTGAATAATGGAATGCGCGTTATGTTGCCTGAAAATGGTGCTCTTGAAAGGCTTTCTTCTCTTTTTTCGTCCGGTACAATGCAAGATCTTTTATCTCGCGATATTCTCAGTGTTGATTTACGTCTTGCTGATCGAATTACTGTTTCTTTATCAGATGAAACGTTGGAGCGTTATCATACTACTGTAGCAGAAGAAGAACGTATTTTAAAAGCGCGAAAGGCAGGAAGCCTATGATGCTACTCAGATCACATCATTTGAAGGGGCGTAAAACACGTTTTTTAACGGTACTTGATGTCGGTTCAAGTAAGATTGTTTGTCTTATTGCTTGTTTGCGTCCTTTGAAGCATGCACACTATTTACATGGTCGTACACATTCTACGGAAATTCTAGGCTTTGGAGTGCAGCGTTCACGTGGTATTAAATCCGGTGTTGTTATGGATATGTTTGCAGCAGAACAATCAATAAGATTGGCTGTTGATGCGGCAGAAAAAATGGCGGGTTTGGTGGTGGATTCAGTGATTGTGAATTTTTCCTCAAGTCGATTACAAAGTGCTTTGATTAATGGAATGGTCCATTTGAATGGTCGTGAAGTCACCAAGCGTGATATGCGTATGGCCTTTTCAGATGTTTCGCGCAAAGCCTTTGATGCTGAACGTCATGTTATGCACTCAGTTCCAGTTTCTTATGTATTGGATGGAGATAAAGGAATTTTTGATCCTATTGGCATGGCAGGGGAAACATTTGGTGTCGATGTGCATGTGGTAACAGCGGAAACAGCATCTTTGCGTAATTTAGAAACTTGTATTAATCGTGCACATTTGAGTGTTGAAGCAATGGTTGCCACTCCCTTTGCAAGTGGTCTTGCTGTTTTGATGAATGATGAGGCGCATTTAGGGGCTGCATGTATTGATTTTGGTGGTGGAACAACAACATTTTCAGTGTTTTTTGAGGGGAAATTTATTCATGCAGATGCTCTTGCTGTTGGGGGGCATCATGTCACTCTTGATGTTGCGCGCGGATTTTCTATGTCTTTAACAGAGGCGGAACGTTTAAAAGTTGTTTATGGTTCAGCACTTTTAACAAGTGCTGATGAGCGGCAAATGATTAATGTAGCAGAAATTGGGAGTGAACAGCGTGAAACTCAATATCCTCGCGCAGTTCTTGGGCGTATCATTCGTGCGCGTGTTGAAGAAATTTTAGAAATGGTCCGTGATTGTTTAAATCGTTCTGGTTTTGGTCACATCATTGGTAAACGTGTTATTTTGACTGGGGGAGCAAGCCAGTTAACAGGATTGCCAGAAATGGCACGTACTATATTAGGAAGAAATGTTCGTATCGGGCGGCCTTTAGGTATTTCGAGGCTTCCTTCTCTTGCAAAAGGGGCGGCGTTTACATCTGCTGTTGGGTTGTTAATTTATCCGCAATTGGTGGGTTTTGAAGAAAAAACAATGCAGGCGGCAGGAAATCATTTATCGATGGGCACGCGTGGGTATTTTCAGCGTGTTGGTCAGTGGTTGCGTGAGAGTTTTTAGTTAAGTCTAGTTGGATAAATTTCATCGCTTTGGCTTGCGGTGTCTTATGAGAAGGAAAAGAAAATGACGATTAATCTGCATCGGCCAGATATCGCGGAATTGAAGCCACGCATTACCGTTTTTGGTGTTGGAGGTGGTGGCGGGAATGCCGTGAATAATATGATAAATGCTGGTCTTCAGGGAGTTGACTTTGTTGTTGCAAATACGGATGCACAGGCTTTAGCTATGTCAAAGGCTGAACGTGTTATCCAACTTGGGGCAGCTGTGACAGAAGGTTTGGGTGCTGGTGCTTTACCGGAAGTTGGGCAAGCGGCGGCGGAGGAATGTATTGATGAAATTATTGATCATCTTGCAGACTCTCATATGGTTTTCATTACTGCTGGTATGGGGGGAGGAACTGGAACAGGAGCTGCTCCCGTTGTTGCTCGCGCAGCGCGTGAAAAAGGTATTTTGACTGTTGGTGTTGTGACAAAGCCTTTTCAGTTTGAAGGGGCACGTCGTATGAAAACGGCAGAGGCTGGTATTGAAGAATTACAAAAGTCTGTCGATACATTGATTGTTATTCCCAATCAAAATCTTTTCCGTATTGCAAATGATAAGACAACATTTGCTGATGCTTTTGCTATGGCTGACCAAGTGCTTTATTCTGGTGTTGCTTCCATTACGGATTTGATGATTAAAGAGGGTTTGATTAACCTTGATTTTGCTGATGTTCGTTCTGTTATGCACGAAATGGGTCGAGCCATGATGGGAACCGGTGAGGCATCTGGTGATGGGCGTGCTTTGGCTGCTGCTGAAGCTGCTATTGCGAACCCATTGTTAGATGATACTTCTATGCGTGGGGCGCGTGGTTTACTGATTTCTATTACGGGTGGTCGTGATATGACTCTCTTTGAGGTTGATGAAGCTGCTAATCGTATTCGTGAAGAAGTAGATGCTGATGCGAATGTGATCTTTGGCGCTATTGATGATGAGTCATTGGAAGGTGTTATTCGTGTTTCTGTGGTTGCCACCGGTATTGATCGTGAAGTTAGTGATGTGGTTCAGTCCTCTCATCCTCAGATTCAAAGGCCTGCTTCTTCAATACGCAAGAGCGATCCTGGAACGTCACATAGTTCTTTTCATGTTCAATCATCGCCTCTGCGTTCTGAGTCAATGGTAGAAGTGATCGAATCACTTGAAATAGAGAAGGGTAAATCAACCGGAGAACAGTTCCGTCCCAAAAGTCAAATTTTTGCACAACCTGCAGAAGCAATGACGACACGAAGTGCCACGAATGCTGTTGCGTATGGTTCAAATGCTGTTCAGGAACAGAGATCCAATGTGCCTCGTATGCAAGTAAGCCGTGGTTCTCAACAGGCGATGACGGCTCCTGTGAGTATGGAGGCAACAGCGCATGTTCTTGATGAGATGACAGGGCTTGTGAAGCAAAAAGAAAAGCCAGTGCAACCAAAACAAATGCAACAAATGCAAGCGCGCGCTCCAATGCGTATGCCTGAGTTAAAGGATTTTCCACCTGTTGCTCATGGACAAAGTCAAAGAACATTTGTGACTGATCAAGGTCCTCGTAATCTTTGGCAGCGTTTGAAACAGAGCTTGACACATCGTGAAGAAGCTGAGCCAGAAGCGAGGCTGGAGCCTGCTGTTAGATCGTCTCAGCAGAAAGATTCTCATGTTTACAATAAAAATTCTCAGGCGCTTTCTCAAGATGCTTCTGTTTATGTTCCACGTCGTTCTGGTGAGCTGCATCCTCAGGTACCACAAGATCAGCGTACTTTTATAAGTGAAGAAGATCAGTTGGAAATACCAGCATTTTTACGTCGTCAGGCAAATTAATTGATGAAAAATGAGGTAAAGTAAGAAATTTTATTATTTCTTTAATGCTCAGTCAAAAATTATACAGTAAAATATATTACTGTTTTTTGGATAAAATACTTTGTTTTAAAAAGACCGCTTACAATAAGCGGTTTTTTTTATTATTTACTATGAATATTTTTTATAGTTTTATAAATTTTGTTAAAAGATGTACAAGCAATTTAATAAAATGATATGATGAATTTAGTACCAAAATATCAGTCTACTCTTAAAAAAGCAGTAACATTTAAGGGGATTGGCGTTCATAGTGGCTGTTTGTCAGTGGTAAAGGTTTGTCCAGCGGATGTTGGGTGTGGTATTGTTTTTAAGCGTTGTGGATTAGACGGAACAGAGAAAATATTTCAAGCCCATGCATCGCAAACAGGAAAAACTGAATTATCAACAGTACTTGGAGATGGAGATGTAAGGGTTGAAACAATTGAACATTTGATGGCGGCAATTGCTGCTTATAATTTGGATAATCTTGTTATTGAAGTGTCACATAATGAGATTCCTATTTTGGATGGTTCAGCGTGGCTATATTGCCAAGCTTTTGAAGATGTTGGTATTGTACAGCAAAATGCGTTGCGTTCTTATTTCATTATAAAAAAGCCGGTGCGAGTTGAAGGAGCTCATGGTGTTGCAGAGCTTTTGCCATTCGATGGACGTCGTTTTGATATAACGATCTCTTTTCCTTCTTCTGCTATTGGTAAGCAACATTTCAGTTTTGATCTTACCACACGAGGGTTTAGGGATGATTTGTCACGTGCGCGCACTTTTGGTTTTATCAAAGACGTGGAAGAATTAAGGCTTTCTGGAAAGGCGAGAGGCGCTTCTTTGGAAAATTCTCTTGTTATCGACCTTAATGATAAAATTTTAAATCCCGATGGTCCTTATTGGGAGAATGAATGTGTTCGGCACAAGATGCTTGATGCGATTGGTGATACTGCTTTGCTTGGGGCACCTTTTATTGGATTATTTCGTTCTTATTGTAGTGGGCATAGAATTAATGCGCAATTGGTGAAGGCTGTTTTGGCAGACGAATCATATTATGAAAAAAGCTTTTTAGAGAAAAAGTAAAAAAAATGGCAAGATTTTTTTATCGTTTATTTGATTTTTAAGGGGATGATTGACCTAAACTGCTAAATTGGTTATGTGGATTTTAAAGTGATATGGTATAAACCTTTGATAAATTGTTTTTGCTACAAGGTGATATTCTGTGGAGGCCGGAAAAACTATGAAAAAATCTCATGTGTGCATTGGAAATATGACATATAGAAAATCTAACATTGTACGCAAGATATTGGGGGTGGTGCTTTTGGGAAGCACCTGTATGTTAGCGGGATGCCTCTTTAAAGAGAAAAATACCCTTGATCCATCTGCTTATGTTTTGAAAATAGAGCCACCAGATGTTTTATATAATCAGGCGCTTGCTAGCCTTGAAAGTGGGCGGCTTGGGGATGCATCGAAGAAGTTTTTGAAGATTGAAAAACAGTACGCTTATACAGACTGGGGACGTAAATCTTTGGTCATGGGTGCTTTTACTAATTATCGACTCGGAAAGTATGATGATTCAATTAGTATGGCTCAACGCTATATTACTCTTTATCCAGGGTCGACTGACTCGGCTTATGCATACTATATTATTGGTCTTTCTTCTTTCCGTCGGATTCCTGATGTTACGCGTGATCAACGTGACACGAAACGTGCTATTGCTGCTATGCAGCTTCTTATAGAGCGTTATCCTAATTCTGAGTATGTCAAGGATGCTAAGGATAAAATCCGTTTTGGTCGCGAACAACTGGCTGGTAAAGAAATGCAGATTGGCCGTTATTATGAAGAGGGGCGGCGCTATCTTGCGGCAAGTAGACGGTTTCGTACCGTAGTTGAAGAGTATTCTGATACAAATCAAATTGAAGAAGCACTTTTCCGCTTGACTGAGGTTAATCTTGCTCTCGGCTTAACGGCGGAAGCACAGACGGCAGCAGCTATTTTAGGACGTAATTATCCCAAAAGTGAGTGGTATAAATTTTCTTATAATCTCTTGCAGAAGAATAAAATATCACCACGTGAGCATAAATCTTCTTGGATCTCAAATGCTTTAGGTGGTGACAAGAAGAGGGTACGTTGATTCTCTATGTTGGTACAGCTTTCGATTCATAATATTGTTTTGATCGAAACGCTCGATATTCATTTTACAGCGGGGTTGACGGTTTTAACTGGAGAAACGGGTGCGGGGAAGTCTATTCTCCTTGATGCTTTATCACTTGCTCTAGGGGGGCGGGGTGATGCTTCGCTTGTGCGTCATGGGGCTGACCGCGGGCAGGTCACAGCTGTTTTTGATGTGTCTGTTTCACATCCTGCACGTCAACTTATTCGTGAGAATGGTCTTGATGATGAGGGTGATATTATTTTACGACGTGTGCAATCAAGTGATGGACGTAGCCGTGTTTTTATCAATGATCAGGTGTCTAGTGTTGCATTGATGCGGAGTGTTGGCCGTTTGCTGGTTGAAATCCATGGACAACATGATGATCGTGCGCTTGTTGATGTTGCTACACATCGCCAATTATTAGATGCCTTTGGTGGTCTTGAAGATGAAGTGGAAAATTTGCGTCAGTGTTATCACACATGGCGTGAATTTGAGGAGCGTTTGCAACGGCAGCGTCTTAAAGTAGAGAGTGCTGTACGGGAGGTTGATTATCTTCGTGCGTGTGTAGAAGAGCTTGAAAAGCTTGATTTTAAAGTTGGTGAAGAGGAAGCTCTTTCTCTTCGTCGTGCTGATATGCTTAAATTAGAAAAAATAGCGACAGATATTAAAGAAGCGGATGATCTTTTAACAGGTCAAAAATCACCAATCCCAGTGCTTTCTAATTTGGTGAGGCGTTTGGAGCGGAAAATTCCTGAGGCGCAAGAACTTATTGCACCAGTGGTGAAATCTATTGATGAGGCATTGCATGCACTTGCAACAGCACAAGAAGGTATTGAGACGGCAATACGAGCATTAGATTTTGAACCTGATGAATTGGAACGGATAGAAGAGCGTCTTTTTGCTCTTCGGGGTTTTGCTCGTAAATATCAAGTTTCTGCGGATGAATTGGTTCAGTTACGCGATAAAATGGATGCTGAACTGGCTGACTTTGAAGAGGCTCAGACCATATTGACACGTTTTGAAGATGAGGCAGAGCAGGCAAAGAAAAATTATGATACATTGGCGCAAGCCTTAACAATAAAGCGTCGGGAGACAGCAAAGCATTTATCTGAAAGTGTTATGGCTGAGTTGCCGGCATTGAAGTTAGAGAGGGCTGAATTTATTGTTGAAATGCAAAGTGATATGGAAAAGCGGAGTGCAGAGGGATGTGATCGTATTGAATATTGGGTGCGAACAAATCCTGGAACACGTGCTGGGCCGATGCTTAGTGTGGCTTCTGGCGGTGAATTATCTCGTTTTTTGCTGGCATTAAAAGTTGTTTTATCTGATCGAGGATCAGCACCGACGCTGATTTTTGATGAAATTGACACAGGCGTTGGGGGGGCTGTTGCAGCGGCTATTGGGCATCGGTTGCAACGCTTATCAGAACATGTCCAAGTTTTTGCTATTACGCATGCTCCACAGGTTGCATCGAAAGCGCATGGTCATTTTCTTATTTCAAAAATTGAGAGTCATGATAAAGGACGCTTTGTTACTGCGATTCATAAAATGAAAGAACATGAGCGTGCAGAAGAAATTGCCCGTATGTTGGCTGGAGAACAGATTACTGAAGAAGCGCGTGCAGCGGCTCAAAAGCTTCTAGCATAAAGGTAATTAGTCAGCGATAAAAATACTAGAAAGCTTATATTTATTGAGATTCACTTGATGAGGAGGCGTGGGAGGCCCTTGTGGCAGCGCTTGTAATGTGGAATAGATTTTATGAACAAAGATGCATATAAAAATCTCACAGCTGTTGAAGCAGAACGTGAATTAGAGTGGTTGGCAAAAGAGATTGCACGTCATGATGTGCTTTATAATCGTGATGATCAGCCTGAAATTTCTGATGCAGAATATGATGCTTTACGTCGTCGTAATGCAGAAATTGAAGCTCTTTTTCCAGAGCTTATACGTATTGATTCTCCTTCACATAAAATTGGAGCACCAATTTCTGAAAAATTTGAAAAATCTGTTCATGCACAGCCTATGCTTTCACTTGATAATGCGTTTAGCTCTGAAGATGTTACTGAATTTATTGAGCGTATTCGTCGTTTTTTACGTCTTCCAGAAACACAAGTGTTGGAAATAACAGCGGAGCCCAAAATTGATGGTTTATCTTTGTCTTTGCGCTACCAAAAGGGGCGGCTTGTGCGTGCGGCAACGCGTGGGGATGGAACTGTCGGTGAAAATGTGACGGCAAATGCCCGAACAATTGCTGATATCCCACAAGTTTTGCAAGGTGATTTTCCTGATATCATTGAGGTGCGTGGTGAAGTTTATATGGGGCGGGAAGATTTCCAAGCACTGAATATCAACCAACAAGAGAAGGGCAAGTTAACCTTTGCCAATCCTCGAAATGCGGCGGCTGGTTCACTCCGTCAGCTTGATTCACGGATAACCGCTAGCAGAAAACTTCAATTTTTTGCTTATGCTTGTGGTGAGGTGAGTGAAATATTGGCAGAAAGTCAAATGGAGATGATGAAAAAGCTAAAAGAATATGGCTTTGTTATCAATCCATTAACAAAAGTCTTTAAGACAGTAAAAGAAATTATTTCGTATTATCACGATATCGAAGAATGCCGTCATTCTTTAAGCTATGATATTGATGGTATTGTTTATAAGGTTAATGATTTGATGCTCCAAAAGCGTTTGGGGTTTGTTTCTCGTTCGCCGCGTTGGGCTATCGCCCATAAATTTCCAGCAGAAAAAGCGATAGCGCTTTTGGAAGATATTGACATTCAAGTTGGTCGCACGGGAGCTTTGACACCTGTTGCACGTCTTACGCCTATTACTGTTGGTGGAGTGGTGGTGACCAATGCTAGTTTGCATAATGAGGATTATATTAAGGGAATTGGTCATAAAGGAGAGCCCATTCGTGAAGGACGTGATATCCGTGTAGGTGATAGCGTGATTGTACAACGTGCTGGTGATGTGATCCCTCAAGTTATTGATGTTATCATTGAAAAACGCCCGAAAGATGCTGCTGTTTTTATTTTTCCTCATTTGTGCCCAGCTTGTGGGAGTCATGCTGTTCGTGAAGTGGGAGAAGCCGTGCGTCGCTGTACAGGGGGGCTTATTTGTCCTGCACAAGCAATTGAACGTATTCGTCATTTTGTTTCACGCAATGCTTTTGATATTGAAGGCTTGGGTAAAAAACAGGTAGAGTTTTTTTTCCATGTTCAAGATGAAGCGCTTTGTATTCATACACCAGCCGATATTTTTACGTTACAACGGCGCCAAGAAAAATCTTTGATACGTTTGGAAAATATGGAAGGTTTTGGTACTGTTTCAGTGCGGAAATTGTATGATGCCATTAATGCGCGCCGAGAAATTCCTTTGAGCCGTTTTTTGTTTGCATTGGGGATTCGTCATGTTGGCGAAGTGAATGCACGCCGCCTTGCACGTGCTTATAAAAATTATACAGCTTTTGAGACTGCGGCTATGGAAGCATTTATGCCATGTGATAAGGAAAATGAAGAAGGAAATGAGGCTTGGATAGAGCTTACCAATATCGAAGGAATTGGACCACAGGTAGGGAGCGCAATTGTTGATTTTTATCAAGAAGAGCATAACCGTGAGATTTTATCTGTTTTGCTTGAAGAAGTAACTCCTCTTGATGAGGAGCCTATCATAGCAGATTCTTCACCAATAGCGGATAAGATTATTGTTTTTACAGGAACTTTGGCGCATATGTCACGTGATGAAGCAAAAGCATTGGCAGAGCGATTGGGGGCTAAAACATCTGGTTCACTTTCTAAAAAAACAGATCTTCTTGTTGCAGGACTTGGAGCGGGCTCCAAATTGGCTAAAGCTGAGGAATTAGGTGTTGAGGTTATCGATGAAGAGGCTTGGCTACAGCTGATTGAGAAACATAATGTTTAGAGGATGTTTTCTAGAAGATCGTATGCTGTTTGTATGATTATCTCTCTTACATTTTTTGGGGGATGAAATCAAAAAGAGGGATAATAGTGGCTGTTTTTTGCAAAAACAGAGCGCCATATATTTTAATATTTATTACGTTATTTAAAATAATTAACGTTGAGCTTAAATATTAAACTTAAACTATTATGATGAAGAATATACAAGGTTATTATTAGTAAAATTTATAAATTATCATTGTGAAGCAAGGTAAAAATTGTAAATAAATATGTATAATTTAATCCAAAATGCCGTAATAAACCAATTATAATGACGTAATAGAAATATAACGCGGAAAATTACAAAATATAACGAAAGTTTCCATATAAAGGAAATAGGGATATAATAATGTCTGGATGGAGATCGCCAAGATAAGTATTACCACGTATAGGTGTATCTCATCTTGCTTCACCTAGGTTAGCGTTTACCATACCAGCAAAAAACTTGAAGTATCTTGTAGAAATATTTTTCATATTTCCTGACGCAGATACATATTTTTCCCTTAAAAAGAGAAAATCCTGTGTTTTGTAGAAAGAGTAAAAGTTATAGGTTGCTTCATTTAAAGGGGCATTGTTGCTTCTTTTGCCCATTTTTTATCTTCTTCATTTAAGTAAGGTGCATTCATCTGATAAACGCGCGCATGGTAATCATTGAGCCATTGTCGTTCTTCTTGTGTCAAAAGCTCTGGAAGGATTAACCGTCGATCAATGGGGCAATTTGTAAGTGTTTCGAACGAGAGCATTTCTATATCTCCGCCATCAATTTTTTGTGCTGGCTTCACAATCATCAAATTTTCAAGACGGATACCAAAAGCGCCTTCGCGGTAATAGCCTGGCTCGTTTGAAAGAATCATACCGGAGATGAGTTCTTGGCACCCTTTGCGAGAAATATTTTGCGGTCCTTCATGGACAGAAAGATAAGATCCAACACCATGACCAGTGCCATGAGCATAATCAAAACCAGCTTTCCACAATGCAATGCGTGCAAGAGCATCAAGGTCTTGTCCTCGTGTGCCTTTTGGAAATCTGATAGTTGAAAGAGCAATCATGCCTTTGAGGACAAGCGTAAAACAGCGTTTTTCTTCTTCTCCAATATTCCCAATTGCTACGGTGCGTGTGACATCAGTCGTGCCATCACGATATTGTCCACCTGAATCAACGAGGTAAAGTTCACCGGCTTTGAGTTGTTTATTTGTTTGCGTTGTTACACGATAATGAATAATGGCACCATTTTCTCCTGCTGCTGAAATTGTATCAAAAGAAAGATCTTTAAGTTTTTCTCCCATTTCTTTTGCTGTATTTATGCGAAATTCTTCTAATTTTTGAGCAGCAGAAATTTCACTTATTGACCCTGGTATTTGTTTATCTAACCAAGAAAAAAAACGGGTTAGGGCAACACCATCGCGTAGGTGTGCTTTGCGTGTGCCATTGAGTTCTGTGTCATTTTTTATGGCACGTGGTAGAGCAGCAGGATCGGTAAGTGTGATAAAAGAGCTATTTTTTTCTTCAATAACAGTTCGTAATTTTTCGCATGTTAGCTGTGGATCTAAGGCAAACACTGTCCCTTTTTGAATATACTCTTTGATCTTGGGAATAAGCTGTTCTGGTTCATATAATTTTGCATAACGTTCTAGATATTGTTTCTGTTCTCCACCAAGTTTTTTGCGGTCAATGAATAAAGCTGGTGTTTCGTTAAGTGGAATGAGAGCAAAACAAAGGGAAAAAGGCGTGTTGGAAACATCATTGCCCCGTATATTGAATGTCCATGCAATGGAAGAGGGGTCTGTAAAAATAAAAGCATTTGCATGAGTTTGCTGTATATCTTTGTAAATCAAAGCGAGTTTTTCATCTGTATCGCACCCAGCATATTTGAGAGGGTGAATTGATAAGGCAGATTGTGGTAATTTTGGTTGATTATGCCAGAGCAAATCAATGGGATTATGTTGAACTTCTACAAGTTTTCCACCTGCTTTCATTTCTAATGCGTTTCTCAATGCATCGGTGGCAGCAATCGTGTGGAGCCATGGATCAAAGCCAATAGAAAGTTTTTGACCATTTTTTTCAAGCCATTGTGAGGGAGGACAAGTTATGAGATCTTCATAATTAAAAATATCAGGATCAGTTTGTTGGCGAACTTGGAGCTTATATCGCCCATCTGTAAATATGATGGCTTTGTTTTTTAAAATCAGTGCAATTCCAGCTGATCCAGTAAAGCCGGTTAACCAGCTAAGGCGTTGAGCATGAGGAGGGACGTACTCTCCTTGATGTTCATCGCACCGTGGAACAAGAAAACCATCGAGCCCAAGGCGATCAAGTTCTTTACGAAGGGAGGCAATGCGTTTTGCAGCATGCGTGGGATTTGTTGTTGCCTCAAAAGATTGATACATAACAACGTCCTTTTATTTTATTTCAGATGTATCGTTACCCATCCTTGACGGTGGTATGTTTCGATATGCTTGAGTCCTTGTTTTATATAAGTATCTAAAACGTAGGCGTGTTGCTCTTCAAGAATTCCAGAGAGTATAAGTGATCCCCCTTTTTTAAGGGCTTTTACCATTTCTTGCGCAAGTTCAATAAGCGGATTAGCAAGGATATTGGCAACAATGAGATCAAAAGGCGCACGTGTTGCAATGTGTTCATGGGTAAAACTTGTTGCTGTAACAGCTGTAATATACTCTTTTACGCCATTAAGCTCGATATTATGTTGTGCAACTTGAATAGCAATAGGATCAATATCGGAGGCGAGAATACTAATGGGCTTGAGCATTGCTATGCCAATGGCTAAGACTCCACTACCAGTTCCAAGATCAAGGGCATTTTGTGGATTTTCGTGTTTCATGACTTTGGCAATCATTTCCAAACAACCAGCTGTTGTCCCATGATGTCCTGTTCCAAAGGCTTGATTTGCTTCAATTTCAATAGGGAGAACATTTGCTGGAATGGCGTTTCGGTTGTGACTTCCATGAAGGAAAAAAGGACCGGCTTGCACAGGTTTTAGTCCTTCTAGGCTTTTTTGTACCCAATCAATGTTGGGTAAAACTTCCATATTAATATTATCAAAATCTATAGAAAGGATTTGAGCAAAACGTTTCAATGCGTTCTCTTGATTGTCTTGATCGACATATAGAGAAAGCTCATATACAGCATTTTGTTCATCTATCTCTGTAAGAGCAAGAGGATACCCTTCTTCGTCAAAGGCTGTTTCTATAAGGGTATAGAACCGTTCTGCTTCATTTCTAGAAGCAGTATAATAGAGGCGAATTTGTTGCGACATGCTGTTCTTTCTTTTGATCGGTTTTTTTAGTTTAAGATGAGTTTTTTTAACCGTTCAATGGCGATTTCATCTTTTAATTCGCTATCGCTTTCTTTCGTGTCATAACGGATAACGCCAGCTAATTTTCCACCTTTTTTGAGTAAAAAAATTGCTGCTGTATGGTTATATGTATAGTTTCCATCTGTTTCAGGGACTTTTTCAGCAACGATGTTGAAAGAATTGACCATTTTATGAACTTTTTCAGGATCTCCGCTGATGCCAACAATTTTATTGTTAAAATTACTGAGATAATCATGGAGTACTTTTGGTGTATCACGTTCAGGATCAACAGTCACAAACCATATACCTAATTTATCAGCTTCAGGCCCAAGGGCTGTAAGCCATCGATCAAGATTCATCAGTGTGATAGGGCAGCTTTCAGGACACATAGTGAAGCCGAAAAAAATTATTGAAGGCTTGCTTCGAACATCAGCCTCAGTAATATTTTTTCCATTAGAATCAGTGAGAGTAAAGTTATCACCTAAAGGCTTATTTGTCAGCGTATCATAAATAAAAACACCTGCAAGAAATATGATTGTCAGCCCCAAGATGCGTATTACATTTTTCATAGTTTGACTCTCTTAGATAGATCGAGAAATTGTAACATCGGCAGGTTTGTTTTGCAATGTTTGTTTCATGGTTGATTTTATTGGCTTGATTGGTATGTCTTTCCATATCTATTGATAAAACATTGGTGAAAGATGTATGAATATTGAGAAAGATCTTCGATTTCATGAAAGTGAACCTCGTATCCATACGACAGCGCGGCTGCATGGTTGTAAATTAGGGCGCTATGTGGAAATTAATGAGCGGGTGATTTTACGGGATGTAACCGTTGGAGATTTTTCTTATTTAGAGCGTAATAGTGAGGCTATTTATAGCGATATTGGGCGTTTTTGTTCTATTGCATCTCATGTACGGATGAATGCGTTGGAGCATCCTATGGAGCGCGTTTCAACGCATAAAATAACCTATCGTCCAAACGAATATTTTCGTTATATGGCATTAGATAGTGGTTTTCGTGAAAGGCGTTGTGCAAAACGTGTTATTATTGGGCATGATGTGTGGATTGGACATGGTGCGGTTATTATGCCTGGGGTGACAATTGGTCATGGCGCTATCATTGGCGCGAACGCTGTTATAACAAAAGATGTTATGCCTTATACGATTGTCGTTGGGGTGCCTGCTAAGCGATTGCGGATGCGTTTTCCCAATCATGTGATAGAATGCCTTTTAGATATGGCTTGGTGGGATTGGCCACTTAATAAAATTCACGACGCATTGCCTGATATGCAAAATTTGCCCATTGAAGCCTTTGTTCGCAAATGGAAATGATAGTCAGAATAAAACAAAATGATCTCTTGGAAAAACGGATCATGGTTTGCTTGTAATTAAGCTTTGTTTACAAAATTATCTAGTACACGCTTTTCTCCGGCTTTTTCGAACATTATTGTCAATTTACGATCGTCTATTGCTATAATATAACCATAACCAAATTTTATGTGAAAAATCCGATCATTGACAGAAAAATCTGATGGTGTATGAGAGATTGATTGCGTGATAATTTTTCCTTCAATATTCTTGTTTTTTTGTGCACGCTTTTGTCTTGGTGTTGCATAGTCATTATAAAAAGAATCGTGATATTGAAAGGAAGATTTTCCATAACCACCATAGGATGTTTCCATTTCTACAACTTCTATATGTTCTGCTGGTAATTCATCTAGAAAACGGGAGGGAAGAGCAGGTTGCCAAAGTCCATGAATTCTTCGATTCGATACAAACCATATATGCAAATGTTTTTTTGCTCTTGTTAGACCTACGTAAGCAAGACGCCGTTCTTCTTCTAATCCTGAACGTCCACCTTCATCTAATGAGCGCTGGTGGGGAAAGAGTCCTTCTTCCCAACCTGGAAGAAAAATTGTTTCAAATTCAAGCCCTTTGGCTGAATGAAGTGTCATGATGTTGACTGCATCCATATTTTCATTATTTTCCGTTTCCATAACGAGTGCAACATGTTCCAAAAAACTTTGAAGATTTTCAAATTGTTCCATGGAACGAATCATTTCTTTAAGATTTTCTAGTCTTGTAGGAGCCTCTGGTGAACGATCTTCTAACCACATGGTTGTATAACCAGAATCATCAAGGACGATCTCGGCAAGTTCTCTATGAGGAGTGTCTTGAAGCATATTTTGCCAGCGGCGGAAGTTTTCAATGAGGCTTCGTAACGCACTGCGTGCCTTAGGCTTTAATTCATCTGTTTCAATGATGTCAGCGGCAGCAGAAAAGAGAGGAACAGCACGTGCACGTGCACTCTCATAAAGAATGCGCAGGGTTGCATCTCCTATGCCGCGTTTCGGTGTATTAATAACACGCTCAAAAGCTAAATCATCAGTGGGTTGGACAACAACGCGTAAATAAGCCATGGCATCACGTATTTCCATCCGCTCATAAAAACGAGGACCACCAATAACGCGATAATTAAGGCCAAGCGTTACAAAGCGATCTTCAAATTCACGCATTTGAAATGATGCGCGTACCAATATAGCCATATGATTTAATGCATGACCGGTTTGTTGTGCGCGTTCGATTTCTTCTCCAATTGCTCGTGCTTCTTCTGCCGAATCCCATGCTGAATGAATTTTTACCTTTTCTTCCTCGCTCTTTATTTGAGCAGAAAAAAGGACTTTTCCCAGTCTTTCTTCATTATGCGCAATGAGATGGGAGGCGGTTTTGAGAATATGAGATGTTGAGCGATAATTGCGTTCTAGACGAATAATTTTAGCAGAAGGAAAATCTTTTTCAAAACGTAATATGTTTTCGACTTTTGCACCACGCCATCCATAAATGGATTGATCATCATCGCCAACACAACAAAGATTAACATGTTGACCTTGAGGATGTTGGGCCAAAAGGCGAAGCCAAAGATATTGTGCTGTATTTGTATCCTGATATTCATCGACGAGAATATAACGAAATTGAGAATGATATTCGCGAAGGATATCTGGATTATGTTGGAAGATAGAGATAGAATGAAGTAGAAGGTCACCAAAATCACAAGCATTAAGATCTTTTAATCGATTTTGATAACTGTGATAAAGTTCACGTCCCATGCCATTACCAAAGGAATGAGCATCACTTTTTGAGATATGTGTTGGTGAGAGTCCTTGATTTTTCCAAGAATCAATCATCATGGCAAGGTTTCGTGCGGGCCAACGCTTATCGTCTAATCCTTCAGCTTGAATAAGTTGTTTTAAAAGTCGAAGAACATCATCGCTATCGAGAATTGTAAAGTTTCTTTTTAAATCAACAAGCTCTGCGTGACGGCGTAAAATTTTAGCTCCAGTGGAATGAAAGGTTCCAAGCCAAGGCATACCTTCAACAACTTCTCCAATAAGTTCACCAATACGTATTTTCATTTCACGTGCTGCTTTGTTGGTGAAAGTGACAGCAAGTATTTGCTGAGGAGAGGCAAGTCCAGAGCGTAAAATGTGAGAAATACGGGTTGTTAAAACGCGTGTTTTTCCTGTACCAGCACCTGCAAGAACTAAAAGAGGTCCCTCAGTATTCATAACAGCTTGTTGCTGTTCTGGATTGAGTTGTTCTAAATAGTCTGTGTTATATGATTTTTGTTCTTTTAGAGTATGGGAGAAAAAACCAGAGCTCTTCTTATCATGGTCTGGAGGGGAATCTTCTTCAAAGAAAGGTATGGTATGATCAGAAAAATTACTCATTATCTCTCTTTTGTAGTCTTTTTTTTATTGAAGTTCTAGATTAAAAAAAACTTCTCTTAAAAAGTCACAACAGTTTCAGTTGAACAGACAGAAAGAGAACGTAAAAAATAAGCACAAACATTAAAGGCGTTGGGTGAGAACGCTTTGAAGGGCATAAACGCGTAACGAAGCCGAAAGATTTACTTGTTGTGGTCTTTTGCTATCAATATCGGTAATAATAAAGGCTAAAGATTGTCCTTTTTTGCGGGCTATATCTTTTAGAATATCTAAAAATGGTGGTTCTAAAGAGACGCTTGTTGCGTGTCCATCAACGCGAACAGATATCTTTCGTGGAATGACTTTTGACCAATCGATAGAATTATTTTCGTGCATTTTTCCACCTTTATTCGTCGTTTCGCAAACGATTTTGATCAAGAAATTTTTGCATTTTTAAAGATTTTTGCTGCTCAAAATTTTTTTCAGTTTTTGTTCGTCCAAAACGATAACGATTTTGCTCAGCACAAAGAGATTTTTCTGTACGTTTTTTTTGTTTTCGAAATTGGCGAAGATTAATCAATTCAGTCATGAGAAAAATTATTTTTTCCGAAAGGAATCTAAAGAGACAACATCAGCACTTTGATTTTGTTTTGCATCGTTATTTGAAGGTTCTTTATTTGTACTGAGATTTTGTTCTTTTGTAAGCGTATTTTCTTTTTTTTGTTTGTTTGATAAGGTAATAGGCGTCGTTGAGGTATTTTCTGAATTTTCACTTTCTCCAGAGGTCAGATTTGAGGGCAGATCAAATGCTGCTTCAAATGCTGCTACAGGATCGTAAAAGACCTGAATGGAAGTAAAAGGAATCACGAGCTTTTCGGTTATTTCCCTGAAAGAGAGAGTTACTTCGAAAGCTGTTTCTGAAACACTGAGATCTCTAAATTGATGTTGCAAGACGATAGTCATTTGCTCGGGATAGCGATTTTTTAGCCGAGGAGAAATTTTAACGCCTGGGGCATTTGTCAAAAAAGTTATAAAAAAATGATGATTTCCCGGAAGACCTGCTTTGGCAACTTCCGATAAAACTTTACGGATAACTCCACGAAGCGCATCCTGAACGAGAATATCGTAACGGATTTGATCTTTAACCATCGAAGTTTATTCCTTTTATTTCACGTAGCAGAATGGGGCGTATTGATATTGTGTGACAGAATATATTTTAAATTAGCAGATTTTTTCTACGATGCACCTCAATAAATCGAATAAATACGAAACTCTATGGTAAATAATGTCTGATAATGTCTGAAAGATCAATCAACAACATTTAAAAAAGTGAAGGCTTCTGTTGCCAGGTGCCTCCGAACCCCGCTTAAACCTGCGACGGTTTAAGACTTAAATTGAAACATTCACACCACCTTAAGCGGCGAGACGTGCTTCCGCATAGTTGTCATTTGCAACTACTCATTTAGCCCGATAACGGTGGTACAATGCCGAGTAAAAGAGCGATCTTTACACCCTTGTCGATCCTATTTCGCCCCCACCAAAATATAATTTTGGTTTCTTATATTTTGGTGGAGGCGCCGGGTACCGCCCCCGGGTCCAATAGGTTTATTTCACCGTCCATTTATTACCATAGCTGGTAAACCAGCCCTCTAAATATAGATGAAGAACAGTCTTAGGAAAAGGGGGGGTTGTTAATATTTTTAATCCTCTAATTATTTATGGAGCTATATGATGCGGCTGTAAAGTATAGTCCGCTCATTTTTGGAGAGGAGATGATGCAAAATGACAAATAATTTAGCAGATATTAAACTATATGATTCAAATCCCGATGAAGCAGCAGTAGAACGACTTAGCCGTCGTTTAGCTTTAGTGATGAAAAAGCAGGATGCAGCGCTTGTTGCTACATCGGATCCAAAAGAGTTAGAACGTGTTGAAAAATGGGTTCAAGATGTTTTAGAAGCCGATGAGAAGAGTGCTAAAATGGCTGTTTCAAAAGTGGCTGAGATGATGTCTGGAGAGCGTAGAAAAAGTCGTGTGACTTTTTATTATCTAGTTGCTAAGCACCTTAATGCACTTCATAAAATTTAAACAATATTAAATTTGTGATAATGATAAAAAAAGCCCAATTTCTTGGGCTTTTTCGTTGATAAAAAGGGTTAATGTTTTTCATCCTCTTGGAGGTAGCCTCCTTTACGCATACTCGGGACAAAGAGAAGAGCAATGAATGCCATGATCATCACGACGGTTATATAAAAATAAAAGAGTGATTCATGACCGTACTTTTTTAATCCAAGCGCAACGTATTCAGCAGAACCACCAAATAAGGCGTTGCCAATGGCATGAGAGATGCTAACGCCTAATGCGCGTATTGAAGAGGGAAACATTGCTGATTTGACGACACCAGAGATGGATGTATACATGCTCATAATGAAGAGCAAGCCAATAATGACGGAAAAGGCAACCCATATACTATGCGTATTACCGATTATCCAGAGTCCAGGAAATGTAAAGATGACAGAGAGTATACTCCAAATGATAAGTAAAGTTTTTGTTCCAATTTTATCGGCTATGATACCAGCTATGGGTTGGAATAGGATGAAAATAAATAGTACAGCTGTCATAATCGTTGTTGCGGTATGTTTATCAAAGCCGGTGGTTGTGATCAGATATTTTTGCATATAAGTCGTAAAGGTGTAAAATGTGAGTGATCCTCCTGATGCAAAGCATGCAATTACGACAACGGCTTTTGTATGCTTGGTGAGAAGTTCCTTAAGACTGCCAGAGTGTTTGTGAGAGCGGCTTTCTTTCGTGGTTGTTTCGTGGAGAGAACGACGCAGATAAATCGCAATCACTGCCCCGAAACCACCAATCACAAAAGGAATGCGCCATCCCCATGCTTTTAACTGATCTTCAGAGAGATAAGATGCTAGAATAAATATAATGAAGCTGGCAAGAAGTTGACCTGTAATAAGGGTAGCTGATTGGAAAGAAGCAAAAAGCCCACGATGTTTTTTGAGGGCAACTTCGCTCATATAAGTGGCTGCTGTACCATATTCACCACCTGCTGAAAGTCCTTGCATCATCCGAGCTAAAAGTAAAAGGATTGCTGATGTTACTCCTAAGGTTTCATAGGTGGGAAGTATGGCGATGAAAAAAGAGCCACCACACATCATAAAAATGGATATAAGCATCGAGCGTTTACGTCCATAACGATCGGCGACAAACCCTAAAAACCAAGCTCCAATAGGGCGCATAAGAAAGCCAATAAAAAACACACCTGCGGTTTTTAACAGTGGCGTAATCGTATCACCATCGGAGGGAAAGAATTGTGATGCAAAATAAATTGATGCAAATGAGTACACGTAAAAATCATACCATTCTACGAGATTTCCTGATGCGCTTGCTATAATAGCAAAAACACGTTTTCTTGCATCCTGTGATGCTGAAGTTGTTTCATTTTTCATGAATTGTTCCCCTTTTGGATTTATAGTTCATATTTTCTAAACATAATTGTTTATGATTTCCAGAAAAATTCAATGGTATTATAACAATTTCTTAGGGAAACTCTTTAAGATGATTTATTAGAGTTATGTTGTCATTCGTTTTAAGATTTTTACTTGTGTTATAGAATAAAAAGTTATCACGTTGCATTTAAAGGGAGAGAACATTGAAAAGTAGATCAAGATACCTTTAAACTTTATGATAAGAATGCAATATTGGCATCATACCGGAAGATCATAGAAGAGATGGTCTTTATGAGCAGAAAGCCCCAAAACTGAAAATATTTCATAAAGCTTAAATAATGTAAAAGGGGATTTTGTGTCCTCACTTATCTTATTGTATCATAACACATCATCATTTAGGAGGGTGAGGTAAGCCTCAGATAAGGTTTTCCGTATGAGGTGTTTTTTAGATATCGTGATAAATATTTAGGGTAGGGCTGCCCATAGAATCTTATCAAGTAAATTACATAAAGAGGGCAGTAACTATAGACAATTTAAGAGAAACTGAGTTGTTTGTAAGACGAATGCGGGGCGAGCTTTTCGTTCTTTACTAGGGTGGAGAGGGGATCAAAAAAAGCCCAATTTCTTGGGCTTTTTTATCCAGAAAATAAGTTTAATGAAGTCTATCGTCTTTATCGAGATATCCTCCTTTATCTATATCGGGCATAAGAAGAATAGAAATGAGTGCAATGACCATCATACCAACGATGTAAAAAAAGAAAACAGATTCGTATCCCATATTTTTTAATCCAAGCGCTACATATTCAGCAGAACCGCCAAAGAGTGCGTTGCCAATGGCAAAAGCAAATCCAACACCAATTGCTCGGATTGAAGCAGGGAACAATTCTGCTTTTATGATACCAGCAATGGACGTATAAAAACTCATAACACAGAGTATTCCAATAATAATTAAGAGTGCTGTCCATGGATTATGGGCATTACCGATCATTTTAAGTACAGGAATGGTGCAGATAATGGATAATGCCCCCCAACTAATGAGTGAAGCTCTTGCTCCAATTTTATCGGCTAGGGAACCAAAAAGGGGTTGGAGTAGCACAAAAACAAAGAGGGCGGCAGTCATTATCGTTGTTGCGGTTTGTTTATCAAAACCAGTGGTTGTGATCAGATATTTTTGCATATAAGTGGTGTATGTATAAAATGTGAGAGATCCACCAGCTGTAAAGCCAACAACCAAAAAGAAAGCTTTTTTATGATTACGAAAAAGTTCTTTAAGACTACCAGCGTGTTGTTCAGAGCGGCTTTTGAGGGTTGTTGTTTCATGAAGCAAGCTACGCAGATAAATTGCAACGATTGCTCCAAAGCCACCAATGACAAAGGGAATACGCCATCCCCATGCTTTTAACTGATCCTCGTTAAGGTAAATGGCTAAAATAAATATTATAAAACTTGCCAGAAGTTGACCTGAGATCGTTGTTGCATATTGAAAAGAAGCAAAGAGACCACGACGATTTTTGGGCGCAACTTCACTCATATACGTTGCTGCTGTACCATATTCACCGCCAACGGAAAGCCCTTGAAACATACGGACTAAAAGGAGAAGAAATGCTGCTGTTATTCCCAAGGTTTTATAAGTGGGAAGTATGGCAATGAGAAAAGAGCCACCACACATCATAAAAACAGAAATAAGCATTGAGCGTTTACGTCCATAACGATCCGCAATGTATCCAAAGAGCCATGCTCCAATTGGACGCATAAGAAAGCCAATAAAAAAGATTCCTGCCGTTTTTAACAGTTGTGTAACAATATCTTCATCTTCAGGAAAAAATTGTGATGCAAAATAAACCGATGCAAAGGAGTAAGCATAAAAGTCGTACCATTCTACCAGATTTCCTGATGCGCTGGATATGATAGCAAAAATACGTTTCCTTGTATCATGTGGATCTAAAGTTGTTTGATTATTCATGAAGTATTCCCCTTTTAGATTTATAACTTTTCTTCTTTTTAAAGCTATTTACGATGTGCATTATAAAAACGCCATTGTATCATGATAATTTTTTAGGGAAACATAAAGATTTTTTCTAGAGCTATCAGTGGTGTTTTGGGCTCATGGTGTTGTTACATTGCGTAAATCATACGCTTTTTACTATCCTTAAGGAAATATTATTTTTTGTTTGATTGTGAATTATTTGCATATGCAGAGTGTTTATGAAGATATGATACTCTTTAGTTTATATGCTTGATGTTGTTTCGTAAAATGATGTTATTGACTATTTCATGCGAGGTTGGTGTATCTGTTAAAATACTTTTTATGAATGAGCTTAAGTGTTAAGGGGGAGTACAATATTAAGAGTTCGTCAAAAGTATAATGATAGCGGCTTGCACTTTTATTAAGTGTAAAGAGAGTAATGTTCATGTTTATATTTTACGGGGCTTTTACGTTATGTCATTCACGGGTGTCGTTGTGAAATGGAGTTGGGTGCATTGAGAAATGTTTCTCAAAAAAGTGTGCGAATTCATAATATAATGGTATTTTCTATTTTCATGAAAGAATTTGTTTTGCATGAGGGGGTACTATTAAGAACGTATTAAACAAAATCATGAGTGTAATCTTTATTATTGATAAAATTATCTTGAAAGATAATCACTTTTCTTCGATTTTGAGTGGGCATGGGAATATTAAAATAAATCAAACGTTTTTTATCTTCAGTGAATTAAATTCAGCTAAAGAAGTATTTATTACATAATAATATGAAGCCATTTATTTTTATAAGCGGCGTGTGCAGGAGGGAACATTGCTTCTTTAGAGTGTTTGAAGGGATAAAAAATTGTGAGCTTTAAACTTCTATCGGAAAGAATATAAAAAAGCCCAGTACTCTGGGCTTTTTTGTTAAAATCCTTGTTTGTTAACATTAAAGGTTAATGAATATCGTCTCCTTGTAAATACCCTTTTTTGCGAGCATCTGGCATTAAGAGAACAGCAATGAATGCAATAATCATCATGCCGGTTATATAAAAATAGAAGACAGATTCATATCCAAGATCTTTTAATCCAAGTGCGACATATTCAGCAGAACCGCCAAACAGTGCGTTGGCAATAGCATAAGAGAGCCCAACTCCTATTGCTCGTACTGAAGCAGGAAACATTTCTGATTTTACAATGCCAGAGATAGATGTATAAAAGCTCATAATGCAGAGCATTCCAGTAATGACTGATAAAGCAATCCATGTACTATCAGTACTACCAATCATATTAAGTCCAGGAATGGTAAAGATAATAGATAAGACACTCCAAATAAGGAGTGAAGTTCTTGTTCCAATTTTATCTGCAAGAGCACCAAAGAGGGGTTGGAGTAACATGAAAACAAAGAGTGCAGCTGTCATGATTGTTGTGGCTGTATGTTTATCAAAGCCAGTGGTTGTGATCAGATATTTCTGCATGTAAGTCGTATAGGTGTAGAATGTGAGCGATCCTCCAGCTGTAAAGCCAATAACCAGAAAGAAAGCTTTTCGGTGGTTGCTCAGAAGTCCCCTAATACTACCAGCTTGTGCACTAGAACGACTTTCTTTGGTCGTTGTCTCATGGAGTGTGCGGCGTAGATAAATCGCAACAATTGCGCCGCATCCACCAATGGCAAATGGAATACGCCAGCCCCACGCTTTTAGCTGATCTTCGGTGAGATAAAGCGCTAAAATGAATATAACGAGACTGGCTAGAAGTTGACCTCCAATCAGTGTGGTATATTGGAAAGAGCTAAAAAATCCGCGGCGATTTTTGAGGGCGATTTCGCTCATATAAGTTGCTGTTGTACCATATTCACCACCGACAGAAAGCCCCTGAAGCATTCTGAGTAAAAGTAAAAGAATTCCTGCTGCCATTCCAATGGTTTCATAGGTAGGAAGTAGGGCGATTAAGAACGAACCACCACACATCATAAAAACAGAGATAAGCATTGAGCGTTTGCGTCCGTAACGATCGGCAATGAAGCCAAAAAGCCATCCGCCGATTGGGCGCATAAGAAAACCAATAGCAAAAACACCCGCCGCTTTTAAAAGTTGCGTAACGTCATTGCCATCTGAGGGAAAGAATTGTGATGCAAAATAAATAGATGTAAAGGAATAAACATAAAAGTCATACCATTCTACTAGATTACCTGATGCACTGGACACGATAGCCCAGATACGTTTTCTTGTATCATGTGGTTTTAAAGCTTCTTGTTTTTCCATAGTCGATCCCTTTATTTGATGTTCATCCATCTTTGTTCATTTATGTCATTTTTTTAGAAGCTGTCTATAGTATTTTATCTTTTGCATCAAAAATTTAGTCAGATCATGATAATTTCTTGTGTAAGATGTTTTTGGAAAAAGATTTGAATTATGTTTGTACGGATTTTACAGTTTTTATTTTCTATAATAAGAAGAATCGGACATAATACCCTCATGAAATCATATCTTGCTCTTTTATCTCATGTTTTAAATCAGGGTATTGATCGGACAGATCGAACGGGTGTTGGAACGCGATCTATCTTTGGGTATCAGATGCGCTTTGATTTACAAGCAGGATTTCCGTTGTTGACAACAAAGAAACTACACTTACGTTCAATTATTTATGAACTTTTGTGGTTTCTTAAAGGCGATACAAATATCGCTTGGTTGAAAGAGCATGGTGTGTCAATTTGGGACGAGTGGGCTGATGAAAAGGGAAATCTTGGTCCTGTTTATGGTTATCAGTGGCGTTCTTGGCCTGCTCCTGATGGACGCCATATTGATCAAATTAACAATCTTTTAACAATGATTAAGGAAACGCCAGATTCTCGTCGCTTGATTGTATCAGCTTGGAATCCTGCATTAATAGAGGAAATGGCGTTGCCTCCGTGTCATTGTCTTTTTCAATTTTATATTGCGGAGGGGAAATTATCTTGTCAACTTTATCAGCGTTCGGCGGATATTTTCTTAGGTGTTCCATTCAATATTGCATCCTACGCATTGCTAACGATGATGATTGCGCAAGTAAGCGGTCTTAAAGTAGGCGATTTTATTCATACTCTGGGAGATGCTCATCTTTATTCTAATCATTTTGAACAGGCAAAATATCAATTGTCTCGTAGACCAAATGCTTTGCCATGTATGCGCATAAATCCAGCGGTAACAGATCTTTTTTCTTTTCAATTTGAGGATTTTGAGTTGCTTAATTATGAAGCACAACCCCATATTAAAGCGCCGGTAGCAATATGACGATTTCCATTTGTTTAATTGCTGCTGTTGCAGAAAATGGTGTTATCGGTCGTGAAGGTGTAATGCCGTGGCATTTATCAACGGATTTGCAACGCTTTAAAGCTTTGACATTGGGTAAGCCCATTGTTATGGGGCGAAAAACTTGGGATTCTATTGGGAGACCTTTACTAGGGCGTACAAATATCGTTATTACACGTGATTGTACCTTTTGTGCTGAAGGGGCTGTTGTTGCTCACTCTTTATCGCAAGCTTGTTCTCTTGCAACAAATGTTGCTTCTCAAAATGATGTAGAGGAAATTTTTATTATTGGTGGTGGTGAAATTTTTCAACAAGGGTTGCATATGGCTGATAAAATATTCCTTACAGAAGTTTTAGCTTCTATAGAAGGTGATAGTTTTTTTCCTGTTTTTGATAAAGAAAAGTGGACTATTGTGCAAACACAAGATATTCCAAAAGGGGATAAAGATAGTCATCCGACACGTTTTGTTGTTTATGAGCGGAAATAATTTTTTGTAATATGAAGTGGAAGGGTTTATCAGTTGTATTGTAATGAGGTAAGAGACACCCTATAAGATCAAGCAAATGGTTGGTGTTCGAGTAGTGGTAATCAGTTAAAGAGGTGATAATGCCCTGGACAAATCAAAATGGTGGTGGCCCGTGGAGTGGCGATAAAAACAGTGGTGACAAAAAAACACCAGCTAAGAATCTCTTTGGTTCTGGTGGCGGTAATGGTGGCGAAAATGGTCCTAATCTTAATGAAATTTTGCGCAAAGGGCAGGATCAATTTAAACAATTCGGGAGAAGCAGTTTTTCTGTTTTATTCCTTCTGCTTATTGTGTTTTTTTGGCTATACCAGTCAATTTATATTGTTCAGCAAAATGAACAAGCGGTAGAGTTGCGCTTTGGCATCCCTAAAGAAGGCATTATTGGTGATGGGTTGCATTTTCATTTTTGGCCAATTGAGACCTATATGAAAGTCCCTTTAACGGAAAAAACAATCGCGATTGGTGGGAAGCCCGGTCAGGCGCAACAAAGTGATGGTTTAATGCTTTCGAGTGATCAAAATATCGTTAATGTTAATTTTTCCGTTTATTATCGGATTTCATACCCTAGTCAGTTTTTATTCAATGTGAATGATCAAGAGGGAACTGTCCGCCAAGTTGCTGAGAGTGCAATGCGTGAGGTCATTGGTTCGCGGCCGGTTGATGATGTTTTACGTGACAAGAAAGAAGAAGTTGCTAATGACGTTAGAAAGATTATTCAGTTGACTGTGGATAAATATCAACTTGGTGTCGAAATAAGCCGTGTTTCTATCAGTGAAGCTGCTCCTCCGACAAAGGTTGCTGCTGCGTTTAATTCTGTTCAGCAGGCGGAGCAGGAACGTGGAAGAATGATTGAAGAGGGGAATCGTGTTCGTTTTACGAAAATTGGTTTAGCAAATGGTGAAGCTTCACGCACACGGGAAATCGCAAAAGGTGAAAAGGCACAAATGGTTGAAGAGGCAACAGGGCGTGCTGAACGTTTTCAGGCGATAGCTCGAGAGGCTGCGATTTCACCAGAAGCTGCTCGCTACCGTCTCTATATGGAGACGATGGGGCGGATTCTTTCTTCACCAAATAAGCTGGTTCTTGATCAGGCAAATTCTCCAGCGGTGCCTTATTTACCTTTGAATGAATTGTTGCGTAGCAAGTCATCGGAAAAAGTAAAGGCAACAGCAGCGCGTCCTGCGTTACTCTTAGATTCTCGTATTTCTGGAGGAGATTAATTATGCAGCAATCTCGCTTTTTGTTTGTTTTTAGTGCTATAGTGTTTGTTTTGATGATTTTGTGGATGTCCGTATTTATCGTCTATCCTCGTCAACAAGTAGCAATTAAGCGTTTTGGACAAATTGTTCAGGTAGAATCTAATCCTGGAATCTATTTCAAGGCGCCCTTTATCGATAAGATGATCATTGTTGATAATCGGTTATTGCGTTACGATGTTCCTACACAATCTGTACAGGTTCGTGGTGGTGCGTATTATGAGGTGGATGCGTTCTTTATTTACCGTATTACAGATCCTAAGTTGTTTTTACAGCGCATTGCTTCTGGGCGTCCACAAATTGCGGCACGTGAAAACCTTGCACCACGGTTTATTGACGCTTTGCGTGCTGTTTATGGTAAGCGAGAATTTAAAGCAGCCTTATCGGATGAACGAGGCGCGATGATGGCTGAAGTACAGAAGCAATTTTCTGTAGATGCAGGCTCGTTGGGTATTACCATTGTTGATGTGCGTATTCGTAAAACCGATTTGACTGATGCTGTTTCAGAAGATGTCTATCGGCAAATGGCAGCTGAACGTGAAGCTGCTGCGGAAAATATCCGGGCTCGTGGTCAGCAGGAGCGAGATCGTATTGTGGCAGAAGCTAATCGTGAATATGAAGAAATTGTAGCAGCTGCAAAGCGTGATGCTGAAATTACCCGTGGTGAAGGTCAAGCTGAAAGTATTCGTCTTTTATTGAATGCGAGGGAGGCTAATCCGTCTTTTTACGATTTTTGGTTGGCGATGGAACAATACAAGAATTTAGAGAAAACACCGATGGTGATTTCTCCAAATGAGGATTTCTTTTTCTATTTTCGTAATCCGCCGCAGGCAAATAAAGCATTCTTACCGACAATGAATACTGGCCTCAGTAAAACTGATCCAAAATCGGGAGAGAATAGATAAAATAATGGATTGCAGATACGAGATTTTGCATGAAAAGAATGATCTGTGACCATTTTCTTTTATGGTAAAAGTGGTAGAGAGTATCGAGCCGTGCTGGTTTTACGTAGATAAATTTAGTGGGGCTCTTTGCATCTTTGATTAAAGGCATGTCATGGATAGAAGTGTCGTGAGTAAAAATACGTTTTTAAAGTTTTTTATCACAAGAGTTGTTTTTTGTGTGACTTTGTTTCTATCAGGATCAGTGAGTTTGTCTTGGGGAGCCGAGACAAGCAAGGCATTGCTTTCTATTCCTGATTTAGCTTCTGAGCTTTTGGAAACAGTTGTGAATATTTCCACGGCGCAGACTGTTGAAGGAACAGAACAGGATGCAAACACCTCGGTACCCGTTATCCCAAAAGATTCATTGCTGGAGGAATATTTCAGTGATTTTTTTACACCCAAGGATGGTCAAAAAGATAGTCAATTTCAAAAGGTGCGTTCTTTAGGGTCTGGTTTTGTGATTGATGCGCAAAAAGGGATTATTGTTACAAATTATCATGTTATTGTAGATGCTGATGATATTGAAGTTAATTTTACGGATGGGACAAAACTAAAGGCAAAGCTTCTTGGAAAGGATAGCAAAACTGATTTGGCGTTGCTTCAAGTCGATGCAGGAAGTAAAAAATTAAAAGCTGTGCGTTTTGGTGACTCAGAAAAAGCACGTATTGGTGACTGGGTTATGGCTATTGGTAATCCTTATGGTTTTGGTGGAAGTGTGACGGTTGGTATTATTTCTGCACGTAACCGTGATCTTAATGCTGGTCCCTATGATAATTTTATTCAAACAGATGCAGCAATTAATCGGGGAAATTCTGGTGGGCCGTTATTTGATAGAAATGGTGAAGTCATTGGCATTAATACAGCAATTGTTTCACCTTCGGGAGGATCTATCGGTATTGGATTTGCTATTCCATCGGATATGGCTCTTTCTGTTATTAATCAATTGCGTGATTTTGGAGAAATAAGGCGTGGTTGGTTGGCTATTCGTATTCAGCCGGTAACAGAGGATATTGCAAAAAGTTTAAAATTGGATAATGCTGTGGGAGCATTGGTGGCTGGTAAAATAGAACAGACGGAAGAAAATAATGTAGATAATAGCCAGTTACAAACTGGAGATGTTATTCTTTCCTTTGGTAATTCCAAAATTAAGCATGCACGTGATTTGCCGCGTTTAGTTGCAGAAAGTTCAGAAGGAAAAGTGGTGGACGTTACTATTTTACGCAATGGGCAAGAAGCAACAGTAAAAGTTAAGCTTGGACGTTTGATTGAAACAGATCCAAATGAAGATACAGAAGAAGTTGATGATAAAAAAAATCAAGATCTGTCGAAAAACGTGACAATGCAATTTATGGGAATGACGTTATCTGAACTGACAGAGGATTTGCGTCATCGTTATTCAATTTCAGATAAACTTCGAGGACTAGTGGTGACATCTGTTGCACAAAATAGTGCAGCGGATAAAAAGCGTATTCGCGTTGGTGAAGTGATTGTTGATATCAATCAGAGTTCTATCACAACAATTGATGAGGCTAAAAAACGTATTCATAAATTACGTGAAGCTGGACGCAAAAATGCTCTATTTATTGTAGCGTGTCCAGATGGAGAGTTACGGTTCGTAACGCTCCTAATGGATTGATCCTTAAAAAATTATTTTTTGTTTTTTATCAGCCTTAGTGTGTGGGATATTTTGCAAGTCAGCCATGTGATGTCCAATATTTCTCAAGCTCATTTCACGATAGAGAGTATGGGGTGTGCAATATAAAATCCATTGGAAATCATTATATCTTTATGCTGAATATCAAAGTATAAATTGGTGTCATCATAGTATTTTTCAGTTCTCAATATTGTAACAGCCTAGACTTTGAAATGCTGCATAAGAGATATTGGTACACCTTTCTTAAGTCCATTTTTATCTCTGCTTGTGATGCGCAAGTAAATGGTATTGATATGATACTTTATGAGGCTCTTATTATAAACCGGCGTAGCATGCTATTTTTATAGGAAAAAATAAAGCTATTTGATTGTATAGATTAAACTTAGTATTATTTTCATAAATGATGACAAAGAGTATATTTTTAATGGCCTTAACGGACAGAATTATTATAGCTGTGGTTTGTTATTGAATTATGATAGCAAAAAATGCTTGGAAATTCCTTTGGTGTTGTTATTAAGTCCATTTTTTCTTTTTTATAAGTTTCATAAGGGGCTTTGTCTTAAGGGGAATTTGTGTTCGTATTTTTTGTTTGAAGTATTTACTCTATGATAATGGAGAGAAAATACAGGAAGACTTTAGGGGTGTCTGCATGTTGTAATAAATTATTGATTGGGAGAAATTGCTATTCATGGCACAGAGAACAGTTACATTAATAGCGGGGCCAACGGCAAGTGGGAAGTCAGAACTTGCCTTGCAAATGGCTCAAGAAAAAAATGCTCTCATTATTAATACTGATTCAATGCAGGTTTATGATGTTTTAAATATTTTAACGGCACGGCCGAGGGAGGCTGATACCGCGATTGTTCCCCATTATCTTTATGGTCATGTGAGTCCTATTTTGAATTATTCAGTAGGGCAATGGTTGTGTGATGTCGAGAGGCTATTGGCTACTTTTTCTTTAAGATCAGTTATTTTTGTTGGTGGAACAGGACTTTATTTTCGTGCTCTTTTAGAGGGGATTTCGGAAATCCCTCATGTTCCAGATGTTGTGCGGCAGAAGTGGCGTTTGCTGCTTGATAAAGAGGGACCTGAAAGTCTTTATCGCCAGTTGTTGCAGATTGATGCTGTTGTTGCTGAAAAAATTTCTTCGCACGATAGACAGCGTATTGTCCGTGCTTTGGAAGTTTATGATGCAACCGGTAAGACGCTCAGTTGGTGGCAGAAACAAAAAACAACACCTCTCATTGCGCCAAATTTGACCGAAAAAATTCTTCTCATGCCACCACGTTCTCTGCTTTATGAACGTATTCATAAACGCTTGGATTCTATGATTGAAAGAGGAGCTTTAGAAGAAGTGGTGGCTATGAAAAAACTTAAACTTTCCCCTTCTTTACCGGCAATGAAGGCTATTGGTATACCTGAATTTATGGCTTATTTGGATGGATATAGAAGCTTTGAGAATGCTCTTGAAGCGGTAAAAATACAAACGAGGAGATATGCAAAAAGACAAATGACATGGTTTCGTAATCAATTTGATGAAGAATGGATGCTTACTTTTTGATAAAAGAATTAGAGCTTTGCAAAGAAACTTATCGAAAGATAAAATATAATTCGTGAAAAAGAAATTTTTTAGAAAATATAATTTTTTATTGACGAATGGTATCAATGGAATTAGAAATCTCTCTACAAGGAATTTTTTATATATTTTATACGTTGGAATAATGGGGGTAATCATACAGTATGTGTTGTGTAATGGGCTCCTTTGGGGGCTTTTTTTATGGGCTCCGTTAGGGGCTTTTTTATTGTCCTATAAAGTAGGTGAGTGGGAAAAATGAGAAATGATCCAAGAAAGCAAGAGAGTGCAGATGGAAAAATAATGTCGGGCGCTGAAATAGTGGTTCAAGCTCTTATAGATCAAGGCGTTGAACATATTTTTGGTTATCCTGGTGGGGCTGTTTTGCCTATTTTTGATGTTCTTTATCACCAAGATACACTCCAGCATATTTTAGTGCGCCATGAACAAGCCGCAGGGCATGCAGCTGAAGGCTATGCACGCAGCACAGGGAAGGTAGGGGTTATGCTTGTGACGTCTGGTCCAGGGGCAACGAATGCTGTTACACCTTTGCAAGATGCTCTTATGGATTCGATACCTCTTATTTGTTTTTCTGGGCAGGTGTCAACAACGGTGATTGGAACAAATGCTTTTCAAGAGGCTGATACAGTTGGAATTACAAAGCCTTGTACGAAGCGTAATTGGCTGGTTAAAAATGTCAATGATCTTGCGGCTATTATTCATGAAGCTTTTTTTCTTGCTCAATCAGGTCGTCCTGGGCCGGTTTTGATTGATATTCCTAAGGATGTTCAATTTGCTTCAGGATTTTATAGAGCACCTCAAGTTCAGGAGTCTTTACATTCTTTTCCATCGTTGAAAGGGAATACTAAGGCTATTGAATCTGCCGTTTCTCTTTTAGTTGAGGCAAAACGCCCTATTATTTATTCTGGTGGTGGTGTTATTTCATCGGGGATGAAAGCTATACAGCTTTTACGTAATTTGGTTCAATTGGGGGATTTTCCGATTACTTCAACATTAATGGGACTTGGTGCTTATCCTGCTTCCGGTAAAAATTGGCTTGGAATGCTTGGAATGCATGGAACCTATGAGGCTAATATGGCCATGCATGATTGTGATGTCATGTTAGCTGTTGGAGCACGATTTGATGATCGTATCACCGGGCGCCTTGATGCATTTGCACCTCATGCGCGTATTATTCATATTGATATTGACCCTTCTTCTATCAATAAAATTGTAAAAGCAGAAGTTCCAATTATTGGTGATGTGGCTTGTGTTTTAGGAGATATGACGCAACTCTTAAAGATACAGCAACCAGCGTTTAACAGTGAAGTCCGTGAGGCGTGGTGGACGCAAATTAACCGTTGGAAAGCTCGTAATTCATTGGCATATGCGGAGAAAAAAGATGTCATTATGCCGCAATATGCTCTTGAACGACTTTATGCTTTTACCAAAGATGTCTGTCCTTATATTACAACAGATGTTGGACAACACCAGATGTGGGCAGCGCAGTATTATCACTTTGATGAACCAAAACACTGGATGACTTCTGGTGGTCTTGGAACGATGGGATATGGTTTACCTGCTGCTATAGGTGTTCAAATAGCGCATCCTGATGCGCTTGTTGTGTGTATTTCTGGTGATGCCTCCATTCAGATGAATATTCAAGAGCTTGCAACAGCTATTCAGCATGACACACCGGTGAAAATTTTCATTTTAAATAATCAGTATATGGGAATGGTCCGCCAGTGGCAGCAATTGCTGCATGGTAATCGTCTTTCTCATTCTTATACGGAATCTATGCCTGACTTTGTGAAATTGGCACAAGCTTATGGAGCCGTGGGAATTCATTGTTCAAAACCCGATGAACTTGATGATAAAATTCAGCAGATGATTGACTGTGATAAGCCTGTTCTTTTTGATTGTCGTGTTTATCATTTAGAAAACTGTTTTCCTATGATCCCATCGGGATGTGCTCATAATGAGATGTTATTACCCGATGAGGCAAGCGAAGAAGCTATTGCAAATGCTATTTCTTCCGAGGGAAAGATTCTTGTATAAAATGAATATGTTAACAAAATGGTGAAGGATGGTGATGATGAAGTCTTTGGAGTCTTCATCTCTGTCACTTCTTTGTGGAGAGTTCCTATTATCCTTAGAGCTCATTTTATGATTTTCATTCTTTGTTTAAAGACATGGGGTGTATTATTATTTGTTCATCTAAAAAATGTTATAAGTCGTGTGCACAATTATGTTTGAATTTATTTGTACGCGATGTTTGTTTTTTTAATTCATATGTTCACATTAATAGCTATTTCGTTGCATTTTTTAGATAATACATTGAATTATCTGTTATAAATTAATTATGTTGTCTCATATATGAATGATTTCATCGTGCAAGAAAAAAAGCCACAGTGCTTGAAGGGTGCAACCATGCAAGCCGTCATACTTGTGAAAACAATAGAAAAGTTTGTTACTATGTTTTGGTTTTGCATTATGAAATTACTCCAAATAGCTCTTTCAGGGGCTTGATAGGAAAATCCCCTAGCGGTTTGAAAGGAAGGGAAAAAATAACAAAAATCAAATGCAGCCATAGAAAACCAATAGGTCACCATAGCTTATAATCAGGTATGATTATGCGGGAGAAACCTATACATATGAGATGTATCGTCAATATATAAACCAGAATAATACTCAACATCATATCATTATCAGGATATTAACATTGAAAATTAAATACTCTTTCTTTTATTTGTTCTATATATCTATGATTCCATAAATCTGCAGACACAAACACTCTTTGAATCCACCGCATTGGATTTTCATAACTATCAAATGATCCAAAAAATTTATCTCTAGAGTGTAGGGTCATTCTGTTATCAATGTATAATAATCTTTCTGGTTGTACATCAATTCCAAAAGATACAGCCTTAATAGCTTCATAAAAATGATCTGAAGCTTTCTTGGCTTTTTTGACTGTGGCTCTAACATGCCTGGATAAAAAACAGCGCTGATATCTGGGAATTCACCGTCCCCTTGAACTAGGGGCACTTTACTTGTAGAGGTTACCCCATTTTTTCTCCATCTATAGGGAACATTAATTATATATAAATTATCCCTTAAGCTCCTCAAATCCTCCTCACTTAAAAGTTTTAAGGCTAGACGTGCATCAGATATTCTCGTTAACGGGCCATCAACACCATTGCGAATACCAGATAAAAGTATCACCTTTAGGAGATAAATTTAAATCCGTTATAAATTTTAGTGCAGCATTTTCATATGAAAATCTAACTCAACTTCAGATCCTAATCCTGTATAATCTTTTTTATTATCCTCTAAAGGAACTAGGTTATTTACTATATGTTCGCCTTCAAACTTAATTGAATAAGGCTCTCCGATCAATAAAGAAAACATTATAATTAAATTTTCGCTAATATAGCCACTTTTACAAGACACATCTAAATTGTAAGGATTAGGTGACATAATTAATTTGTTTATCAACAGGAAGGTTTTCAAAGATTAAATATGGTCTAGGGGTAATAGACACCTTTTGGTTCATAAGAATTGTCAATATTCTATGGGGTAGCAGCGAAAATGCTATTTTTTTAACTCAACCGAATATTCAATACCACCGTATGGATCATAAATAACATGGTCTAAAGCCTCTCAAAGTTTGTCTCTTTCGACATTGCTCAACTAAAAAGTATTTTCCATTTATCATTATAATTTCCCCAATTATATTTCCCTACTTTTTTATTAAAAAAGTGAAAAAAAAATAATTAAAATCAGCTATGTTAGTAAATAAGTGTCTGTAAAATCTTGGATTAATCCAAATAATGGTGGAGTAGTAATAATTGCGATTTGATTTACAGATATTGCTAAACCCAGAGAAAACACAACGCTTTCTTTCGGTTTAAGAGTCTACAATATAAGCAGCTCAAGGGCCATACCATTCCATTCCCAAAAAACTAACCAAGCAGATAAAATAGTTAAATAAATTATGGATCCACTCATGCTCAAAATTAATATTAAAAATCCAAAAACGATTGCAATCATGCAAAACAAGACAGGAAAAAATCGTCCTTTTCTACAATGATCACTCCACGCTGCTAAAATAATTCTTCCTAAGGCACCAGAAGCCTGTGAAACAAAAAATAAATAAGCACTTTTATCTAGAGACAGGTGATAGATTCTATAAAAATAAATCGTTATAAAAATGGTTAAAACATATTAAATGATCACAAGTGAAACGTTTGAAAAAATATTATTCTTCATATGCGGCGCAGCCACATCGCAAGACGTGACCTTACATTTGCATAGAACGAAACTTTTGCCTTGCTTTCTGGAACGATAGTGATAACTTTTGCTGGTGAGTGATAAAAATAATAAAGATACATCCACCTAAAAAAGAAACTATGGTACCGACCAAAAACGCACCTTGTATGCCATAGACAAGGGCACTCGCAGGAATAACTATACCCAGCTAATGCCCTCTACCTAATGGTAGCCCCGCCTGCCTTATTCCCATTGCAAATCCGCGTTGCGATTGTGAAAACCATGAAGAAACGGATTTAGCACTACCGAGTTGAGCAGAATTATAAATCCCCCTACAATTAGCAAACAAACCAAAAGGGAAATATAGTTATCTGCGATTGCTTCCAACAAAAGAGCGACAGAAACGCCGATCGCGCCAACTCAAATAATATAGTGCTCGTTAAACTTGTCTAGTAATTCACCAGCTACAAGTAATCCAATAATAGGTAGGAACTGCGCTGCTGAAGATAGTAAACCTATCTGAGAATCACTAAGCGAGAAATCCTTCTTAAAAAATTCAGCTAAAGGACCAATCCCTTGAACAAAGAAGCAGGCTGATGCTTGAGCGATAGTGGCAACAAGCAATATAATACATCTATAATAATTCTTTTCTATAAATTTATTATTGCTCACTCCGCCCCCCTCCAATTAAATTGTATTCCAATGAAGTAGCCTTTTTAATAATGCTTGCAACAATAAATTAGGTATTTTATGCTGATTACATAAAAATCTGTCAATACAATTGGTATTAATATGAAAGCTAAGGAATATGCTTCATTTAAGGAAATAAGCTATTATGTGTCGTGCAAATTTGATACGCTAGCGATATAAGATAAATTTTACAAACATTGGCTCAGCCGGCATTAAGTGCTCTTTATAAAAGACGCTATATTTTGGCAAGCTTTTTCAATATAATTCTCAAAGCTTTCTTCAGTCACATAGCCCAGATGCGGTGTGCAAAGAACTCTATCTGATTGCAATAATTTGCTCTCATATACTGGCTCGCTGTCATAAACATCCAGTGCAAAGTAAATTGAATTTTCCAAACTTAGTATTTTTTCTATCGCCCCTTTTTCAACCAAAGCTGAACGCGCTGTGTTGACAAAAATAGCATGAGGTTTCATGCTCAATAGATCATCTAATTTTATGATTTCTCTGGTTTTATCGCTTAAACGTAAATGGACGGATATAACGTCAGGACGTGTAAAAAATTCATCTTTTGAATGCGTAAAATGATAACCTAAATTTTTTGCTTCTTGCGTTGAACGCTCGCTCCCATAAACCAAAATGGACATGCCAAAAGCTTGAGCATATTGAGCAACCATTTTACCAATACGGCCAAACCCGAATATTCCAAGAGTAGCCCCTTTCATTTGGTTGCCAAATGTTGTTTGCCATCGTCCTTTTTTCATATCAGATACAGATTTACAGAGTTTTCTACGCGCAGACATAATTAAGAGCCACGCAAATTCAGCAGCAGAAGTTGGATCTCCACCACCGTCTAATATTTCAATTCCTAAGTCTCTACAAGCTTCTATATCAATATGTGAACCTATAGGGCCTGTTTGGCAGATTAATTTTAAATTTGGCAGTTTCAGGAGAAGATTTCTATCAACTATAGTCCGCTCTCTGATTAAGATCAGAATATCTATCTCTTTGAGCCTATCTTCTAAATCATATTCTTTAGCTAAATTATTTATAACCAGCACTTCATGCGATTTCATTAATTTTGTAATAGACTGTAATGGTAGAGTGGCTTTTTGATAGTCATCTGGAATTAATATTTTCAATTTAAACCTTCCGTTTCATTCATCAATATTTGAGCTCATTATTTCATTTCTAAAACAACCAAAAAGCAATCTCATCGCTGATATTTTGATATAACACCAAGCCTATTAACAAATTATACCCCTTGATTTATTGTTATTTCTAGCAAATAAGAATAGCATTAATCAGTTAGTTTTTATAAACTTTAAAACATTGCGACAAAAAGAAAAAGTTTAACTCAGTCGATGGAGAATTGCGCTTTTCTCATATTCTAGAGGACGAACCTGAAGTGCTACGCTGGACTGAAGCCATGTCCCAGTTTTCTATAATAGACTACCAAGAAGGCCATACTTACGAACCATATTTTATTGTTGAAACAGAAAAAGCTACATATTTGTGCGAGATAAAGCGTGCTTCATATAAGTGTGATGTCTCTCTTTATTCGTTGAGATATCACTTATTTGTAGCATGAAGAGTAAATTTATTAAAATCATGATGAGAGGGAGATAGGAACTTTATAGGTGTATCATCATAGGATTAAGTCGTTTTGTTGAGAGCTATTTTTATTTCAGCTAAAAGGTTTTTGAGATATTTAATTATTATTTCGTAATAGTGGATGTACTTTATTTTTATGTGCAAGAAAGCTGATTGATTGTGTAAAATAGCGTTCAAAAATTACATTATTTTTATCCTGTTAAGGACATTTTTTCTAGTGAGGGTTTTGCAATTGCAATACTCTTTTTCTCATTCTAAATTTTGGTTAGAAAAAGCGTATATAGGTGTTATTTTAAATTTAAGATATGCATCTTCCATTGTTGGTGTTACTGTTGTAAAAAATGATGTTTTATTTGATACGCATAAGGTGTTACCAAGAAGATCGATGTATAGATAAAATTTAGATTGTTACAATATCTTGAAAAAACAATGGGTAAATAATTGATAATTGTGCTACGAAAGTTGTTAGATGGGCGTGTGTCAGCAATTCTTAATAAAAAAATTTTTCTTGATAGTTGGTTTTTTTCAAAATACTGCTCTTTTTATGCAAATCTTATGTTGGTAAGCTATGCAGTTTTCACGGGAACAGGATAATGCATTGAAGGCTGTTGCCGCGTGGTTGAAGGAAGGGCGTTCTCCTCTTTTTCGCCTTTTTGGCTATGCGGGGACGGGTAAGACGACGCTTGCGCGCTATTTTGCAGAGACAGTTGATGGTTCTGTTCAATTTGCTGCTTTTACAGGGAAGGCGGCGCAGGTTTTGCGTTCTAAAGGTGCAAGCAATGCTTGTACGATTCATTCGCTAATTTATTGTCCACGTGGTGAAGAGGAAGTTTCCGATGAAATAACAGGAAAAAAATCTATTGCTCCAACATTTACGTTAAATCGAAGAAGTGCTGCTGCACAAGCTAAACTCATTATTGTTGATGAGTGCTCGATGGTAGATGAAAAATTGGCCCGTGATTTAATGAGTTTTCGAACGCCAATTCTTGTTCTTGGTGATCCAGGTCAATTGCCTCCTATATCAGGTGGAGGCTTTTTTTCTAATGGAGAACCAGATTTTCTTCTTTCAGAAATTCATCGGCAAGCGCGAGATAATCCGATTATACGTCTTGCTATGGATGTACGTGAAGGACGCGATATTGCTTATGGTGACTATGGAGAAGCGCGCGTTGTGACACGTAAAGAGGTCAATCAACAATTGGTTTTGGATGCTGATCAGGTCTTGGTAGGGGTTAATCGTACACGCCACCTTTATAATCAGCGTTTGCGTGTGTTAAAGGGATTTACAGCAGATTATCCACAAGCGGGAGATAAGCTGGTGTGTTTGCGAAATGATCCGATTAAAGGTTTGTTGAATGGCTCCTTATGGAAGGTGATGACTTCACAGAAGGAGACCGTTAAACCAAGTATTAATCTTCTTGTGAAACCAGAAGAAAGTGAGCGTGGGGTAGCAAAGATTAAACTTTTAAAAGCAGCGTTTGAAAACCCTGATCAAGAAATTTCATGGCAATTAAAAAAGCGATATGATGATTTTGATTATGGGTATGCATTAACGGTTCATAAGGCGCAAGGTTCTCAATGGAATAATGTCGTTTTGTTTGATGAAAGTTTTGCATTTCGTGATATGTATGCGCGCTGGCTTTATACGGGAATTACCCGCGCAGCAGAACGTTTAACGATTGTTCGATAGAAAAAAGATGTGTATATCATCTAAGTTTCAGATGGAAAATGCCTTTTTTCTATCTTGTTACACACTATAAAAAAATGGAAATGGGCATGGCGGTAAAACTTTCGGTTAATCTTAATGCTGTTGCTGTTTTGCGTAATCGACGTAATCTTCCGTGGCCAAGTATAACGAATATTGGGCATATAGCGCTTGCTGCTGGAGCAGCAGGTTTGACGGTTCATCCGCGCCCTGATGAAAGGCATATTCGTTTTGCGGATTTACCAGATATATACTGTTTAATAAAGAACACTTTTCCTACTGCTGAGTTTAATATTGAAGGTTATCCCAGTGATCAATTTTTGGATATCGCTAAAAACTATGCGGATCAGATTACCCTTGTTCCTGATGATCCAGATCAGTCAACGTCTGATCATGGTTGGAATTTTTCTCATGATGCAGAATTTTTAGCACCTATTATTCAGAATTTAAAAAACAGAAAGATTCGTGTATCCCTTTTTGCTAATCCTACTGTCGATGGTCTTGATATTGCTAAAGCAATGGGCGCTGATCGTGTGGAATTTTACACGGGACCTTACGGTGGTGCATTTCAGGATAAAACAAAACAAGATCAAGAGCTCAATAAACTTGTTTTAGCAGCAAGAAGAGCAAAAGAATTGCAGTTAGGTATAAACGCAGGGCATGATCTGACACTTATGAATCTTCCTGCTCTTGTCAAAAATATTCCTTGGCTTGATGAAGTTTCTATTGGCCATGGGCTCATTGCTGATGCATTAGAGTATGGAATACATGAGACTGTTCAGCGTTTTATCCGGTTATTATCGTAATCTTTTTCTCTCTATAAAAATTGGAAAAGAAATTTTTATAGAGGTTTGCCAATTTATCTTAAAAAACAATTTTATATATGTTGATATAAATAGCACTATTATCGTGCATTATAAATATTTTATTGTTCCTCTATTTATTGGTTGCTTTCTATCTTTTGTTTTTGAGTGCATGCGATGTTTTTTATTTGTACTATCCATTATGAGGAAGTTTTAAAATCTTCTTATTATAATTTCTTTGAATGGAGAAGAAGTAGGGTTTTGAAAGTATTTCCCTTATAAAAGGAGTGCGTAGGATTTTAATGGATTAATACACAAATTTTCTTGATATTTGAGCTCATTTTTGGGTTATCTGTAAATAGTATAACGTAAAATCTCCTTATGAATAAGCTTAATGCAATAGGAGCTGTTAAATAGAATGATGATATCGACTTGTAGCTTTATGAAGTAAAGAGAGTGATGTGCAATAAATCTTACACTATTATAGGGAATTCTTGAAAAGGGCTTGAGCATATTAAAATTTTTTTATAAGGCGCCATAAATGGATAACATAATAGCCGTATGGGGGCTTCTTCGTGTGAGAGGCGTGGATATTAAAAGAACGTAAAAAGTAAAAACATCCTCTCTATTATTCTAAAGATATTGTTGTATATGCTTTTGAAGGTTGTATTAAAACAATACTTGTTATTTTGTAATTTTTCTTGCTATCCGTATTGATTTGGTTCATGTTAAAGATTGTATGTTGTATCTTAATTTTTAGAATATAGCGTTGTTGCACGATAAAAGAGTAGAATATTAGCTAAATTTTCTTTAGAAATCTTATTTTGTGTAATTATTGTTTTTGTAGAATAGCAGTTGAAGTTTATTTGGGGATCCGTATATGTTTTAGGAATGTTTGGGGACTACAGTTTTTTCTATGCAATATGTAAACTTTAAAATTATTCAATTGCTGTGTTCTTATAAGCGGTTTTTTTTTGTCTTTATAAGTGTGTGATGCACTGTAGATAATGTTTCTTATTGAATAAAAATAATTTGAAATCCAGTTTAAATAGAGAAAGAAGGAATTTTTTATGCGTGTTTATTATGATCGTGATGCGGATGTTAATCTCATTAAAGGGAAAAAAGTAGCCATTGTTGGTTATGGTTCTCAAGGGCGTGCGCACGCTTTAAACTTGAAAGATTCTGGTGTTAAAAATGTGCAAATAGCTTTGCGTTCAGGGTCGGAAACAGTTAAAAAAGCCATGGCTGATGGTTTTGAAGTGGTGAGTGTTGCTGAAGCAGCAAAATGGGCAGATCTCATCATGATGGCAACACCAGATGAATTGCAAGCTGATATTTATAAGGAACATATTCATGATCATTTACACGATGGGGCAGCGATTGCTTTTGCGCATGGTTTGAGCATTCATTTTGGCTTGATTGAACCTAAAAAAAACGTTGATATTGTGATGATTGCTCCTAAAGGTCCAGGGCATACAGTTCGTCATGAATACCAACGGGGTTGTGGTGTTCCTTGCTTAATAGCGGTGGCGCAAGATGCTTCAGGGCATGCACATAATGTAGCATTATCTTATGCATGTGGACTTGGTGGTGGACGTGCTGGGGTGATTGAAACAACATTTAAAGAAGAGTGCGAAACTGATCTTTTTGGTGAACAAGCGGTTCTTTGTGGTGGTCTTGTTGAATTGATTCGAGCAGGTTATGAAACATTAACACAAGCAGGTTATGCGCCGGAAATGGCTTATTTTGAGTGTTTGCATGAGGTTAAACTGATTGTTGATCTCATGTATGAAGGGGGCATTGCAAATATGAATTATTCGATTTCTAATACAGCTGAATGGGGTGAATATATGTCTGGTCCACGTGTGATTACGGATGAAACCAGAGCAGAAATGAAACGTATATTGAAAGATATTCAAACGGGTAAATTTACATCGAATTGGATTCAAGAATATAAAGCTGGTGCTGCTCATTTTAAAAGTATGCGGCGTTTAAATGATAATCATCCTATTGAAGAAGTTGGTAAAAAACTTCGTTCTATGATGCCTTGGATAAAATCGAATGCTTTGGTTGATAAAGAGCGTAATTGAAGATTCTACAGAGATATTTTGTCAATAGCTTTTATAATTTTATAGATAAATATCAAAAAAAGGGTAACTTTAGTTACCCTTTTTTATATGTTTTTGGAAACATAAGCTTTATTTTTTAATTTTTTGCATAATTCTTTTTCCCAAAAAGAAAGTATACAATTCCTAAAAATATGAACCATGCTGGAGTGTATTTTAAAGCTATGGCAGTGTCAGCTTCTAATGACAATAAATAGATAATGAATGCAAAGAAAACAAGAAGCGCCCAACACATAACAACACCTCCTGGCATTTTATAAGGAGAGACAGTATGCTGGAGAGGACGATTGCGGCGATAGACGATATAGCTGATCAAAATGATAGACCATACAAATATAAACAAAGTTGCGGCAATTGTCGTAACAATTGTAAAAGCAGCTATGAGTGTTTGAGATAACGATACAACGGCATAACCAAATAAGATGCATATACATGAAAAGAATAATGCGTTGGCTGGAACGTGGTTACGAGAAAGTTTTCCTAAAAATTTAGGAGCACCTTTTTGTGTTGCTAGCCCATATATCATACGGCTGGTAGAAAAAATTCCACTATTTGCTGAAGATGCGGCAGCTGTGAGGACAACAAAGTTCATCAAACCTGCAGCAGTTGGGATACCAATAAGTGCATACATTGTTACAAATGGGCTTTTTTCTGGACTGATTTGATCCCACGGCGTCACAGACATAATCACAAGAAGAGAGAATATATAAAAGAATACAATGCGGATTGGTATTGAATTAACAGCCTGTGGTAAAGCTTTTTGAGGCTCTTTTACTTCAGCAGCAGCTGTTCCAGCGAGTTCAATGCCAACAAAAGCAAAAATAACAATTTGAAATCCAGCAAAAAAGCCTGTAATTCCTCGCGGAAAAATATTCCCACCGTTCCATATATGGCTAAGAGAAGCAACCGTACCGTTTGGAGAGACAAAACCGGTAAAGATCATATAAAATCCTACAACGATTAGGACTAGAATTGCTACGATTTTGATAAAACCAAACCAAAACTCAAGTTCGCCAAATAGTTTTACGGCGACGAGGTTAAGAATTAAAAAGGACATAAGACCAATTATAACAGGAATCCACGGATTGAGCTCAGGCCACCAAAAGTGTGTATAAGTGACAATAGCAATAATTTCAGCAGTTCCAGTGACAATCCAACACAACCAATATGTCCAGCCGATAAAGAATCCGGCACATGGCCCTAGAAGATCGGTTGAGAAGTCAATAAAAGATCGGTATTGTGTATTAGAAAGCAATAACTCTCCCATAGCACGCATGACAAAGTATAGAGCACAACCAATAATTGCATAAACGAGTAGAATTGAGGGGCCTGCTACACTGATTGTTTTTCCTGATCCCATGAAGAGACCTGTTCCAATCGCTCCACCAAGGGCTATAAGTTGTATGTGTCGGTTATGTAGTCCACGTTGCAATTTCTTCTTAGGTTTTTTTTCTAAATTTTGTTTGTTCATTTTTGGGGAGTTCTCCTTAGTTATTTTTAAATAAAAATTACCCTAAAAAAGGTAATTCCTTCTATCGGAACACGCTATGGTTAAGGAGTAAAGGAATTTTTTTCTATGACTATATGTGAATAAAGCAAAAACATTATTAATTAATGGAATAATTATTTTATATATAAGAAAAAAAAGATAAATTGTATTATATTTTTTTGATTTTTTATGTTTTATACATAATTAATATATATAATATAATTTATATTATATATTATTATATGTATATAAATAATAATTTATATTTTATGTATATTTATTTATAGTAAATTTTTATATAAATATATTTATATTTAAAATTATTTATTTATAGATATTGTTATCTATATAAAAATATAAATAAAATTGTAAATTTATTAAATATAAAACTTTGTATATAAATAAAATAAGTTTAAATAGTTAAACTATTATTTAAAATATTAAAAAATATATTTAAAATTTACATTTAAGTATTAATATTTAAAATTTATTACAAATAGAAAAATATTTTCATAGAATCTTTTTTTATTGCAGATAGCTATTAAGATATATTCTGTTTAGAGCTATATTTTTAATTTTGATAAAAAATTGAATATAAATTTTTTGGGGGGAAAGTTTTAGATAAATCTCATGTTTTATTAGTAAACAATGTCAGTGAAGTTTATAGAGAATTTTTTACAGAATAGCTCGTTTCTTATCCTATTGTGCAGTAAAATACTGTTGTGTAGAGTAGTGATATAAAGCATATAACGTTTTACGCATTAAGTATTTTTAGAATGGGTGGTGAGTGTTCAGGGCAGGGCTAGCCCATAGAGCCTTATGTAGGTGAACCATATAAATGATCAGCAGCATTCCCCCTTAATAAGCCGGTTTGTTTACAAACCGGTGCCGGTAGGAGTCGTCGTTTTTTGATGTTTGGGGAGGAGGTTAAGTAGAAAAAGGGTAACTAAAATTACCCTTTTTTGAGATGTTTTTATGTATAGACTTTATTTGTTACCTTGAGTTATTTTTTTCTTTACAAACATAAAATACATTATACCTAAGAAAACAAACCAGAATATACTATATTTTAAGGCTAGTAGAGTATCAGCTTCTAATGTCAACAAATAGAGCATGAAAACAAAGAAAACTAAAATTATCCCACACATGATAACACCTCCTGGCATTTTATAAATGGATTCAGCGTGTAGATGAGGGCGATTGCGACGATACACAATATAGCTAATCAAAATTACAGACCATACGAATAAAAATGCAATAGCTGAAATGCTTGTCACAATTGTAAAAGCACTTATGAGGCTTGGAGAGAGTGAGGCAATTGTATACCCTATTAAAATACATAAACAGGAAAAGAATAGAGCATTGGCTGGAACATGGTATCTGGAAAGTTTACCTAAAATTGGAGGGGCACCTTTTTGTGTTGCAAGTCCATATATCATACGGCTGGTAGAAAAAATACCACTATTTGCTGAAGAGGCAGCTGAGGTAATAACGACAAAGTTTACCAAGCCAGCAGCTATCGGAATGCCTGCAAGCCAAAACATCGAGACAAAGGGGCTTTTATCTGGAACAATTTGATCCCAAGGTGTGACAGACATAATTACAGCGAGAGAAAAAATGTAAAAGAGTACAATACGGACCGGTATTGCATTAATTGCTTTGGGGAGCACTTTTTTAGGTTCTTTTACTTCAGCAGCGGTTGTTCCAGCAATTTCTATACCAACAAAAGAAAAAATAGCAATTTGAAATCCAGCAAAAAAACCTGTCATTCCTCGCGGAAAGATATTTCCATCGTTCCATACGTGATTGAGAGAAGCAACCGTACCATTGGGAGAGGTAAAGCCCGTAACGATCATATAAAATCCCACAACAATTAATGCTAAAATTGCGACGACTTTGATAAGACCAAACCAGAATTCAAGTTCACCGAATAGTTTTACGGCAAAGAGGTTAAAGATTAAAAAGACACTAATGCAGGTAAAAACGGTAAACCATGGATTGAGTGTTGGCCACCAAAAGTTCATATAAGTGATGATGGCAATAATGTCAGCAGCTCCAGTTACAACCCAGCTCAACCAATAGCTCCAGCCAACAAAGAAAGCGATTCCCGGTCCTAGCATATCGGTTGAAAAATCAATAAGAGATCGGTATTGTGAATTAGAAAGCAACAATTCTCCCATAGCACGCATGACAAAGTATAGAGCAAAACCGATAATAGCATAAACGAGTATGATGGAAGGACCTGCTACACTAATTGTTTTTCCTGCCCCCATGAAGAGACCTGTTCCAATAGCACCACCAATGGCTATAAGTTGTACATGTCGGTTGTGTAGTCCACGCTGTAACTTATTCTGAGAATTATCTTTTAAATTTTGTTTGTAGCTCATTTTTTGGGGGTTCCCTTTAATTATTTTGAGATTAAATTACACTAAAAAAGCATTATTTTGTATCGAAGCATGATATAAATGAGGTGTAAAGGAAAAAAACGTTTTTTATGATTTTGTGTGGATAAAGAAAAGAATATGTTTTAGGAATATGGTTTTGAAAAAAGAGAATGTTTTCCTCTTAAATAACGTAACAGATATTTGAATGGGGAGCTTTTTATTGTTATGAATAACAAATTAATTGTTCATTAAAAGACGTGGGGCTTTTAAAATTATTTCAGAAAGTTGTCAGGAGTTTTTATAATTTTTTGAAACTTATTATTTGTAATCAGTGCATTATTTATTATTATTCATAATGGTGAGAGTTTACTTTTTGCTCAAATAGCACTCGAGAGTTCTCATCTTAGTTTAAGAAACAATTTTTAATGGAAAATTAAAATGATTTTTAAATCATTTTTTTGTTTGTATGGTGCTATCATAAATCAAAAAGTTACTTTTGTTTCATAAGCGAAAAGAGGAATATCATAGCTTATTTTTTTTAAAGTGATGAATAAGGATTTTGTTTAGATATTGGTAACATTTTATAAAATATTGCGAGAAACTCACATTGTTTACACAAACGTCCTTGAGAGTATGATAAAGAAATGCAACGTAATTCAGTTATATAAAGAAAAAAAGAACTGGGGATTGTATAAGCTCTGTTAGAGATTGAGCTATTCATAGTGAGAGACAGAATCAGGAAAAGATTGCTCTATTAACTTTACAATTTGTTATCAAAGATAAAACTATCCAAAGAAAATGAAAAAAGAAAACAGAGATAAAACTGTTCCTGTCGCAATGTTAATCGAGCCTTTTACCCGCTGCTTTTTTAAGGCGGTACTGGCAAATGATATAAAAATGGTCATTAAAGTAAACCATGCAAAGATGTTGAAAGAATGTATTGTGACAAGTTCAAAACCTTTTTTAATGCTACCTCCAGAAGCTAAGAATTTTGGAAAAGCTGCTATATAAAATATAGATACTTTGGGGTTTAGTATTTGTGTCAGAAAACCGTCCATATAGCTGGTTAAAAGCTTTGTTTCACTCGTAGCATGCTTTTCATTCGTTGAACTTCTTTCTTTTGAATTTAAGCTGTGTATTCCAGATTTAATTGATTTAAAGCCCATGTATAATAAATAGCTGCCACCCATGAGTTTTACTAAAAAAAACAGCGTTTTGTTGTTGAGAATGAGCGCTGATACACCTAGGTGTGGAAAATGCCCCATGCACATATGTTGCTGTACACAATCCTAAAACGTTTACAAATGCGTTCTTTCTTCCCAATCTCGTTGCATTATCGATGATAAGGGCCATATTCGGCTCCGGTGAGATGACTAAAAAAAATGAAACAATGAAAAAGGTCAGTATTTGATGATTCATTTTACTTTTAGCTCTGAAATTAATTGATTTTCGAGATACAATTCTATTCTGTCAAACTGAGAAAGTTTTCCTACACCCTGTGGAGTGCCTGTGTATATGAGATCACCACGTCTTAGCTGAATGTAGTGACTTAAAAATGAGATTATCTTCTCAAAGTTAAAGATCATATTTTTCGTATTGCCAACTTGTCTTGTTTCGCCATTTAACTTCATTGCAAAGGTTATTGGGTTGTTTATTTTTTCCTTGTTTATGAAGTCAGAGACGTATGCGGCGCCTTTAAATCCTTTCGATAAAAGCCAAGGAAGCTTTTTTTCTTTCAGTTTTGTTTGCAAATCCCGCGCTGTGAGATCAAGACCTATTGCTACGGCATCATAGCATTCTTCTGCTTCTTCCTCCATGATCATGAAAGCGTCCTTTGAGATTTTGAGCACAATTTCAGTTTCAAAATGTATTTCTTTGGAAAAATTAGGGAGATAAATTTCATTGCCTAAAACGAGTGAACTTTTTGGCTTGCTAAAGATAACAGGTTCATCTTCAACAACATTACCTAGTTCATGAACATGTTCAACATAATTGTATCCAACACAGTAGATGTCATTTATCATAGGGCGCCCTCCAAATTTTTCATTTTCTCTTTGTATAGGCAAGAGAGAACTTTGCAAACAACATTTTTTCTTATATCGCGTTGTGCGGTTTCTGAAAAAGAAGCATTATGTGGGTTGATGACTAACCATGATGACAGTTCTTCGCATTATCCTCTTTTGAAGAGTGCCCAATCTTATAGTCTTTGAGATTATTTTAATTTTGATTGCCAATTTCTTGAAATTACTTTATTACTTAAAGAGTGATTTTGCTCGTCTACGCAGCGATCAGTAGGGGTTGAAAGCCCTAAAGTTCGATCATAAATGAGCCCACTCTGTGGGTGTCTCGGAATTATGGGATATTTTTCTATGTCTAGGTGCTATGAGCACTAAAAGTAAAAATCTGGTTCGTATTCAATACTTTCAGGCTCTCGGAATACTAATGCGAGGGTGCTCGCACCCAGCGGGGGACTTGAAAGTGAAAAGCAAAAAGCCACATTTTAACGACATTTCTATAGGCAAAAAATCGCTTTCAAAAAAAATGCTGGGAATGTCGTAAAAGCAATTAGGGCACCAATTAGGGATAACTTTTCAACAAATCCAAAAGTATGAGAAAGTCTGTGATGGTTAAAAAGAAGCAGACCGTGGCAAACTTATTATGGCATTTGGAACGGAGAAGATTTTTACCAGCTTTAAGATAGCACAACAAATAGCCGGAACTGGAGAGCGTGTTTTGTTTCTCGTGCCTTTTCTGGCTTTGATGTCATAAACGATAAGAGAATGGACACGCTATACAGAAGTACTGTTTCATTCCTTTGTGGTGTATTCTGATACATAAGTTGGCAAGCGTCGTAAAACAAAGATGCTGTTGTCGAACTTGATGTCTCAGATCTTGGCTCTATCAGCTACCAACGGATGTTCAAAAGCTTTGAAAAAAACAAATAAAGTCTTAGCGAATGCAATGACCGTGGTGTTTGCTACTTACCAATTAATCCAAGTGATTGCGGATGCGCAAGAGAAATACGGTTTATCAGAATTTGATCTGATCATTTATGAAGCAGCACAGGCTAAGGCAGTAAGGTAGAACCTTTGGTTGTAGAAGCCAAGGAAGTAGCTGAGACTGCGAAGATAACAGCGGAAGAAGCGATGAATGTTGCGGAGCAAGCAAAAGAAGAGGCTGATACGACGAAGCAAGGGCTTGGAGAGGTCAAGAGTTCATTAGACACGGTGACAGCAACGACAAATTCTGCGAATACAGCCGCCTCTGAGGCAAAAGTGTTAGCGGAAGAAGCGAAGAGTGCATTGACAGAAGTTCAAGAGAAGGCACAGAGGAACAGTGACAGTCTTTCTGAACTTCAAAGTAAGGTAGGTTCTCTTTCCACTAATTTTTTAGAGAATGTGCGTTTTCATCAACCTGACAGAATTCTGGAAGCCGATCCGAAAAATAGAAAAGGTCTTGTGATCAATGACGGGGCATGTTTTCGCTTTTATCATGGTGAAGAGAATGGGGGTAGGTACCTCTTTTACCGCATTCCAGGGCGTGGAAGGATGACTTTTGACGAAGATCTTGAAGCAGGAAAGGATTATTATATATATCTCATCTTAAAAGATCAGACGAATGAGCTATCCTTTGAAATTTCGCAAAATCCGACGGCTCCTGATGGCTATACAAAGGATAATTCTGAAAAGATCGGTGGATTTCATACGCTATGTGCGGATGTTGGTGAGATTGAAGGTCATCTCTTATCGGGTTATCAAGCGGGGGATGTTTTGCCCAATTCTGTTTGGTGTTTAAATCACCGCCCACGTAGTAGTCCAGAAGGGATGGTTTACAATCCGTGGCATAATATTTGGGTTGATATTTATCTTCAATCAGGGACAGGTGTAAATGCAAAGTCTGCCTATGGTGTTCCGATTACAACCAATCGTAGCTATGCGGATCATGCCTTTGATTTTTGGTCTGTTAATAAGAGATTTTTGACGAGTGATGAGTTTTCGCCATGCATGTATGGAAGTAATCAAGCAACCAGTATTGTCGGCAATCAAGCGCCTTCTCCTAAGACGTCTGGAGGACACGTTGATACAAACAATAGACGGATGATTTCGCATATCGGTTGTGAGGATGGTTGCGGTTATGTTTGGCAATATTTGTCTGGTTGTTATCCAGTGACTAAATGGCATACAGGGGAGCAAGGAAGCAGTTTACGTGTAGACATAAATGGTATGTTGGGAGGAGGCGATTGGACTGGTGGCTCTAACAATGATCATCTTGTACGGAATTTTGCGCATTCTCGTTATGTAGAAGATGAAAAAATAGGCGCCCGTGGATGTAGCGAGCCACTTTATTATAATTAACGCGAGATTGATTAGAACATCATTTTATCCAGTCCCCACTGATGTGGGGCTTTTTTATGGAGCGTCAGATGAGAAAGATATCGAAAGAAGGATTGGCACTTCATCTTGAAGTTTTAAAATCAAAGCTTTTTCTACTAAACTCATGATGTCAACCAGAGCAGTACAATCTTATCACTCATATTTTCATGTCTAGAAAATTGAGATAATGCCATCCATAAATCGCATAAGAAGTTAGAATCTACCTTCATTGCACGCCTCCGTGGACTTGTTCTCTCAAACATGCTGCCCATCCTTTAAGTGTGATTTTTGTTGAAGGCAGCACCTTTTCTGTTCCATCCGGTTTTTGAATGGTGATGGCAGAACAGTCCATGAATCCTTTGTTGATTTTATCCTGATTAAGGTAACAATGGACCACTTGGAGCACGTCGATACACCCAATCATTTTTACGCAAGTAATCTATTAAATCCTTTGGTCTTATCTCCAACATCTTCGCGGCTTCAATCAAACCAAACAAACCATCAGAGCGTTTTAAGCCTTCTAAAGCTTTTGCTTTTGGTGCTAATTCTGAAATAACATGGTCTTTCTGCTCAATTTGATTTTGTAGATGATTTAAGGCGCCAAGTAATATTTCGGGTTTGGAGTAATCAATTTATGGAATAGCTACTTGTCTTTCCAACGGTTAATTATCTTTGCTCGTAAGGCAGTGCTGTAACTAGAAACAAGAATTAAGCATTCACGCTTTGGCGGGTTATAACAAGGGCGGCTTTCACCTTATGTTATCAAGGTAGTGCCCACCAAAATCAACCTTCTCAAATTTGAGGGCGTTAAGTTCTTCAAGCGTTTTCTTGATGTCACGCATAATATTGTCATGCCTTTTGCCACATAATTCAGTAATTTTAATAATGGTATTCATAAAGAATTCTTAGATGTTAGACGTTCCTTAATGACATTCTAAAAGAGTGCTGGTCGCTAAGAAACACGGCATCTAGTCCGTCGTTATGCCTTTCCCCGAAGGGGGGGATATGGCATAGCCACACCTGACAAAGCTATTATATGCATGTAGCATAGAATGAGTTAAAGCTTTTAAATTGCGGAAAACGATTGTATCGGCAATCCATCCGCTTATGGTTTTAAGGTGTTTTCAGGCACCTGATTCGAAGATACCTATTACTGTAGAATTGTCAAGTAATAAAAATTACTTTTTGCTAAGAAAACGTTTCACATACTGTACAGTGTACATATTGAAATTGTTATCTATCAATGAGTTAAGTGTACAATGTACAGTTGATTTGAAAATTCTGTCGCTAGCGATAGTTCGCGCTGTCCTGCCCCGCAAAGAAGCCAACCCGCTGGGAAGTACCTTTTGAATTGATTTTATTGATTTTTTATGAAAAAAACAAAGCATAAGTGATAATCTGTTTTTAAAATCGCAATAAGAATATGTAATGCCTAAACTCATAAGGATATGGAATATATAGATAAAGCTTGAGAACATGATCTAGCCTT
>NZ_JBHIRO010000008.1:0-116736 GCF_042197165.1 Bartonella sp. AA23NXGY | reverse complement strand
CGCTTGCCTTTCATATTTTCAGCAGGTATGGTCCATATATCCCCATCAATTTGATCTTTATGAATATGACGTAAAGGGTTGGTACGAACACCTGTCAGGATAAGCAGACGCAAAGCTAAATGTTTTATAGTTGTTGTTTTGCAGAGAAATTGGTAAAAAGCCGGCACATCTCTCCAATCCATGGCTGGTAAGCTTTGTTTTTTATGACGTTGTTTGCCTAAGAGAGCGCGTGCTTTTTCTACTGCTTGTAAATCAACATCTAACCCTAATGCAGCCGCATGTTTGAGACAAAGATTAAGACGCATTAGTGCTGTTCGAGCAGTTCCAGCTTTTGTATGCCAAATAGGGGCAAGGGTATCGCGTATCTCTGTTTGCGTAATCTCTGAAACGGGCAGACAGCCTAATTTAGGGAGAATATGGAGGCGTAAATGTAAAAACCAATTACAAGACTCACCATCATTTTTTAATTCAGCTTTACGGCTTTCAAAAGCATCTAGAGCAATATCTTTTAAATAATGGAGATTGCGCATTGCCTCACGCTTTTGTTTGTTGCGTTCTTTAATAGGGTCACGCCCCTCACGTAAAACAGCCCGCCACCTAGTTGCCAATTCACGAGCTTGTTTTAAAGAAACATCTCGCAAGGCACCCAAGCCCATTTCACGGCGCCGACCATGAATGGTATAACGATAAAGCCATTGAGCACCACCATCTTTACGTTTGTGAAGAAGCAAGCCGGCACCATCATTATATTTACCAGCTCCCAATGTTGCTACAGCCCTTGCATTAAGACGATTCATAAGAACCATTTTTACTCCTTTCTTGTACAATTTTTACCCACACATCAACCCCGCTTGTGACGTGCAAGCAAGTGGTTTTGATTGATTCAAGATAAACAGATTTGAAATGAGAGAATCCTACGTTATTCGAGGGTCTAATTCAATATGAACAGAGCTAGATTATCATTATAAATCAATATCTTGTATCTGTCATACAAGAAGGTGTTCACGGTATAGCCAACGAAAACACGACTATCAATCTCTATGGACCAGCCTTTAATGTTTTAGTTGCATCCGGTCTGTTAGGGTATGTGAGTGACGGCAAACAAATTATTATTGGCTTTGATGGGAATAGATATGACTTTGTAAGCAGAATTATTGGCGGTAATGGCTATACTTATGAGACAATACCTGCTGGCAGTAACTGGTGGAAAGAATGGTGGAGAGTGATCATGAATCCCATAAGTGCCCATACTTGTCTTGGAGATGCGAGCCAAGTATGTCGGTATGTTTATGGCTCATCCAATCGAGTACAAAATAAGAAAAAAATCTTGGTATTAGTTTTCAGGAAGATATTGTCGATTGTGATGACAACGATGCTGTTAAGCAGCGTATAGGATTGATCAATGGTTATTTGAAGTCAGTAGTGAAGGAAGGTTGGGTGGATATTACTGAAGGGAAGAGCCTTTTTGATTATTGTATAATAGAAAAATCTAATAGTGATCACGATACTGTCAGTGGTTTTGTAGATTATTGTTTACAAATTAAAGCAAATAACCTCTTTTTTTATTTACATGAGAGAAGTAAAGGGTTTCGTTGGTTTTTTTGTTTTAAAGTTCTTACAGAAGTTCGCAGGCATAGAAGCAAAAATGGAATAGTTTTTTTATTGGATGAGCCAGCAAATAATTTACGTATTCATCCACAGAGAAAAATATTAAGCTCCTTACAAACGTTATCGAGCATAAAAGGCAATAAAGTAATTTATTCGACGCATTCCCCTTATCTTATTAACGACGATAATTTGGATAATTTGTTTACCGTACGTAATGAAGCAAATGATTTTGAAGCGCCTCGAATTGTTTGTGAAAGATTTCTGGAATTAACTACATTTACTGAAGAAACTGTGAGGGCTGTTGAGCCTATTGTTCAAAAAACATGGATTACACACCTTGGAACAGGAGCTGATTGGATTATAAAAAAATTTAATGGAGTTGCTGCTAATGCAAAGAAGGTAAATCACATTGCTGATTGCGTGAAACATATTATTGGTGGATAATTTTCTCAGTTTATGCCGTAAAGCTTATACCCTTACGCGTTTTATTTAAATACTTACACCCTTTGGTAAAATTTTACGGAAACTTCGCATTGATCACTCCGAACACTTCTTAGATATGGCTAAGAAATTAGATATATCTGTAGGATTTTTATCTTCTGTCGAGATTAGCAAAAAATCTGTTCCTGTAGGACTGGAGGAAAAGATCATAGAGCTTTATGGTTTAGATCAAGAGGTAGCAGAAATTTTGAAAAGAGAATCGGATTCTTATTGTAAAAGTTTCACTATAAAGCCTTCTGATACATTTAGATGTGAAGCTGTTGGTATGTTTGCTAGACTGATAAACATTATTTCACAAGAAGATTTAGAACTATTAAAAAATTGTTAGAGAAAGCTGGCAAAAAGAATGCGCTTTGTAAAGGAAAGAGTAAAAACCATATTCCCCTAACTTTATTTAGGCATCCCTTATCTTTTAAAAATATATGAAGAATCAAAAACTTAATAGGAATATAAAGCTATATGGTGGGCGATGAGAGACTCGAACTCCCGACATCCTCGGTGTAAACGAGGCGCTCTACCAGCTGAGCTAATCGCCCAATGCAATGATCAGCAATTGAATGGAGACTCTTTAAGGAAAAATTTTTCTAAACGCAAGAATAAAGATGGTATTTGATAATTTTTTTTAAAAATGCATAATCCTTCTTGACATAAACGCATGAACCCCTTACACGACCGCTTGTACCAAATTAAATTGGTTCGAAAAAATGCGCGGGTGTAGCTCAGTTGGTTAGAGTGCTGGCCTGTCACGCCGGAGGTCGCGGGTTCGAGCCCCGTCACTCGCGCCATTTTGTGATTCCTTATGAAATTTCCTTTTTAAAATATCCATATGCTATGAGTGATGTGGTGGAGTGTTTGATTGGGAATAAATATGTTTTTTCTTTCTTTTTATATGGTTTATAAGAATAGGGCTTGCGTCTTTCTTTGCTCTGCGTTACCTATGCCGATAAGAAAAGTATCGCTCTGTATGCCTTTGAAGCAGTATGAATAGAGTTAATAGAGCGATTGTTAAATTTGTCTGTTTGGTCTCGCAATATTGAATCATTGTGTTAAACTCAGGCATTTCGTTACGATGGAAGAGGGTTATGGCTTATTTATTGAGCTCTTATTTGCCAGTCTTGATTTTCATTATTGTGTCAGCGGTTATTGCTGGAGTTTTGTTGATTACACCTTACATTGTAGCATATCGTTCCCCTGATCCTGAAAAATTATCGGCTTATGAATGTGGGTTTAATTCATTTAGTGATGCACGCATGAAGTTTGATATTCGTTTCTATTTGGTGTCAATTTTATTTATTATTTTTGATCTTGAAGTTGCATTTCTTTTTCCTTGGGCTGTTTCATTCGAATCAATAGGTATGTTTGGCTTTTGGTCGATGATTGTGTTTTTAGCGATTTTGACTATTGGATTTATATATGAATGGAAAAAAGGAGCCCTTGAATGGAATTAAGATCTAATAATTCAACGATTGAGGCTCCAAAACCAAAAGGAATCATTGATCCAAATACTGGTGGGCTGATAGGATCTGACGATAAATTTTTTCGTGATATCAATGCTGAATTATCAGATAAGGGGTTTTTAGTTACCTCGGCAGATGCTTTGATTACTTGGGCACGTACCGGTTCTTTAATGTGGATGAGTTTTGGTTTGGCTTGTTGTGCTATCGAAATGATGCAATGCTCAATGCCTCATTATGATAATGAGCGTTTTGGATATGCACCACGAGCTTCACCCCGCCAGTCAGATGTGATGGTGGTGGCAGGTACTCTAACAAATAAGATGGCTCCTGCTTTAAGAAAAGTGTACGATCAGATGCCAGAGCCACGTTATGTCATTTCTATGGGATCATGTGCAAACGGTGGGGGATATTATCATTATTCCTATTCAGTAGTGCGGGGATGTGATCGTATCGTGCCTGTCGATATATATGTCCCAGGGTGTCCACCTACAGCAGAGGCATTATTATACGGCATATTGTTGCTACAGAAAAAAATCCGTCGTACCGGATCCATAGAGCGATAGAGAGTTTTCTTGTCATGGTGGATGAAACATTGGTTGAGCTTGCTGCTTATTTGGAAAACAAATTAAAAAATAAGCTTGAAGAGACTGTTCTTGCTTTTGGTGAATTGACCATTGTGGCACGTCTTGATGCAATTATCGATGTCTTAATGTTTGTTCGTGATGATCCTCGCTGTCAATTTATTAATCTTACAGACATTAGTGGTGTGGATTATCCTTTTCGCGATAAGCGCTTTGATGTTTCTTACCAATTGTTATCTCCTCGTGAGAATTTACGCTTACGTGTAAAAGTTCGTACGGATGAAAATACTCCTGTTGCTTCAGCTTGTACGGTTTATCCTGGCGCAGAGTGGTATGAACGTGAAACGTATGATATGTATGGGGTTTTATTTTCAGGACACCCAGATTTGAGACGGATTTTAACAGATTATGGGTTTGAAGGATATCCTTTACGCAAAGACTTTCCTGTGACAGGATTTGTTGAATGCCGTTATGATAATGAAGCAAAGAGGGTGATTTATGAGCCTGTTGTTTTGCGCCAAGAGATGCGTAATTTTGATTTTCTTTCTCCTTGGGAAGGAGGACAGTATACTTTGCCATGTGATGGGAAAGCAGATGAAAAAAAATAATATTGGTTTTGATAAGGCATTATATTAGAGTACTGTATTTCTTAAATAATTAAATATTTTTTAGCGTGATAGATTTTTTGATATTTGATATGAAGTTTTTTAAAAAGCAAGGGGTTGATTGTGGCTGAGGTCAATGTTCGAAACTTTAATATCAATTTTGGTCCGCAGCATCCTGCCGCGCATGGGGTTTTGCGCATGGTTCTGGAGCTGGACGGTGAAGTTGTTGAGCGTGTAGATCCACATATTGGGTTGTTGCATCGCGGTACTGAAAAATTAATGGAAACAAAGACTTATCTTCAAGCTGGTCCTTATCTAGATCGTTTGGATTATGTCGCTCCTATGAATCAGGAACATGCTTTTGTTCTTGCTATTGAAAAGTTATTAGATATAAAAGTTCCTAAAAGAGGGCAATTAATACGTGTTTTGTTTTCTGAAATTGGGCGTATTCTTAATCATTTGCTTAATGTAACGACACAGGCAATGGATGTTGGTGCTTTAACACCACCGCTTTGGGGATTTGAGCAACGTGAAAGATTGATGATTTTTTATGAGCGTGCCTGTGGTGCTCGTCTTCATGCAAATTATTTTCGTCCTGGTGGCGTGCATCAAGATTTACCAGAATCTTTAGTTGAGGATATTGGTGATTTTATTGATCCATTTCTTATTTCTCTCGGAAAACTTGATGCGCTTGTGACCCCAAATCGGATTTTTAAGCAGCGTAATGTGGATATTGGCGTTGTAAGTATTGATGAAGCTTGGGCACGCGGTTTTTCTGGGGTTATGATTCGTGGCGCTGGTGTTCCATGGGATTTGCGTAAAAGTCAGCCTTATGAATGTTACGATGAAATGGAATTCGATATTCCTATAGGTAAAAATAGCGATTGTTATGATCGCTATCTTATTCGTATGGAAGAAATGCGTCAATCAGCGAAAATTATGCGCCAATGTGTGGAGCGTTTACTGAGTACTGAAAAAAATGGACCGGTTTCGAGCTTGGATCGCAAAATTGTACCACCGACGCGGAGTGAAATGAAAAGCTCGATGGAAGCACTGATTCATCACTTTAAACTCTATACGGAAGGTTTTCATACACCTCCTGGAGAAGTATATGTTGCTGTGGAAGCTCCGAAGGGTGAGTTTGGTGTTTATCTTGTTTCTGATGGAACCAATAAGCCTTATCGTGTCAAGTTGCGTGCTCCTGGGTTTGCTCATCTCCAAGCTATGGATTTTTTAACCCGAGGCCATATGTTGGCGGATGCTACAGCTATTTTGGGTTCGATTGATATTGTTTTTGGGGAGGTTGATCGCTAATGTCCGTACGCCGTCTTGCAGATGATATCTATCAGCCCGCAGAGTTTTCTTTTACAAAAGAAAATCAAATATGGGTAAAAAATACTATAGAAAAGTATCCTGTCGGGCGTGAGCAATCAGCTGTCATTCCATTATTAATGCGTGCACAAGAGCAAGATGGTTGGGTGACACGTGCTGCAATTGAACATATCGCTCAAATTCTTTCTATGGCATATATCCGTGTCTTAGAAGTTGCTACTTTTTATACTCAGTTTCAGCTTAAGCCTGTTGGAACAAAAGCGCATATTCAAGTTTGTGGGACAACGCCTTGTATGTTACGTGGTTCTGATGAATTGATTAAAGTTTGTCAGAAAAAAATTCATCATGAACCTTTTACGACCAATCAGGATGGAACATTGTCATGGGAAGAGGTGGAGTGTCTTGGTGCTTGTGTTAATGCTCCCATGGTTATGATTTTTAAAGATACTTACGAAGATCTTACAGCTGAACGCCTTGAAGAGATTATCGATGCATTTGAGGCAGGAAAGGGTCCTGAGATAGCTGTTGGTCCGCAAAATAGTCGTAAATCGTCGGAGCCAATTAGTGGTTTAACATCTCTTCTTGATGATGAGAAAGAAAAAAAGATCTCTCAAGTCTTCACCAAAAAAGGATAAGGAAAGAATGGGGAACATAATTAAGTATTTTTCTTGAGAAAATATTTTATTATTCTACCCATGATGGCAACATTTAACGAAAAGTAAGAAATCTTGAAAAGATATTTAAAAATTGCATTTGAGGAAAAGCTAAAAATGCTACGGGTAATAGAAAAAAAAGGTGGGGTATGCTAGCTGATAAAGATCGTATCTTCACCAATATTTATGGTTTAAAAGACAAATCATTAAAGGCTGCGATGTCGCGTGGACATTGGAATGGTCTGAAAGGGATTATTGACAAAGGTCGTGATTGGATTATTGATGAGGTGAAGGCGTCGGGTTTACGCGGTCGTGGTGGTGCTGGTTTTTCTACCGGAATGAAATGGTCCTTTATGCCAAAGCAGAGTGATGGGCGTCCTCATTATTTGGTTGTCAATGCTGATGAATCAGAGCCTGGAACATGTAAAGACCGTGATATTTTACGGCATGATCCCCATACTTTGATTGAAGGATGTGCAATCGCTACTTTTGCTATGGGAGCCAATGTTGCTTTTATTTATATTCGTGGTGAATATATTCGTGAGCGTGAAGCGCTACAAGCTGCCGTTGATGAATGTTATGATGCAGGTTTGCTTGGCAAAAAAACAAAATATGGGCATGCTTGCGATATTATCATTCATCATGGAGCCGGTGCTTATATTTGTGGTGAAGAAACGGCCCTTCTTGAAAGTCTTGAGGGAAAAAAGGGACAACCTCGGCTTAAACCACCATTTCCTGCCAATATGGGGATTTATGGCTGTCCAACAACAGTAAATAATGTAGAGTCTATTGCCGTTGTTCCAACGATTTTGCGGCGGGGTGCTTCGTGGTTTTCATCAATCGGACGAGCAAATAATGTTGGCACGAAATTATTTATGGTTTCAGGGCATGTTAACGCTCCTTGTACATTTGAAGACGCTCTTGGTGTTTCATTCCGTGAATTAATTGAAAAACATACGGGTGGTATTCGTGGTGGATGGAATAATCTTTTAGCAGTTATTCCAGGGGGGGCTTCTTGTCCAGTCGTCCGTGGTGAGGATATGATCGATGCGATTATGGATTTTGATGGGATGCGAGATGTCGGGTCTTCTTTTGGCACAGGGGGAATGATTGTTATGGATAAATCAACCGATATTATCAAAGCAATTTGGCGTATAGCTGTTTTTTTTAAGCACGAGAGTTGTGGTCAGTGTACACCGTGTCGTGAGGGGACGGGTTGGATGATGCGTCTTTTAGGGCGTATGGTTGAGGGAAGAGCGCAAAAACGCGAGATTGATCTTTTGTTTGAAGTGTCTAAACAGGTTGAAGGACACACTATTTGTGCGCTTGGTGATGCTGCCGCATGGCCTGTACAGGGGTTGATACGTAATTTTCGTCCGGAAATCGAGCGTAGAATTGATGAATACACGCGAAATGTAGTCCAAAGCAAAAATATTGCTTTAGAAGCGGTTTAATAAAGGATTTTGTTTTAAGAGCAACCGAATGCAAATTTTAAGTGGGTTATCCGCAGGTTGGATGGGTGATGATAAATATCAAAGTTGATGGCAAAGAGATTGAAGTTCCTGATTATTACACTTTGCTTCAGGCTGCTGAGGCGGCTGGGGTAGAAATTCCACGTTTTTGTTTTCATGAATCTTTGTCAATTGCTGGAAATTGTCGTATGTGTTTAGTTGAGGTTAAGGGTGGTCCATCAAAACCTCAGGCTTCTTGTGCTATGGGGGTTCGTGATTTACGATTGGGGCCTAACGGTGAGGCACCTGAGATTTTTACCAATACACCGATGGTAAAAAAAGCACGTGAAGGTGTTATGGAATTTCTTCTCATTAATCATCCTTTGGATTGTCCAGTGTGTGATCAAGGGGGAGAGTGTGATCTTCAAGATCAAGCAATGCTTTATGGACGAGATTGTTCTCGTTATACAGAAAATAAACGTGCTGTAGAAGATAAATATATTGGACCTCTCGTCAAAACTGTTATGACACGGTGTATTCATTGTACACGGTGTGTTCGTTTTACAACGGAAGTTGCAGGTATTTCTGAACTTGGTTTGATCGGTCGTGGTGAAGATGCTGAAATTACGACGTATCTTGAAAAAGCTATGACATCTGAATTACAGGGAAATGTTATTGATCTTTGTCCAGTGGGAGCTTTAACTTCAAAACCTTATGCGTTTCATGCCCGTCCGTGGGAATTGGTAAAAACGGAATCGATTGATGTGATGGATGCGCTTGGTAGTGCTATCCGTATTGATAGCCGCGGCCGTGAAGTTATGCGGATTATGCCGCGTACGAATGAAGATGTAAATGAGGAATGGATCTCTGATAAAACGCGTTTTATTTGGGATGGATTACGGACTCAGCGGCTTGATAAGCCATATGTACGCAAAGATGGAAAGCTTCAACCTGTCAGTTGGACAGAAGCTTTTGCAAAAATTAAAATGGTAATCTCTAAAATTTTTCCAGAAAAAATTGGAGCCATTGCGGGGGATCTTGCTTCTGTTGAAGAAATGTATGCCCTTAAAGCATTATTGAGTTCTTTGGGCTCAACGCTTTTTGATTGTCGTCAAAGAGGAGGGGCTTTATCGCCAGAGTTTGGGCGCTCGAGTTATATTTTTAATCCTACAATTGTAGGTATTGAACAGGCTGATGCACTGCTTATTGTGGGATCTAATCCACGTCATGAAGCAGCTGTTTTAAATGCGCGTATTTTAAAGCGCCAACGGATGGGCAATTTTCCTATTGCATTAATTGGAGAGAAAGTCGATTTACGTTATCCTTATTCTTACCTTGGATCTGGGAGTGATACATTAACGACACTTATTCGTGGAGAGGATGTTTTTTTTAATGTCTTAAAAGAAGCGAAGAGGCCCCTTATTCTTATCGGAGAGGGAGCGGTTTCAGGAAGTGAAGGTTTATCTGTTTTAAAAAGTCTTGCTAAATTAGCTGATAATATAGGTGCTCTTAGTGAGACATGGAATGGGTTTGGGGTTCTTCATAATGCAGCATCGATTGTTGGAGGGTTGGACATAGGCTTTACTTCTAAGCTTGGGGTTGCAAATATACTTAAAACCTGTGAAGTTCTATTTTTGCTTGGTGCTGATGAAGTAGAATTAGCCAATACAAAAGCTTTTACAGTTTATATTGGGAGCCATGGTGATAATGGTGCACATGCTGCTGACGTTATTTTGCCTGCATCTGCTTACACTGAAAAATCAGGGCTTTATGTGAATACAGAAGGACGTGTTCAAATGACAAATCGGGCTGGTTTTGCTCCAGGTGAAGCAAAAGAAGATTGGGCTATTTTGCGTGCTTTATCGGATATTTTAGGACAAAGGCTTCCTTTTGATTCTCTTTCTCAATTAAGACAATGTTTGTTTAATGATTATCCACATCTTTGTGCCGTTGATGATATAGTGCCTTCTGATATAAGTAATCTTAAGGTGCTTGGTTCAAAAATGGTTTCTCTAGAGAGTCAAACATTTACTTCTATGATTAAAGACTTTTATTTGACAAATCCGATAGCACGTGCTTCTGCCGTTATGGCTGAATGTTCATCTCTTGCAAAAAACCATGTTACGCAAACTGTAGAGTAAAGGCAAAGGAAAAGGAATAATGATGTATGATTTCTTTATGACTTGGCTGTTGCCATTACTTATTATCGTTGGAAAAACACTGCTTCTTTTAGTCGTTCTTTTGATCTTAGTTGCTTATCTTCTTTACGCAGATAGAAAAATTTGGGCAGCGGTACAATTGCGTCGTGGACCAAACGTTGTTGGACCATGGGGTTTGTTACAGTCTTTTGCAGATTTAATTAAATTTGTTGTGAAAGAACCTATTATCCCAGCAGGTGCAAATAAGGGGGTTTTTCTTTTGGCTCCTTTTGTTTCAGCGACACTTGCTTTATCAACTTGGGCTGTTATTCCTGTCAATGAGGGCTGGGAGGTTGCAAAGATTAATGTTGGCTTGCTTTATATTTTAGCCATTTCATCTCTTGAAGTTTATGGTGTTATTATGGGGGGATGGGCATCAAATTCAAAATATCCTTTCTTAGGAGCTCTTCGTTCGGCGGCACAAATGGTTTCTTATGAAGTTTCCATTGGTTTTGTGCTTGTGACTGTCATTTTAATAAGTGGTTCGTTAGATCTCACAACAATTGTTTTTAAACAAACGCACGGGCTTGGTACAACTCTTGGTCTTCCTTTTAACAGTTTTCTCGATTGGAATTGGTTGGTCCTTTTTCCAATGTTTATTATATTTTTTATTTCTGCGCTTGCAGAGACAAACCGTCCTCCATTCGATTTGGTGGAAGCAGAATCTGAACTTGTTGCTGGTCATATGGTAGAATATTCTTCAACGCCTTACATGCTCTTCTTTCTAGGTGAATATGTTGCGATTGTTTTAATGTGCGCATTAACAACCATTCTATTTTTAGGCGGTTGGCTGCCTCCCTTAGATGTTTGGTGGCTTAATTGGGTTCCTGGTATCATTTGGTTTGTTTTAAAAGTTTGTTTTGTATTTTTTTGGTTTGCTATGGTCAAAGCATTTGTTCCACGTTATCGCTATGATCAGCTCATGCGGCTTGGTTGGAAGGTTTTTCTTCCTCTCTCACTAACAATGGTTGTGATAACTGCTGCTTTTTTAAAGTTTACGGATTTCGTTTAAGAGGAGATTTTACGATGTCAGGTTTTATTCAGGCGGCAAAGTCACTTCTTCTATTGGAATTTGTGAGTGCTTTTTTCTTAGCTATGCGTCAATTTTTTTCACCAAAACCCACGATTAATTATCCTTATGAAAAAGGTTTTGTATCTCAGCGTTTTCGTGGTGAGCATGCATTGCGTCGCTATCCAAATGGTGAAGAACGGTGTATTGCTTGTAAATTATGTGAAGCGATTTGTCCTGCTCAAGCGATTACAATTGAAGCTGGTCCACGGCGCAATGATGGTACACGTAGAACTGTCCGTTATGATATAGACATGGTTAAATGTATCTACTGTGGTTTTTGTCAAGAAGCCTGTCCGGTTGAGGCTATTGTCGAAGGTCCAAATTTTGAGTTTGCGACGGAAACACGTGAAGAACTTTATTATGATAAAGAAAAACTTTTATTGAATGGAGATCGCTGGGAGCGAGAAATTGCTCGAAATATATTGATGGATGCGCCTTATCGTTAAGTGTATCGTTAAATGAGGTGTCGGATATTTTTCCGATAAATTGTAATCTGGTATGAAGTTTATACCAATTGTTTGAATAATTAAGGAGAAGCCTATGCTAACAGATCTAGCGGCGGCATTTTTCTATTTGTTTGCTTTTATTATGCTAACAAGTGCAGTTATTGTTATTACAGCACGCAATCCAGTGCATTCTGTTTTGTTTTTAATCCTCGCATTTTTTAATGCAGCAGCTTTGTTTTTACTTGCAGGAGCAGAGTTTTTAGGGCTTATTCTGCTTGTTGTGTATGTTGGAGCTGTCGCTGTTTTATTTTTATTTGTCGTTATGATGCTTGACGTTGATTTTGCTGAGTTAAAGAGTGGAACTCTTCGGTATGCTCCTATTGGAGCTCTTATTGGTGTTATTATCGCTGTAGAATTGATTGTTGTTTTTATGAGTAGCTATTTTTCTCCAGTCTTGAGAACGCATGTTACGCAACCAATGCCAGATTTAGCGCAGCGAACAAATACACAAGCATTAGGTGATATTCTCTATACGGATTATGTTTTCTATTTTCAAATTGCTGGAATGATTTTATTGGTTGCAATGATTGGAGCTATTGTTTTAACACTTCGTCATAAATTAGGAGTAAAGCGGCAATCTATTGCGGAGCAAGTTTCTAGAACGGTAGAAAGTGCCATTGAAATCAAACAAGTTGAATCAGGCAAAGGTATGTAAGGGGGCTATGCAGATGTATATTGATATTACACATTATCTCACTGTTTCTGCTTTGATGTTTACAATTGGTATTGCTGGAATTTTTCTCAACAGAAAAAATGTGATTATTATCTTGATGTCCATTGAGCTTATATTGCTTTCAGTTAATCTCAATTTTGTTGCATTTTCAGCATTTCTTCATGATCTCGTTGGTCAGGTATTCGCTTTATTTGTCTTAACCGTAGCAGCTGCTGAAGCTGCCATTGGTTTAGCAATTCTGGTCGTTTTTTTCCGTAATCGTGGTTCCATTGCGGTTGAAGATGTTAATGTAATGAAAGGCTAACCAGTGATGTATTATACGATTGTCTTTCTTCCGCTTTTGGGTTTTTTAATTGCTGCACTAGGTGGAAAAACGATAGGAGATCGTGCGAGTGAATTGATAACATGTAGCTTTATGGTTGTTGTTGCCATATTATCGTGGATAGCATTTTTCAGTACTGCACTTGGTCATATTCCAGCGATTGATGTATTGGTATTACATTGGATGACTGTTGGTGACTTAAGCTTTAATTGGGCTTTACATGTTGATGCATTAACAGCTGTCATGCTTATTGTTGTGAATAGTGTTTCGGCATTAGTGCATATTTATTCAATTGGTTATATGCACCATGACCCTTCAAGGTCTCGTTTTTTTTCTTATCTTTCTTTGTTTACATTTATGATGCTTATGTTGGTCACATCCAATAATTTGATTCAGATGTTTTTTGGATGGGAAGGTGTCGGACTTGCTTCTTATTTACTCATTGGTTTTTGGTTTCAGCGCGATTCTGCTAATAAGGCCGCAATGAAAGCTTTTGTAGTTAACCGTGTTGGAGACTTTGGTTTTCTCTTAGGAATCTTTAGTATTTTTGTTTTGTTCCAATCGGTTGATTTTGCCTCTATTTTTGCAAAAGCTGCCGACAAGAGCTTTATACAAAATATGACATTTTTAGATTGGCAATTTGATGGGCAGACGGCAATTACCATTACATGTCTTTTATTATTTATTGGTGCGATGGGAAAATCCGCACAATTTCTTTTACATACTTGGCTGCCTGATGCAATGGAAGGGCCAACCCCTGTATCAGCGCTTATTCATGCCGCTACAATGGTAACGGCTGGTGTTTTTATGATTGCGCGTATGTCGCCAATTTTTGAACTTTCTTCAACTGCTTTGACCGTGATTATTATTGTTGGTGCAACAACAGCGTTTTTTGCAGCAACTGTGGGGTTGGTGCAGAATGATATTAAGCGTGTTATTGCTTATTCTACATGCTCTCAACTTGGTTATATGTTTGTGGCATTAGGTGTTGGAGCTTATGGCGCTGCTGTCTTTCATCTTTTTACGCATGCTTTTTTTAAAGCCTTATTGTTTCTTGGTGCAGGTTCTGTGATTCATTCTGTGTCTGATGAACAAGATATGCGAAAAATGGGTGGGTTACGCAAACATATAAAGGTCACCTATTGGATGATGATGGTCGGGACCATTGCCTTGACCGGTGTTGGAATTCCAGGAACACTTTTCGGGACTGCAGGTTTTTTCTCAAAAGATGCGATTATAGAGTCTGCTTTTGCATCTCATAATATTGCTTCAGGATATGCTTTTTATCTTCTTGTTTTTGCTGCCTTTTTAACAAGTTTCTATTCATGGCGACTTATCTTTATGACATTCCATGGTAAACCACGGGCAACAGTTGATGTGATGCATCATGTTCATGAATCGCCTCCAGTTATGTTGATTCCACTCTTTCTTTTATCTATTGGAGCAATATTTTCTGGTGTCGTTTTCCAACCTTACTTTTTTGGTGACTTGTATAATGCTTTTTGGAAGGGAGCATTATTTACAAGCAGCCATAATCATATTCTTCATGATGCTCACCATGTTTTTAATTGGGTAAAATGGTCGCCTTTTATAGCAATGATTCTTGGGTTTATGTTGGCTTATTTATTTTATATTGTGGCTCCCTCTCTTCCCAAGAAAATGGCGCGTATTATGCCAGGAGTGTATCACTTTCTTTACCAAAAGTGGTATTTCGATCAATTATATAACTTTTTATTTGTTCGTCCTACCTTTAGAATTGGTTCTTTTCTTTGGAAAGTGGGAGACGGTAAGATTATTGATGGTCTAGGTCCCAATGGTATTGCAGCGCGTGTTGTTGATATTACAAATAGAGTTGTTCGAATGCAAACAGGCTATCTTTACCACTATGCATTTGCAATGCTTATCGGCGTTGCATTGCTCATTACATGGATGATGATCGGGGGCGTAAACTAATGACCGATTGGCCTATTCTTTCTACGGTTACATTTTTGCCGCTTGTTGGTGTTCTTCTGATTTTGTTTATCAAAGATGATAGTGAAGTAGCACGCCATAATATACGTAATGTCGCATTTTTTACGACTCTATTTGTTTTTATTATTTCTTTAATTATTTGGATAGGATTTGATTCTAGCAACCAAAATTTTCAAATGGTTGAAAAATCCAGTTGGTTAGGGGGGGGTATTAGCTATCATATGGGGGTCGATGGTATTTCTATTCTTTTTGTTGTTCTCTCGGCTTTTCTTTTACCTTTCTGTATTTTAGCAAGTTGGGAGAATGTTAAAGAGAGATTAAAAGCCTATATGATTGCGTTTCTTCTTCTAGAAGTTGCGATTATTGGTGTTTTTTGTGCTCTTGATGCAATGCTATTCTATGTTTTTTTTGAAGGCAGCCTCATTCCAATGTTTATCATTATAGGTGTATGGGGAGGAGCACGTCGTGTTTATGCAAGTATAAAGTTTTTCTTATATACTTTACTTGGTTCAGTGCTTATGCTGGTTGCTCTTATGGTTATGTATTGGGAGGCTGGGACACTTGATATACCAACTTTACTCAATTATCAGTTTCCTGCTCATATGCAAATATGGCTATGGCTTGCATTTTTTGCTTCTTTCGCAGTTAAAATGCCAATGTGGCCAGTTCATACATGGCTCCCTGATGCTCACGTAGAAGCACCGACAGCGGGTTCTGTTATTTTAGCTGGTGTCTTACTTAAATTAGGTGGGTATGGTTTTCTTCGTTTTTCTTTGCCTATGTTTCCTATCGCTTCAGCAGATTTTGCGCCTTTTGTTTTCACATTATCGCTTATCGCTATTATTTATACATCACTGGTTGCACTTGTTCAAAGTGACATCAAAAAACTTATTGCATATTCCTCAATAGCGCATATGGGATATGTAACGATGGGTATTTTTGCTGCGAATGAACAGGGGATACAAGGGGCTATTTATCAGATGCTATCCCATGGAATTGTTTCAGCAGCATTGTTTCTTTGTGTTGGGGTTATCTATGATCGCTTGCATACACGTGAAATTTCAGCGTTTGGTGGTTTAGTGAATAATATGCCTAAATATGCTGTTGTTTTCTTAATTTTCACCATGGCAAATGTTGGTTTGCCTGGAAGCTCAGGATTTTTGGGTGAATTTTTAACCTTAATAGGTGTTTTTCAAGTAAATAAATTGGTTGTTGTTTTAGCAACAACAGGTGTTATCTTATCGGCAGCCTATGCCCTTTATCTTTATCGGCGTGTGGTTTTTGGTTCCTTGGATAAAGAGAATTTAAAAGTATTAATAGATCTTTCTTTAAGAGAAAAATTCCTCCTTTATCCATTGGTTATTCTTACAATATTCTTTGGTATCTATCCAACGCCTATTCTTAAGGCAACGGCGTTTTCCGTAGAAACCCTCATCAATAAACTGCACTAGATAAGGGAAGAATGCACATGCAAACTGAAATAATAGCGCAATTAGTCTTAATTCTTCCAGAGCTTTTAATTGCATTAGGAGCTGTCGTGCTGCTTATGATTGGTGTTTATTCCAATACACGTGCTTCTTTAACAGTGACAGGTTTAGCCATAGCAATTCTTGTGGCAACCATTATTATTCTTATAATTTTTCCGAAAAATGGTTCATTTCAAACCAATGCGCTCGTTATCGATTCCTTTAGTCGTTATATGAAAATTTTAATGCTTATTGGTGCACTCTTTTCTCTTATCATGTCTGTTGGTTTTGCCAATGCACAAAAGTTTAATATATTTGAGTTTCCAGTACTTGTTCTTTTAGCAACCCTTGGAATGATGTTTATGATTTCAGCGGGTAATATGCTGTCGCTTTATATGGGGTTAGAGCTGCAATCTTTAGCTTTATATGTTTTAGCAGCGATTAATCGTAATAATGTAAAATCTTCTGAAGCCGGTATAAAATACTTTGTTTTAGGAGCATTATCTTCAGGTTTGCTTCTTTATGGTATTTCTTTGCTTTATGGTTTTACCGGTCAAATTGGTTTTCACGAAATTGCTCTTGCTTTAAAAGGCAAAAATGTACAATTGGGGGTCATTTTTGGAATTGTCTTTATTTTAGCTGGTTTGGCTTTCAAAATTTCTGCTGTTCCGTTTCATATGTGGACACCTGATGTTTATGAAGGAGCGCCCACACCGATTACAGCATTTTTTGCTGGTGCCCCTAAAGTTGCTGCAATGGCTTTAATCATCCGTATTATTGTGGTGACCTTTATTCCCCTAGGGCGTGTTGATAACGTGATGCCTGCATGGCAACAAATTTTGGTGTTCATGGCGATTGCATCAATGATACTGGGTGCTTTTGCTGCAATCGGTCAGAATAATATTAAGCGCTTAATGGCTTATTCGTCGATCAGTCATATGGGTTATGCACTTGTTGGTTTATCTGCTGGAGATATGCTTGGGATAAAAAGCGTTATCCTTTATATGACTATTTATCTTGGAATGACGCTTGGTTCATTTGCCTTTATTCTTGGAATGCGCTCTCAGAATGGAAATGTTGAAAATATTTATGATCTTTCAGGGTTAGCAAAGACGAATCCGTTTATGGCTGTTGTGATGACAATACAGCTTTTTTCTTTAGCAAGCATACCTCCTATGGCTGGTTTTTTTGGAAAGTGGTATACATTTTCTGCTGCTGTCCACGCTGGACTTACGCTACTTGCTGTCGTTGGGATGATAGCGTCTGTAGTTGGGGCTTTTTACTATTTGCGAATCATTAAAATTATGTGGTTTGATGATGCAAAAGCGCATTTTGTTGCTTTATCGAAAGAGCTTCAATTTTGTCTTGGTCTTTCTGTATTCTTTATTTTATTTTACGCGCTTTTTGGAGTTTGGTTCGCTGAGCTAGCAGAAAAAGCAGCAACAGCATTGTTTTAACGAATATGGTTTATACTTTATCAGATTTTGCACAAAAACAGGGATACACTGTTGAAGCGTACGATAGTGTTGATTCAACAAATCTCATTGCGCAACGAAAAGCGCAAACTGGTCATCAAGGTAATCTTTGGATTGTTGCACAAGAACAATCACAGGGAAGAGCAAGAAGAGGGAGGACTTGGTCTAGTCCAAAAGGGAACCTTTATTCTAGTCTTTTATTAATTGATGATATTGTTCATCAAACTGCGGCTCAACTTGGTTTTGTTGCTGGAGTAAGTGTGGCAGAGGCAATAAAACAATTGATAAAAGAGGAAAAGCAGACAAACAATATTGTGAGCTTAAAATGGCCAAACGATATTTTGCTCAGAGGAGAAAAAAGCTCTGGAGTTTTGCTTGAGATTTTAAAATTGTCATCACAACAATATGCCTTGGTTATTGGGATTGGAATAAATGTGAAATATAATTATGAAGATGCGCCCTATTCCACTTCAAGCTTAAAGAATATCGGGTTGCGTATTGATGCAGAACAATTATTTACGGTTTTGACGGAGTGTTTTTCTAAAAATTACCTTCTTTGGAAACAACCAAAAGGATGTGAAATAATCCGAAAAAAATGGCTTTTATATTCCGCTCATCTTGGGAAACATGTCAAAGTGGTGAATGATGAAAAAGTCATTGAGGGTATTTTTGATGGTCTTGATAGTGATTTTAACTGCATCATAAAGCGAAAAGACGGTCAGACAGCCATTATAACAGCTGGGGATGTTCATTTTGGTTTGGCTGATTCTGTTAATGCAGGCCGTTATTGAAAAATTATTTTATCATCAGATACCTTAATGATTTGGGAGATGTTTATGGTTGCAGCCAATAGATGTGAATTTGTTTTTTTACCTCTGGGAGGTGTAGGTGAAATAGGGATGAATTTAGCTGCTTACGGATTTGGTCCCCAATATCTTCGTGAATGGCTGCTGGTTGATATGGGGATTAGTTTTGCTGGTTCTGAATTACCAGGTGTCGATCTTGTTTTGCCTGATATTCGTTTTCTAGAAAGTGAAAAACACAATATACGGGGTCTTGTTTTAACACATGCACATGAAGATCATTATGGGGCCGTTCTTGATTTATGTCCAAAGTTACAAGTGCCGATTTACTGTACGCCTTTTACGGCAGGATTATTGGAAACTAAAAAACAATTAGATTTTGAATCTCAAAAAATTTTACTCAATATTTTTCAAGCTGGTGATTGTTTTCAGGTAGGTTCCTTTGCTGTAGAGGCTATAGCCGTTAACCATTCAATACCAGAATCTGTATCTTTAGCAATTACAACCTCTTTGGGGACTGTGATTCATACTGGTGATTGGAAAATTGATCATACCCCTTCACTCGGGGCTGTAACCGATGAAAAAAGATTTCGTGCTTTAGGCAAAAAAGGTGTTTTAGCATTACTTTGTGATTCCACAAATGCATGTCGGGATGGTATCTCTCCTTCAGAACAGCAAGTTCAAGCCAGTCTTTCAGAGATTATTTCTAAAGCTGAAGGGCGCGTTGCGATAGCAACTTTTTCTTCTAATATTGGTCGGATACGTTCTATTGCTCTTGCAGCTGAAGCTGCTGGACGTAAGGTGCTTGTCATTGGGCGTTCCCTTAAGCGAAGTATTATGGTTGCACAAGAGCTTGGTTATATGAATGGTTTAGCACCATTTGTAACGGAAGATGATTATGGCTACATCTCGCGAAAAGATCTTGTTTTAATTGTCACAGGGAGCCAAGGTGAGCCATGTGCTGCTTTGGCTAAACTGTCACGTGATGGAATGAAAAATATTGCACTTTCCGCTGGTGATACCGTTATTTATTCATCACGAAGTATTCCAGGAAACGAAAAAGCGATTATTGAGGTACAAAATCGTTTCATTGATTTGGGTATTAAAATTATTACGAATGAAGATGCACTTGTTCATGTTTCAGGTCATCCCCGTCGTTCAGAACTTTTACAGATGTATGATTGGATAAAGCCACAAATACTTGTCCCTGTACATGGGGAAGCAATGCATCTTAAGGCTCAGGCAACTTTAGCACGTCAAGCGGGTATTAAAACTGTTATGGATATCAGAAATGGCTATATGTTACGTCTTGCACCAGAGCCTGTAGAAGTTATTGATCAAGTTCCTGTTGGCCGCATCTATAAGGATGGTTGCTTAATTGGAGATGAAGATGAATTAGGGATTCGTGAACGCCGTAAACTAAGTTATGCTGGTCATGTTACTATTTCTCTCCATATAAATAGTAAGCATGAATTATTAGGGGATATAGGTCTAACAACATTCGGGTTACCTGAAAGTAATGGAAAGGGGGAAAGTTTAAAAGATATTCTTTTAGATATCGTAGAAAATACAGTTTATAATACCCCACGCATGAAACAGAAAAATAATGAACTTATTCGAGAGGCAACACGACGTGCAGTAAGAGCGGCTGTTCATGAAATTTGGCAAAAAAAACCTATCTGTACAGTTTTTTTACATCGGTCAAAATAAAAGAACTTTCCTATTACGTTATTTAAAAAGAGAAGAGCATTTTTATTTTATTGCTAAATAAGAAAAATAGAGAATAAAGCACAATAAATTTTTAAATGATAAGATCGTTATATTTGCAAGTATTCAGGATGCGGCTATAGATGAATAGAGGGTGTGATAAATTGTTCCGATATGATAGATCTGATTAGGAGTTAATTATTTCAATGCGTCTTTCTCAATATTTCCTTCCACTTTTAAAAGAGAATCCTAAAGAAGCAGAAATTGTTTCTCATCGCTTCATGTTGCGCGCTGGAATGATTCGACAACAAACATCAGGGATTTATTCTTGGCTTCCTTTGGGAAAAAAAGTGCTTGATAAAGTTTGTAAAATTATTCGTGAAGAGCAAGAACGTGCGGGTGCAATAGAAATATTGATGCCTACAATTCAGTCTGCTGATCTTTGGCGTGAAAGCGGTCGTTATGATGATTATGGTTTGGAAATGCTCCGCATTAAAGATCGTCAAAAGCGTGATTTACTTTATGGTCCAACCAATGAAGAGATGGTAACAGATATTTTTCGCTCTTATGTTCGTTCTTATAAAGATCTTCCGCTTAATTTATACCATATTCAATGGAAATTTCGTGATGAAATTCGTCCACGTTTTGGTGTGATGCGAGCACGAGAATTTTTAATGAAAGATGCTTATTCTTTTGATCTTGATTATGAAGGCTCTGAAACATCTTATAATCGTATGTTTGTTGCTTATTTACGCACTTTTTCTCGCCTTGGCTTAAAAGCAATTCCTATGCGTGCAGATACAGGTCCAATAGGGGGGGAACTCAGTCATGAATTTATCATTTTGGCTGAAACAGGAGAGAGTGCTATCTTCTGTGATAAACAATTTCTTGAACTTACCATTCCTGATAGTTCAATCGATTTTAGTGATAAAGCTGTTTTAGATGATATTGTTAAGCAATGGACATCTTTTTATGCAGCAACGGAAGAAATGCATAATGAAGAGGAGTGGGCTAAAGTTTCTGATCATAATCGTCTTTCAGCGCGTGGTATTGAAGTAGGGCATATTTTCCACTTTGGTACTAAATATTCTGCTCCAATGGGAGCAAAAGTTATGGGACAAGATGGAAAAGAGCATGTGGTCTCTATGGGATCTTATGGTATTGGGCCTTCGCGTCTTGTTGCGGCCGCTATTGAGGCTTCTCATGATGAAAATGGTATTATTTGGCCAAAGTCGATGGCACCGTTTGATTTTGGGATTATCAATATGAAGCCCGATGATGAAAAATGCACACAGGCATGTGAGTTTCTCTATCAGGGATTAAAGAAGGTTGGTTTTGATCCGTTATTAGATGATAGAAATGAACGCCCTGGATCAAAATTTGCAACAATGGATTTGATTGGTTTGCCAACGCAAATCATTGTTGGTCCTAACAGCATTGCACAAAATGAAGTTGAAATTAAAGATCGAAAAACAGGAATAAAAAAATCTCTAAAGGTTGAAGATGTGCTCAGCCAACTTTCTATAATTTAATAGGAAATATTATGAAGAGGCTGAAAAACAAATGCTTTTCATCTTATGAGTGGATGATCGCTTTTCGTTATATGATTCCCAATAAAAAACATGTCGTTGCATCTGTTATTTCAATTATTTCTCTTATTGGGATTATGTTGGGCGTATTTGCTCTGGTTGTTGTTATGGCGGTGATGAATGGCTTTCGTACAGAACTTCTCAATCGTATTCTTGGTATGAATGGGCATCTTATTATTCAAACAGTTGATTCTGGTTTTGCTGATTATAAGACTCTTATTTCTTCTTTAGAAACTACAAATGGCGTGAAGTTTGCTTTGCCTGTTATTGAAGGTCAAGCACTTGTTCAAGGTGAAGTTCAAGGTGGCTCTGGCGCGTTAGTTCGTGGTATGCGCAAACAAGATCTAGAAAAGCTTAAAACAGTCTCTCAAAACATTAAATTAGGATCGATTTCTCGGTTTGATCAAGAAGAAGGTGTTGCAATTGGAAGTGGCTTAGCAGAAAAATTAGGATTAACAGTTGGAAGAGATATTCGTATCATTACTCCAGATGGTGATGAGACTCCTTTTGGCGTTACGCCACGAGTGAAAGCTTATAAAGTCGTTGCTATTTTTGAAGTTGGTATGTCTGAATATGATTCAATATTTGTCTTTATGCCTCTTCATGAAGCACAAATGTTTTTTAATTTAGGCGATAAGGTTCAGTCTTTAGAGTTATTTTTAAATGATCCTGATGCAGTTGATCAAATAAAACCCGTTGTAGAAAAAGCAGTTGATCAACAGGTTTATTTAATTGATTGGCGTACACGTAATCAGGCTTTTTTTTCAGCTTTACAGATTGAACGAAATGTTATGTTTTTCATTCTTTCTCTGATCGTTCTTGTTGCTGCTTTAAATATTATTTCAGGACTGATTATGCTTGTAAAAGATAAAAGTCATGATATTGCAATTTTACGCACGATGGGTGCTCAACAAAGTGCGATTTTGCGTATATTTATCATTACAGGAATGATGATTGGTTTTATTGGAACGATATTGGGCTTAATTTTAGGTGTTATCGCGACCGCGAATATTAATCATATCCAAGATTTTATATCTTGGTTATTTAATGTCGACGTTTTTAATCCTCAACTTTATTTTTTAACAAAATTGCCTGCACAAATTGAGTGGAAACAGACCATCTTGGTTGCTATGATGGCTTTATTCTTGTCATTTCTTGCTGCTCTCATTCCGGCATGGCGTGCTGCTAAGCTAGATCCCGTACAAGCTTTGAGGTATGAATAATGACAGCTATTTTAGAGCTTGTAGAGATTGAAAGACGCTTTTTCGAGGGTCATAAGCCGCTCATTGTTTTAGATAAAGCGAATTTTACTCTTAATCGTGGAGAGCTTGTTGCACTTGTTGCACCATCTGGTGCTGGAAAATCAACACTTCTTCATATTGCTGGATTATTAGAAAAACCAACCGCTGGTGATGTGATGTTACGAGGTGTTTCTTGTGCAAAGCGCTCTGATAGTGAGCGAACAGCTATAAGACGAAATGATATTGGTTTTGTTTATCAATTTCATCATTTACTTCCAGAGTTTACGGCGTTAGAAAATGTCATGATACCGCAAATGATAGCAGGATTAAAAAAATCCATAGCAGAAGATCGTGCACGCAAATTATTGACGTATCTGCGTATTTCTCATCGTGCGAACCATCGTCCCTCAGAGTTATCGGGAGGAGAACAACAACGTGTTGCTATTGCACGTGCAGTAGCAAATGGCCCTTCGGTTCTTTTGGCTGATGAACCTACAGGAAATCTTGATCCAGTAACTTCAGCTTATGTCTTTCAAGCTTTATCTATCCTTGTTCGTCAGTCTGGTCTTTCTGCTCTTATTGCAACACATAATTACGCTTTAGCTAAGCAAATGCATCGTCGAATTACACTTAAAGAACAAAAGATTATAGAACTTCCTTAAAGCAAGGTAAAAATTTTATACGACTAATTGAATAGTTTATATTACTTTATTAAAGGAGATTTTTTATGACAGTTTTTGTCGTTGACAAAAATCAATTAGATGCTCGTCGTCGTCGATTGATTTTTCGTGCATGGCATCGCGGTATTCGTGAAATGGATCTCATTTTTGGACATTATGTCGATGCTCATATTACTGGGATGAATGATAAAACGCTCTCTGAGCTTGAGTATATTATGTCTTTTGATGATCGTGATTTACTCACATGGATTACTGGAGAAATTTTGCCCCCCTCTGAAGTTGATAGTCCACTTTTCCGTGATATTGCCAATTATCGTACTTGCTTAAGTTATTAATCCCGATGCCTATATTTAAAAAAATTGTTATTCCCAAAAATAATTCTGTTCGTATGATTTTAGATGGCGTTACTGATGGATTTGAAGCCTTTGCGCTTGCTAAATTAAGTTCAGAAATTGCACAAGGTAAACCGCTCCTCTATGTTGTCCGTGACGGAACAAAAATTGCGCATTTACAACAAGTTTTAAATTTTATTGAACCCAATTTACCCGTACTTCAATTTCCTGCATGGGATTGTTTGCCTTATGATCGCGTATCACCAGGAATTGCTGTTATGGCACGTCGACTATCAACATTGGCACACATAGCAAATTTACGGAAAGATCCATATTCTGCAATTATATTAACAACAGCAAATGCAATTATGCAAAAGTTGCCTCCTCGTGAAATGATAGAAGCTCAGCTTATTCACGCACGTGTTGGCCAGCGCAATAACATGGGAAATCTTATTCAATTTCTAGAAACCAATGGTTTTGAACGCGTTACGGTTGTCCGTGATATTGGTGAGTTTGCTGTAAGAGGAGGAATACTTGATATCTTTTCTCCGATGGATGTTGAACCTTTACGCCTTGATTTTTTTGGAGATACCCTAGAAAGTATCCGCGTATTTGATCCAGAAAGTCAAAGGACAACAGGCCAAAAAACTGAACTTTTATTACAGGCAATGAGTGAGGTTGCTCTTACACCAGAACGTATCAGTCGTTTTAAAAGCAATTATACCCGTACATTTGGTGTATCACAAAAAAATAACATGCTTTATGAAGCAATTTCTCAAGGTCGGCGTTTTGCCGGTATGGAACATTGGCTTCCATTTTTTTATGAAAACCTTGATAGCTTTTTTGATCATTGTGGCAATTTACCGATAGTTTTTGAGCATCTCATAGAAGAAGTTTTCATTGAGCGCTATCGTCTTATTGAAGACTATTATAATGCGCGCAAAGAGCGCGAAAGTGATGAAAAAAATTCTACTTCTTATCATCCAATAGATCCTAGTCTTTTTTATTTAACGCCAGAGCGTGTTTTGGAAGGTGTGCAACAATCTTCACAGCGTATTGATTTTTCTCCTTTTAATGTTCCACAAAGTTTGGAACAAACTGTTATTCACACAAATGTTAAACAAGGATATGATTTTGTAAAAGAGCGTAATGCGCAGGAAAAAAATGTTTTTTCAAGTGTTATTGATCATATCGCATCTTTACGCGCTGCTGGTAAAAAAGTGCTTTTAGCGTGTTGGAGTGAAGGATCTCTCAATCGTTTGTTACAAGTTCTCGATGAGCATGGATTGAAAAAAATAGATGTTGCAAAATCTTTGCAAACAGTCAAAGCAACACCTCGAGATCGCATATTAGCAGCTGTTATCATGATAGAACATGGTTTTGTGGCTGAAGATTTGGCTATTATAGCAGAGCAAGATATCCTTGGCGATCGTTTTATAAGATCGCCAAAGCGGCGTAAGAATAATACAAATTTTATTTCTGAAATTTCTGCTTTAAATTCTGGTGATATTATTGTGCATATCGACCACGGTATTGGCCAATTTGTTGGTCTTAAAACCATCAGAACCACTGGAATTTTACGAGACTGCCTTGAAATTAGATATGCTGGAGGTGATTTACTCTTTTTACCTGTTGAAAATATTGAGCTTCTCTCACGTTATGGCTCAGAAGGAACAGAGGTAACTTTAGATAAATTAGGAGGTGTTGCTTGGCAGGCACGTAAAGCTCGGCTTAAAAAACATTTATTGGAAATGGCAGGGCAATTAATCCGTATAGCTGCAGAGCGTATGACTCGTGCTGCGCCTGCTTTACTTCCACCAATTGGACCATTTGATGAGTTTGTTGCTTGCTTTCCCTATGAAGAAACGGAAGATCAAATGAATGCAATTGATGCTGTTTTGGACGATCTAGCCTCAGGCAAGCCGATGGATCGCTTGATATGCGGTGATGTTGGTTTTGGAAAAACTGAAGTAGCCATTCGAAGTGCTTTTGTTGCAGCATTAAATGGATATCAGGTTGCTGTTGTTGTACCGACAACTTTGCTTTCACGTCAACATTACAAAACATTTATTTCGCGTTTTCAAGGATTACCGGTTAAAATTGGACATGCTTCGAGGCTTGTAAAAGCGAAAGAACTTGCACGAGTAAAAAAAGGTGTTTCAGATGGTACAATCGATATTGTCATTGGAACCCATGCATTATTAAGTGATGCAGTTAATTTTTTACGGTTAGGTCTTCTTATCATTGATGAGGAACAGCATTTTGGTGTCAAACACAAAGAGCGTTTAAAAGAGCTTAAAAGTGATATTCATGTTCTCACACTTTCAGCAACTCCCATACCACGCACTTTAGGGTTAGCTTTATCGGGTGTACGTGAACTTTCATTGATAACAACCCCCCCCATTGATAGAATGGCGGTTCGTACTTTTATTTCACCCTTTGATGCACTTGTTATACGAGAGACCCTGCTTCGAGAATATTATCGTGGTGGACAAAGCTTCTATGTTTGTCCTCGTATTTCTGATCTGGCTTTTGTAGAAGAATATCTCAAAACACATGTGCCAGAACTGAAATTCGTTGTGGCTCATGGACAAATGCCGGCTGGACAACTTGATGATATCATGAATGCATTTTATGATGGACAATATGATGTGCTGCTCTCAACAACCATTATTGAATCAGGTCTTGATATTCCAACAGCCAATACCCTAATTGTGCATCGTGCTGAGATGTTTGGTCTTTCTGCCCTTTATCAGTTACGTGGTAGGGTAGGACGTTCAAAACAACGTGCGTATGCTCTCTTTACATTTCCTGCTGGTAAAGTTTTAACAATTGCTGCTGATCGCCGTCTTAAAGTGTTACAATCTCTTGACACCTTAGGGGCCGGTTTTCAATTGGCAAGCCATGACATGGATATCCGCGGTTCAGGCAATTTTTTAGGTGAAGAGCAATCGGGGCATATCAAAGAAGTTGGATTTGAACTCTATCAAAAAATGCTTGAAGAAGCTGTTGCTGAATTAAAAGATGGAGAGCTAAATGAAGATAAGCAATGGTCACCTCAAATTTCCCTTGGTACAACAGTGATGATACCAGAAAGTTTCGTGCCTGACTTATCGTTACGTATGGGACTTTATCGTCGTTTAACAGAACTTGATGATTTAGAACAAATTGATGAATTTGCAGCGGAGTTAATTGATCGCTTTGGTCCTTTACCCCTTGAGGTTCAACACCTTCTTAAAGTCTTTTATATCAAAACATTGTGTCGAAAAGCGCATGTAGAAAAATTAGATACAGGACCAAAGGGGATTGTCATACAGTTTCGTAATAACTATTTCGCAAATAGTGTTGCTCTTGTTCAGTGGGTGGGAAAACAAGGTTCAATGGCAAAAATCCGACCAGATCAAAGTATTGCTCTTATTCGTGATTGGTCCACAGCGGATGAAAGGCTTGTTGGAGCAGCGAATATTATAACACAGCTTGTCGAAATGGCAGAACAACATTCTGTTTAAAAAATATCTTTATTGTTTCAGAACTATTACTCATTTTTATAAAATTATTCTATAAAAACAAAAAATTATTGATTTTTTATAAGAATAAAATTTAAGTTTATAATAAAGAACCCTTTATATATTTATTTAGTTTTTATTATATACGTATTGATATAATGAAGGAAATAGATTAGACGGTTTAACTGCAATAAATAGCACTTTCAATATAATAAGCTAATAAGCTCCTGTAAATTTTTTAGAAAGAATTTAGATAAAGATAGCATGCTTTCTTCATTACAAAAGTGTCTAACTATCGTTTTTTTGTTACTCACTTTGATATATGGCGTAAAAAACGCTCACGCTGAGTTTAGCTTAACCGAATTATCTCTTTCTGGTTTAACGCTTGATGAGAAATATAAGCGTATTAAAGAAAGACTACAAGTTATTGAAAAGAGGATGAAATTCATTGAAAAGACATTTGCTGATTTAACACTTTCGCAAATACGTTCTCATAATATAGAACATGATAAGCTGCTACAAGAACACGGAGACCTTAATGAAGAGCGTTATAAGCTTTCTTCAAAACTAAGTGATTTAGCGCGAGAAATGGAGAATTTAGCATATAGAGCGCATAGGGCAAGAGAGTATAGAGTAGGAGAGTATGAAAGAAAATTAAGTAAAGCAACAGAATATCTAAGGTCTCGAAGCGCTTCTGAATTAGGAATGAGTGATGATACAGCAAATGTAGAAACTCTTAACGATAGAGCGATTGATGAAACGATACGACTCTATCCCTTTATGGTTCTTTCTTGTAAAATTCAAGAGAGTCTGTTGGACAGTGATATAGGGGATTTATTACGGAAAGATTTTGGTTGGAGGAAAAAAGATTTTAGATGGGCAAAAGATGCAATCAATTCAATAGATCCTGAATTAATAAAGCACTTTGAAGAACGAATGGTGATTAGTGTCTCAGATTTTGAAGAAGAGATAATTAGTGGTATAAAGGATATGGTGATGCGCAATCCTTCGAATGTAAAATCTGCTCCTTTATTATGTAGAAGCACGAGAGAAATATATAATATAATGCTGCCAGAAAAGAGAAAGAGTATTATGAATCGTATGCGTTCCCATGTTGAAGAGTTATTCAATTAAAAATTTACTCATATAAATACAGAGAAATTAAGCTGATATACTAAACAATAGTTAAAACATATTAGTAATAATATATTTTATTTTTTGAGTTATTACTTATTATTTATTATTTATAATAAAGTAATATTATACACGTAATATATTATCTGTTATTCTTATCATATAAGATTTAATATATATATTAAATAATAAACTCATATATCTTTTTTATGTTTTCTTTTTATGCATAATTTTTTGTGCTTGTAGTTTTTTATTTTTATCTGATTAATTATTTTAATGACGATACATCTCATATCATAAATATTGTTTCATTAATACGATAAGAGAAATATTTTATAGCTCTAAATTGTGTTATATAGGGAAACAAAATGATACTTTGAATTCATTTTTTCTTAAAACTTAAATCATTAACGATTTATATCTTTGATGTTGTGAAAGCTGAAAAGAATTTATCATTTTAGAAGCTTCTTTTATTTAAGAAATAACTTAAAAGAAATTGATAAAAGCTATATTTTTTATTCACGTTATAAAACTGAGAGATGATATTTGTACAGAAGTGCAATAATAGATGTTTAATATATGAGCATAAATTTATTATGGCTTTAGGCACGTGAGATGATTCATAGGGAGGGTTTCCTTTGTTCAGTAGTTTATCTATAAAACTAACTCCGCTTGTGATGTACAAGTGGATAAATTTTATTGATTCAACATAAGAGAGGTTTGCGCTATTAGGATCTTTCATACAATATAGAAATAGAAAAAAGATAAATTATTATTATAAATTAATATGTTATTATATTTTAAGAAAGTTTATTATAAATAAAATATTTTCAGCAGTTATAGATTTTCTCTCTAAGAAAATGTGTTGTTTAATTAAGAAAAAAGCACTTCTTTAGTAGCGTATTTTTAAACTAAACTGTTTAGTTAAACGCTATGGAATATAAAATTTTTATTACAAAAGCGTATCACTATTATTTTGTAAACAAGGGCAGAAAATTGTTCATTAGCAAAAAGCTCTCTTACAATTATGCAGAAATTTTAGACAATCAGTGGTTTTAATTCATTAAATGTTTCAATAATATCGTAGATGATTTTGTTTTTGTGTATCACACGAGGCACATAAGGAAAACAGTAAAATTTATCTGATATTTTGGAGCTTCATGCATTGCAACACCTGTTGCAAAGGTTCTATAAGCTTAACATGAAGAGTAATAAATGTAAAAATTTTAATTAGTAAGTTTTTTAGAGTAGTATCAGAGTTTATTTTAATTAATATTGCAATATTGATTCGTTTGTGTAATCTTAGTTTAAATGCACAGAGGTGTTTTATGGATAGATTGCATCAAATACCAATGTGATGAAGAGGGGAAATGATATGAGTGTATAAAAATTAGAATGGCTCGTCGTATTTTTTCTCTAAATTTGACTTTTTTTTTTATATTGAAGTAAAAATAGTAAAATTAATTGTTATTTCATTATAATTTAATAAATTAAGTTGGAATTATATTTAATATTTTTTTGAAGTTACTTAAGAGCGCGTTGAAAGGATTAACTTAATCATGTCGCATAAAAATGTTTATTCTGCTGTTTCAGTATTAGTTGGAGCCGCTGCCCTTTTTCTTATAGCTGGTATTTCTGCAAATGCGCAAACTTTATCACAAGGTTGGTACAAAGTTTGCAGTAAGCAGCATGATGTTGATATTTGTAATACAATGAATACTGTATTATCGAATACGGGACAACCTTTAACGGCTTTTAATCTTGTTGAAATAAAAGGGAAGCAAAATGAGAAACGTATAGGTATTCAAGTGCCTACAGGTCGTTTTTTGCCAGAAGGTGTTCACATTAAAATTGGTGACGAGTTCTCTAAAAAAATTCCTTATATTATTTGTAATGGACCAAGTTGTATTGCTAATGATGTCTTAGATGATAAGCTTATAGCAGCTATGAAAAGTGGTACAAAAATGGTTGTAACCACAGTTAATTTCCGTGGTTCAGCTAATCCTATTGAATTTTCTCTTAATGGGTTTACAGCAGCCTATACCGGTCCTGGTATGGAGGAAAAAGATTTCCAACAAGAACAAATAAAGCTGCAGCAAGCTATTCAATCAAAGCAAAAAGAAATTGAAGAGCGTATGCGGGCTGAGCAAGAAAAAGCGAAACAAAAGTAATAAAACCACACCATAAAAGTTGGTCAAAACGTTTTCTATAATTGTTTATTTGAACCGCCACAGTTTTCTGTGGCGGTTTTTTTTAATCCTTAATTTTTCGAAAGAATTCTGCGTTTCCACCAACCAATACGTTCAGTTTTGGAAGAATCATTAGGCGTTGATGAAATAACAACGGGTTGATTAATTGTTTCTTCAATTTGGGAAGGAGAGGTTTCGATAACTTTCTCCATCTCGATTACAGTTTCTTGCTCTAATATTTTTTGTATTTGCGTTGTCTCTTTAGAAGATGATTTTTTACGTGTTCCACGTGTTGATTTTTTACTCTTTTCAAGAGCTTTATCTTCTACCTCATGAATAGCTTTGTCTGCTTTTTTTGTTTTAGTTTTACGCACCGGACTGGTTGTAGGTTTTTTTTCAAGAGCTTTTTGTTCTGCAATATTTTGATCATTCTCTAAAGAAAGTTGATTTTCTACTACTTTTGAAGAACGTGTTTTACGTTTTTTAGGTTTAATACTTGTATCATTTTTTTCAGATTCACTCTGTTGTTGTATATCTAGAGTTTGTGTATTATTTTTTGTTTCTTCAAGTTCAAAAGATTTAGCAGGTGAAACACGACGTTTGCGATGCGCTGCTTTAATTTCTGCTAAAGCTTGCTTAGCAAAATCTCCCACTGGTTCTGCATAAGGAACGCGAATCTGATGAAAACTATTATCTTGATTGCGTCGACCACCACGACGTCCTCGACGACGTCCTCGACGATAAGAATCATCATTCAAGGTATCTTCTTTTTTATGAACGTTGGAGAGAGAATGATCAGTAATTTCACCGTGACGATTTTTGCGCCGACGCTTTTGATTTGTTTCAATGGGAGAAGGATTTTCAATAGATTCACTCTTTATGAAAACAGAATCTTCAATTTCTTGCTTATTGTCATCTTCCAATGAAGATTGAGAAATTCTCTCTGCTATTGAGCCTTTAGAAATAACAAGATGTTGTGTTCCAATACTATCATCTGCTTCAATACTAATATTAAGTTTAAAGCGAGCTTCTAAATTAACAAGAATATTGCGTTTATGATTTAATACATAAAGCGCTGTTGCTACGGGGGTGCGCACGATAATATTATGTTGCGAATTATGAAGAAGATATTCTTCAATTGAGCGCATGACATGTAACGCAATTGATGATTCAGAACGTATATTTCCTGTTCCTGCGCAATGTGGGCAGGGCTGTGTCGTACTTTCTAAAACCGATATGCGAATACGTTGACGACTCATTTCTAAAAGGCCGAAGTGTGAAATATGACCTACTTGAATACGAGCACGATCGTTTTTTAAACAATCTTTTAATTTTTTTTCGACCAGCTTCACATTGCGTTCTTCAAGCATATCAATAAAATCAATCACAATTAAACCAGCAAGGTCACGCAAGCGTAATTGACGCGCTACTTCTTCAGCAGCTTCAAGGTTAGTTTGTAAGGCTGTCTTTTCAACAGAGAATTCTTTCGTAGAGCGGCCAGAATTTACGTCAATAGCAACAAGTGCTTCTGTTTGATTAATAACAAGATAACCACCAGATTTTAAAGAAACCTGTGGTTGCAACATTTTATCAAGTTGAATTTCAATATTATTTCTTGCAAAAATGGGCGTAGGATCACGGTAAGGTTGCACAACTTTTGCATGGCTTGGCATGAGCATACGCATAAAGTCTTTCGCTTCACGATATCCTTGGTCTCCAGAGACAAGAATTTCACTAATGTTCTTATTGTAAAGATCTCGTATAGAACGCTTGATGAGATTGCTTTCTTCATGGACAAGGCATGGCGCCGTTGACTCGAGTGTCAAAGTGCGAATAGTATCCCATAATCGCATAAGATATTCATAATCACGTTTAATTTCAGCTTTTGTTCTATTGGCACCAGCGGTTCGTAAGATAACACCCATACCTTTTGGAACGGCTAATTCTTTTACGATTTCTTTAAGACGCTTACGGTCTTGTACATTCGTAATTTTTCTTGAAATACCACCACCACGTGCTGTGTTGGGCATTAGAACAGAGTAACGACCAGCTAGAGATAGATATGTTGTAAGGGCAGCACCTTTATTACCACGCTCTTCTTTGATAACTTGTACCAACAAAATTTGACGTCGTTTAATGACTTCTTGAATTTTATACTGGCGCCCTTGTTTTCTTTGATAAATTGGGAGCTCTTCACGGATGTCCTCAGCACCAACCATTTCGATCTCATCATAAGAGATATCAGCATTTAATGCTTCTTCTGTATTATCAATTATTATCGCTTCAGATGTGATATCATTTTCAATATCGGCTGCTATAACATTGTTTTTTTCACTTTTTTTTGTTCTTCTGGAGCGTTTTTTATTTTTAGTTGCTTCTTCCGTAAAGGTATCTACAGAATTTTCTCCTACAGCTTCTTTTTCTTCTTCTTCAAGAAGAGCAAGGCGATCAGCAATAGGAATTTGATAATAATCAGGATGAATTTCAGAAAATGTTAAAAAACCATGTCGGTTTCCACCATATTCAACAAAAGCCGCTTGGAGAGACGGTTCTACACGCGTAATACGTGCGAGATAAATATTCCCCTTGAGCTGTTTTCTATGTTCTGATTCAAAATCAAGTTCTTCAATTTTGTTGCCGTGAACAACAACAACACGTGTTTCCTCCGGATGGGAGGCATCTATAAGCATTTTGTTTGACATAAGTTAATATCCTGAAGGCGACATGCACAATTTTATTCAAACGAACGCTATAACTATTCGTAAACATAAAAGGCTGTCTGCCATAAAAGGGAGGTACCAGAAAAACAGGACGGAACACCACGTGCAGAGGCATGACTGCATTTACACCATTTCTCATCATTATTTCCATCTGTTTTTTATGACTCATATTTCTTAAAAGTCTCCGGTAAAATAATCTTTAAAACAGTTCGGATATCCGAACCAACGAATCTTAAGTAATGCAATCCTAATGTTACAACATAGAAATTTTTCATCCATAAAAAAGTCTCAACGCATAATAGACAAAAAACCTCTAAAGACAACTTAATATGAGTTACAGATAATTTAGATGACTATTATCAGTTAGGAAGCATAAATATTCTTTTATGTTGATATCATGCGTTTGGCAAGTAACAATGTAAATCATGTATAATTATAATATCTTTATGCCCTTAATTTCGTTTTGAGGTGTTTATTTAGCTTTTATTGAAAAATAGATAATAAATTGGTGTATCATTTTATGTAAACAAGATAAATTATTACAAAGGTAATGTAGAGTATTTTGCTTATGATAAGAGTTTTTTTTACCAAAAAGCTGAAAACAGCTTATGGGGATGTTATTGTGCTCGTCACATACTTTTTATTATCTTTTTTGCTACTCCAAACTAGTGTTCAAGCCGCAGATCCTCTGAGACTTATTAATTTTCGAACCATTGGTGATAGTATTCATACGCGTATTATTGCGGTTTTTAATTCAAAACCAAATGTTCGTTTACAGATTTTGGACAGGCCCGTACGTTTGGTTATCAATTTACCTACAATTGACTTTTCGATGCAAAATACACCTTTAAAGAAACGGAATACATTATCCGTTATGCTTTCAGATGTGCGTTATGCTTTCTCTGACATACAGACCTCACGCATTATTTTGACAAGTAAAACGGCTTTTGTGGTTGAAAAAAATGTCGTAAAAAAATTAAATAATGGTTTATGGCAGTTGCTGATTGATATTCGTAAAAGTACACAAGAAAAATTTGATGAGATATTAAAAAAACAGCAAAGAAGCAATTTTGATACAAAAACACAGTTAATGCCAGCATATAATTTCCGTGTTGTTCTTGATCCTGGTCATGGTGGTATTGATGGTGGTGCGCGGGGTGTTACTGGAATTTTAGAAAAAGATGTGACTTTAGACTTTGCGCGTGCATTGCGAGACGAATTACAAAAGGATTCTCATATTACCGTTGCTTTGACACGAGATTCCAATATTTTTTTAAGACTAAGTGAAAGAGTTAAAAAAGCGCAAGAGTTTGATGCGGATCTTTTTATATCTATTCACGCGGATACGATTGATCTACATTCTCTTCGCGGTGCTACAGTATATACCATATCAGATAAAGCCTCTGATGCCATTGCAAAATCTTTAGCTGAAAATGAAAATAAAGTTGATTTGCTTGATGGTTTGCCTGCAGATGAAACGCTCGAAGTTACAGATATTTTGATGGATCTTACACGACGTGAAACACATACATTTTCGGTTAATTTTGCAAATAGTGTTATTTCAAATTTATCAAAGAATCATATTAACTTGATTAATAACCCACATCGGTATGCTAATTTTCAAGTTTTAAGAGCTTCAGATATACCCTCAGTCTTGATAGAGATAGGTTATTTATCCAATAAAGAGGATGAAAAGTTATTAAATGATCCTCATTGGAGAAAACAAATGGCAGCCTCTATTGCTCATTCTATTCGTCAATTTGCTGATTATAGGCAGAAAATGATACAGCCTCTTTAAATTTATGAGAAAATAGAGTATCAATATGGGCTTCTAGTGTACCCTGGTATAAATAAAAGATAGAAAACAATTTCTCTTGATCTCAATCTTGTGGTGATATCCACTTGGTGTGTTTGAAGTAACGTATTTTTTCTTTAATTAATTCTTAAGAAAGCGATAGCCGTTTTTATGATGATTTTTTTAAGATATCTTCTTCGTTTTTTTATTGCTATTGGACTTTATGGTGCAATAACGTGGGGTGTTATGACCAGTGGTCAAGCAAATGCACTCCCTGATTATGAAGTTCTTTCACTTTATGAGCCGCCGGTAATGACCCGTGTCCATGCTTCTGATGGCCGTCTTATGGCAGAGTTTGCAACAAAACATCGCCTCTATTTACCGATTCAATCAATACCAAAGCTTGTTATAAATGCTTTCATTTCGGCTGAAGACAAAAACTTTTATCATCATTTTGGTTTAGATCCTGAAGGACTTTCTCGAGCTTTGATCAATAATATTCGTAATATTGGTTCTGGAAGACGTCCAGAGGGTGCATCAACTATAACGCAACAAGTCGCTAAAAACTTCCTTTTAAGTTCAGAAACAACGTTAGAACGTAAATTTAAGGAAGCTATTTTAGCAATGCGTATTGAGAAAACTTATTCAAAAGATCATATTCTCGAACTTTATCTCAATGAAATTTATCTGGGTCGTGGCACTTATGGTATAGCAGCTGCTTCTTTGACTTATTTCAATAAATCCGTCAATGACCTGACGCTAGAACAATGTGCTTATTTGGCTGCTCTTCCAAAAGGACCAGCAAATTATGATCCATTTAAGAATACACAACGTGCTATTGATCGGCGTAATTGGGTTATAGACCGGATGATTGCAAATGGATATGTAACGCGTGAACAAGGTGAAAAAGCGAAAGCTAAACCTTTAGGAGCGACAATCCGTGGGAGTGATAGCTATGTTTTTGCAGCTGATTATTTTACTGAAGAAGTACGGCGTCGTTTAATACATCGCTATGGGGCTAAAACACTTTATGAAGGTGGGCTTTCCATTCGTACAACGCTTGATCCGCATTTACAACTTATTGCGCGACGTGCTTTGCACGATGGATTAATTAGATTTGATCATGCGCAAGGATGGCGTGGAGCTTATGCGCATATTGATGAGAAAGGTGATTGGGGGGCAGAACTTGCAGATATCATAGGGCTAAGTGATGTTCCTGAATGGCGTTTAGCTGTTGTTCTTTCTACTAATCCCAACAAAGTAGAGATTGGTTTACAGCCACAGCGCGAAGCTTCAGGTATATTATCAAAAAAACGGGAAATTGCTGTTTTATCTGAAGCTAATTCAAAATGGGCACTCCATGTTGTAAAAGAAAATGGTTATCGAAAAACTGTTCAGAATTTATCTCATGTTCTGCAAGTTGGGGATGTCATTTTTGTTGAAAAACTATCCAATACAAACAACACTTATCGTTTACAACAAATTCCAAAGGTTGAAGGTGCAATTGTTGCTATGGAACCTCATACAGGGCGCGTTCTTGCTATGGTGGGAGGATTTTCTTTTGCCGCATCTGAATTCAATCGTGCAACCCAAGCTTACCGCCAACCGGGGTCTGCTTTTAAGCCTTTTGTTTATGCAGCAGCTCTTGATAACGGATATACACCAGCATCCGTTGTTTTAGATGGCCCCATTGAAGTTCGTCAATATAATGGTGAAATTTGGCAACCCAAAAATTATGGTGGTACCTTTGCAGGACCTTCAACGTTGCGTTACGGTATTGAGCATTCTCGTAATCTTATGACAATACGGCTTGCCAATGATATGGGAATGCCTCTTGTCGCTGAATATGCAGAACGCTTTGGGGTGGTAGATAAATTGCAGCCTTATCTTCCCATGGCTTTAGGGGCTGGTGAAACAACAGTATTACGGATGGTTACAGCTTATTCCGTTATTGCCAATGGCGGACGCTCTATTAAACCTTCTCTGATAGACAGAATTCAAGATCGTTATGGGAAGACAATTTATCGTCATGATGATCGTATTTGCGAAAATTGTAATACGAATTCATGGAATAATCAAAGTGAGCCCACATTGATTGATGAGCGAGATCAAGTTCTTGACCCTATGACGGCTTATCAAATTACCTCGATGATGGAAGGGGTTGTTCAGCGTGGTACTGCGGCACGTTTACGTTATCTTAATCGACATATTGCCGCTAAAACAGGAACAACCAATGACTCTAAGGATGTCTGGTTTATGGGATTTACTCCTGACATTGTCGTTGGTATTTTTGTCGGTTATGATCAACCAGCTTCGTTAGGATATAATGGAACAGGAAGTTCATTAGCTGCACCTATTTTTGGTGATTTTATGGCAGATGCTCTTAAAGGGAAGCCAGATGTTCCCTTTAAGATGCCAAAAGGTATGATTTTAATGCCAATTAATCGGAAAACAGGAATGCTTGCCGAAAGAGGAGATCAAGATGTCATTATAGAAGCATTTAAACCAGGGACTGGTCCTGCTGATATATATCAAGTTATTGGGAGTACAAATTCTTTTCAAGAAGGTGTTCCTGCAGTAACGACTTCTCCACAAGTCAACAAAGCACTTGAAAGTGGGACAGGTGGGCTGTATTAATCGACAAAATCTCCTTTTGCCATGAGTCATGGTTTTTATCTCTTTTTTACAATGTCGGTTCTATAAATAGAGTGATAGAATTGTACCATTTTCTGATAGCAGCTATTAAATTTGTATAAAATGCTAAGAGACACAACCAAAAAGAGTTTTTAAAAATACGGTGTTAAATTATGCGAGCAGAAATAGAAACATTAGTTGATGAAATCCAGAAAGCAATACAATTGCTAAGGGGGCATCTTTGACTGGGATCAATCACTAAAGCGTCTTGAATATCTTAATCAAAAAGCGGAAGATCCATCATTATGGGATGATGCACAACGAGCACAGGATATGATGCGTGAGCGTCAACGTCTCGATGATTCAATCAATGGTCTTTTATCATTTACAAAAACACTTGAAGAATGCATTGAGCTTATTGCGATGGGCGAAGAAGAAAGTGATGTGGAAATTATCGCTGATGCAGAAAGATCAATACGTAATCTTAAAAATGAGATAGATAAAAGGCAAATTGACGTACTTCTTTCAGGAGAGGCAGATCCGAATGATACCTATTTAGAAGTTCATGCTGGAGCAGGGGGAACAGAAAGCCAAGATTGGGCTTCTATGCTCTTACGTATGTATATGCGATGGGCTGAACAGCATGAAATGAAGGTTGAAATTTTAGAAGTTCATGATGGAGAAGAAGCAGGAATAAAGTCAGCGACTATTCTTGTAAAAGGGCATAATGCTTATGGAATGTTAAAAACAGAATCAGGCGTTCATCGCTTAGTGCGGATTTCTCCATTTGATTCGAATGCAAAGCGCCATACTTCTTTTGCGAGCATTTGGGTCTATCCAGTTATTGATGACAATATTGAAGTTGATGTTTCAGAGGCAGATGTGCGTATTGATACATATCGTGCATCTGGAGCAGGAGGACAACATGTTAACACAACAGATTCTGCTGTTCGCATCACACATATAAAAACGGGTATTGTTGTTCAATGTCAAACAGAGCGTTCTCAACATAAAAATCGCGCTACGGCTTGGTCGATGTTGCGTGCACGGCTTTATGAAGAAGAGCTTAAAAAAAGAGAAGAAGAAACCAATGCTGCTGAATCTTCTAAAACAGAAATCGGATGGGGACATCAAATTAGATCTTATGTTCTTCAACCCTATCAGCTTGTCAAAGATTTGCGTACAGGAATTGAAAATACGGATCCACAATCCGTACTTAATGGTAATTTAGATGCATTTATAGAGGCAGCACTCGCACGGCGCATTTATGGACAAGACAAAAAAATTGAGGATATTCGTTAATTATATATCCTTCCTTCAAGCCATATAGATTTTTTCTTAAGCTGTTCGTTTTATGGATGCTGTGATGTTATATAGCCTTTGATACTTTAAAGGTTTAAAGGGGGATTTTCTTGTTCCTTTCTTCAATTTTTTCTCACACGCTAATTCTGCTTATGATATTGCAAGTGATAGGAAGAATCTGAAATCAGAAAATTTTGCGATATTCGGGGGACTAATATAAATGTAAAACAATTCATTATCCTTATAAATCAATATATTGTAAAAATCGAATCCGTTGAAAAACTAAAATCAATTAGGGAGAATAACTTTTGCTTTTGAAGGTAAATCAAACACTCAATTTACAAGTTACCATTATGATATAAAAGTGTTGCAGTAGCTAAAACATTTTCAGCATGCCCAGATACGCTTACTTTGCGCCATTCTTCTGCTATTATTCCATTTGCATCAATTAAAAAAGTGCTCCGTTCAACTCCCATATATTTGCGTCCATACATGCTTTTCTCAACCCAAACACCATAAGCTTCGAGGGTCGTTTTTTCTTCATCAGAAACCAAGATGACATCAAGTTCATGTTTTATTTTAAATTTATCATGTTTTTTTACATTATCTGGAGAGATTCCAATAACAGCAACACCGATTTCATCAAATTTCATCTTTAATTTTGTGAAATCAAGTGCTTCACTTGTGCAACCACTGGTGTCATCTTTGGGATAAAAATATAAAACAACAGGCTTTCCTTTAAAGTCAGAAAGACACACTGTCTCTCCTCCATCGCGCGGCAAAGTAAAATCAGGAGCAAGAGCACCTTTCATTGGTCTTGTCATTGTTTTCATCTTTCTTTTTTGTGTAACAGGTATAAGATATCAGAGTACACAGAAGAAAAGAACTATTCAACTCTCTAGAATTTTATCGTTTTGAAGAGACTTTTATTTCCCTAACAAAATTCGCCCTATCACAACGATTGAATTGAAAGAACAAGCTCGACGTGAACAACATAAACAAAACAGCAAAAGATTATATTGGTTTCATCACAACATGTTTTTTCTTACCAAAAGAAAGTTTAATGGTTCCTTCTGCACTGACATCCCCTTCAATAATAAGATGTGTTTCATCCTTTATTATTTGATCATTTACACGGACACCTCCACCTTGAACGTGTCGGCGTGCCTCACTATTAGATCTAGCGAGTCCTGCTTGTACTAAAAGAGTGAGCAATCCAACACCTTTTTTTAATTCTGAGGCATTAATTTCAACAGTTGGAAGATTTTCTCCCAGAGTTTTTTCTTCAAACGTCTTGCGAGCCGTTTCTGCTGCTGCATCAGCAAGAACACGTCCATGCAACATTGCTGTAATTTCTGTTGCAAGAATTTTTTTTGCTTCGTTAATTTCAGTTCCTTGTAATAGAGAAAGTTTAAGAATCTCATCCATTGGCAATGGAGTATAGAGCTTTAGAAATCGTGTTACATCAGCATCTTCTGTATTGCGCCAGTATTGCCAAAATTGATAAGGTGAAAGTTTATCCGCATTTAGCCATACAGCCCCATTCAATGATTTACCCATTTTGGCACCGGAAGAGGTTGTCAGCAATGGTGATGTTAACGCATATAATTGCGGTGTTCCTAAACGATGTCCTAATTCGATTCCGTTAATAATGTTGCCCCACTGATCAGAGCCCCCCATTTGCATACGCAACCCATAACGTTTATAAAGTTCAACAAAGTCATAAGCTTGCAGAATCATATAATTAAACTCTAAGAATGACAAAGAGTGCTCACGCTCAAGTCTGAGTCTGACAGAATCAAATGACAACATACGGTTGACAGAAAAATGCTTTCCTACATCACGCAAAAATTCTAAGTAGTTTAAATTGCATAACCATTCAGCATTATTCACAATACAAGCATCGGTTTCTCGGTCACCGAATGTCAAATAGTTAGCAAATACCTTTTTAATACCATCAATATTTGTAGCAATATCATCTTGTGTCAGAAGACGTCGTGCTTCGTCTTTGAAGGAAGGATCACCAATCAATCCGGTCCCTCCGCCCATTAAAGCAATGGGGCGATGACCCGTTTTTTGTAACCAATAAAGCATCATAATCTGAAGAAGACTTCCAGCATGTAAACTCGATGCTGTTGGATCAAATCCAGTATAAGCGCTTACAGTTTCTTTTGAAAAAAGATCATCTAAGCCTTTTTCATCTGAAATTTGGTGGATAAAACCACGTTCGCTCATAATGTGTAAAAAATCAGATTTAAAGGCAAACACAGATTTAATTTCCTAATTTAAGAGTGCATTTATTGTATATAATAGGCGATTATATAGCGAATTATTAATGCGTTATCTATCATAACTGACGCACACCTCACAAGAGAAAGAGACATATTGGTAATATAAAGATAATAATACAGGTATTATTATCTTTATACGCTAAAAAAGAGACTTCTTAGTAATAGAAAAAAGGTATGCTGTTATTCTCATTTCTATCCTGAAATAAAATTTAGAAAAGTTTTAAATGCAGACTAAAAAAATTACTTTGTTATGATCAGAGACAATTTTTGCTAATTTTTTTATAAATCTATCGTATTTTCCTAAGTTAGTGAAAGTATTTCAGGAGGAGGAGCGAGAAGTTCATTGGAGATATGGTTATCCAAATAGTGGGTACATCGCTCAATAAGTTTTTCATGACATCCACTGAAAAAGTGATTAGCTTCTTCCAATATTTCTTGTGTGATGATGATACCTTTTTGTGTTTTTAATTTATCGACAAGTATTTGAACATCTTTTGGAGGGGAAACTTTATCGATACCGCCATGAATGATAAGTCCAGAAGAGGGACAAGGTGCAAGAAATGAAAAGTCATAAACATTAGGCTGAGGGGCAACTGAGATAAATCCCTCAATTTCTGGTCGGCGCATTAAAAGCTGCATACCAATCCATGCTCCAAATGAGTATCCTGCTACCCAACAATTTTTAGAATCTGGATGTTGTGTTTGAACCCAATCGAGAGCAGCAGCAGCATCTGAAAGTTCTCCTATTCCATAATCAAATTCACCCTGACTACGACCAATACCACGAAAGTTAAAACGTAAAGTTGTAAAGCCACGTTGTTGGAACATATAAAAGAGGTCATAGACAATTTTATGATTCATAGTTCCACCAAATTGGGGATGAGGATGCAAAATGATCGCAATGGGTGCATTTTTTTGTTGTGAAGGTTGATAACGCCCTTCGAGCCGACCCGCGGGACCGTTAAAAATAATTTCTGGCATAAAATGCTCCTTAATGCAATAAAGGACTCTCTTTGACCCTAGTCGACTTTTACCATAGAATCTCTTAAATAATTATTAGATATTCTTTTTTTAGTGCACTTTTCAAGAAAAATGCGCTATTTTTTCAATCAATTCATAAGATTAATGATTGCGATGTAAAATGGTTATAAAACGCCGATATTTTGATCATAACGCAACAACACCGCTCAAAAAAGTGGCACGGATGGCGTTACTGGAATCTTTAGAGATATTTGGTAATCCATCATCGGTTCATAAGGAAGGGCGTGCCGCTAAAACTTTGTTGCAAAAGGCCCGTCGGCAAATCGCTGAAAATCTGAAAACAGATCCAGATCACGTGGTATTTACCTCTGGTGCGAGTGAAGCTGCAATGACTTTGTTAACACCCTTTTACAATATGGGGAAAGCAAAAGTTAAATTTTCTCACCTTTACCTTGGAGCGACTGAACATCCCTCTGTTGCAGAGGGAGGACGTTTTTCTAAAGAGTTGATAAGCGTCATTGATGTTGATCAAGATGGGCTCATACAACAAGATAAATTAACATCACTCTTAACGGTTCACGATAAAACAAAAGGTTTACCTCTTGTTGCTATTCAAGCTGCAAATAGTGAAACGGGTGTTATTCAACCGTTAACAGAAATCGCCGCTATTGTTCGGGATTTAGGAGGCACTCTTATAGTTGATTTAACACAATATGTAGATAAAAATTTTGTGGATATTCATCAGCTAGGAGGAGACTTTTTTATACTGTCTGCACATAAAGTTGGCGGTCCTAAAGGAATCGGTGCTTTTGTTTCATGTGGTAATCTTCTCATGCCACACCCTCTTATTATTGGGGGAGGACAAGAAAAAGGTCTCCGTGGAGGAACAGAAGCATTGCCCCTTATTGCTGCTTTTGGGGCAGCAATGACTGATTGCTTCACACAGGAGGAAATAAAACAGTTAATATATTTACGCAATAAATTAGAAGCTGGACTACAAAAAATAAGTAAAAATGTTGATATTTTTGGCAAAAGAGTTCAACGTTTGCCAAATACAACTTACTTTACCGTGAAAAATATAAAAGCTGAAACGATGCAAATTGCTTTTGATTTAGAAGGGTTTTCTTTATCATCCGGCTCTGCTTGTTCTTCAGGAAAAGTAAAACAAAGCAAAGTGTTGGAGGCAATGGGGTATCATGTTCCAAATGGTGCCATTCGCATTTCGCTAGGACGTGGCACAACTTCTGAAGATATTGATGATTTTCTGTCGTTTTTTTCTCAAATTATAAGCAGGAAAAAAGGGGAAGATTTATCATCAGAAAGTTATAAAAATTAGAATTATTTTAAAAATAAAATAAGTTTGATTGAAATTTTTGCGCTTTACCTATAGCCTAGGAGATAACTTGCTTACTTTAATCTTGTAAAAAACAAGACTTTAGTTACCGGTTTTTGACGCCAAAAAATGGAGAAAATTGATGCCGGCAGTACAAGAAACGATACGCCAAGTACGTGAAATAGATGTTGACCAATATAAATATGGTTTTGAAACCAATATTGAAACCGATAAAGCTCCAAAAGGCTTAAATGAGGATATTATCAAATTTATTTCCGCTAAAAAAAATGAGCCTGAATGGATGCTAACATGGCGCTTAAAAGCTTACCGCCGTTGGCTGACAATGCAAGAGCCTCATTGGGCGCGTCTTGAATATCCTAAAATTGTTTTTCAGGAGCTTTATTATTATGCTGCTCCCAAAAATCATACAGGACCAAAATCTTTGGATGAAGTGGATCCTGAGTTATTAGCAACGTACGAAAAACTTGGCATTCCCCTTAAAGAACAAGAGATTTTGGCAGGAGTAAGAAAACAGTCTGATCCCTCCACTTTTGATGACAGTATGTCTGTATCGGGGCAGGTGGCTGTTGATGCAGTCTTTGATTCTGTTTCTGTTGTAACAACATTCAAAAAAGAGCTGGCACGCGCCGGTGTGATTTTTTGTTCTATTTCAGAGGCGATTATTGAACATTCTGAGCTTATTAAAGAATATTTAGGAACAGTTGTACCTATAAGTGATAATTATTATGCGGCCTTAAATGCTGCTGTCTTTACAGATGGTTCATTTGTTTATATTCCCAAAGGGGTTCGTTGTCCTATGGAGCTTTCAACTTATTTTAGGATTAATGAACGCAACACTGGCCAATTTGAACGAACATTGATTATCGCCGCTGAAGATTCCTATGTTTCTTATCTTGAAGGGTGTACAGCACCCCAACGTGATGAAAACCAACTTCATGCTGCTGTTGTTGAGCTTATTGCCCTTGAAAATGCAGAGATTAAATATTCTACAGTACAAAACTGGTATCCTGGCGATAAAGATGGAAAGGGCGGTATTTATAATTTTGTGACGAAGCGTGGAGATTGTCGAGGTGATAGCTCTAAAATTTCATGGACACAAGTTGAAACCGGTTCTGCGATTACTTGGAAATATCCATCCTGCTTACTCCGTGGTAATAATGCGCGTGGAGAATTTTATTCTATTGCTGTTGCAAACGGTTATCAACAAATTGATTCTGGTACAAAAATGATTCATTTGGGAGAGAATACATCCAGTCGCATTATTTCCAAAGGTATTTCTGCAGGTTTTTCAAATAACACTTATCGGGGACAAGTCACAGCGCATCGAAAAGCACAAAATGCGCGTAACTTTACGCAATGTGATAGTTTGTTAATCGGAAATGATTGTGGTGCGCATACAGTTCCTTATATTGAAGCAAAAAATGCAACAGCTCAGTTTGAACATGAAGCCACAACATCAAAAATTTCTGATGACCAACTTTTTTATGTTATGCAAAGAGGAATTCCGGAAGAAGAAGCTATCGCATTAATTGTAAATGGTTTTGTAAAAGAGGTCATTCAAAAACTTCCCATGGAATTTGCTGTCGAAGCACAAAAGCTTATTAGTATTAGCCTTGAAGGTAGTGTTGGATAATTTTATTTAATTAGATAAATAGAAGACTTTATGTAAAAAGGCTGTAACGGTAGCACATAATGCTAAAAATGACCTCTATGGTAATTACAAAAGTAGATGGATGCTAAGGTAAAATAATACGCATTGATATCTGAAAAACAGCCAAAACAGGATTAAATTATGTTAGAGATCAAAAATTTGTACGCCCGTATTGCTGAAACCGATACAGAAATTATTCGTGGTTTAAACTTGACAGTTCAAGATGGAGAAGTTGCCGCTATCATGGGACAAAATGGAGCCGGAAAATCAACTTTATCTTATTTGCTTGCTGGTCGTGATGATTATGAAATAACAGAAGGAGATATTCTCTATAATGGACAATCACTTTTAGAAATGGATCCAGCAGAACGTGCTGCATATGGTGTTTTTCTTGCATTTCAATATCCAATGGAAATACCAGGGGTAGCAACAATGGAATTTTTAAAAGTTGCGATGAATTCTCAACGCAAAGCGCGAGGTGACGAAGAACTTAAAATTCCTGAATTTATAAAATGTGTTAAAGAAGTTTCAGCCAAACTTGAAATAGATATGGATATGCTAAAGCGTCCATTAAATGTAGGTTTTTCAGGTGGAGAAAAAAAACGCGCTGAAATTTTACAAATGGCACTTCTTGAACCTACACTTTGCATTTTAGATGAAACGGATTCTGGCTTAGATATTGATGCACTAAAAATTGTTGCAGATGGTGTTAATAAACTTCGGGATTCAAAACGTTCATTTTTGGTGATTACCCATTATCAACGGCTGCTTAATTATATTATTCCTGATACGGTACATGTTCTTTATAAAGGACAAATTATCAAAAGCGGTGATAAATCCTTAGCGCTTTATTTAGAGGAAAATGGGTATGCTGATCTTATTAGGGAAGCGGTTTGAGGTTATTAAATATGAATGCACAGCAAAACTTGTTAGCGGTTGAAGAAAATATACTCAGTAATTTTAATCAGTATGTAAACCACTTACCTGGTGATAAAGCTGTACAGGAAATCCGCAAGAAAACTATTGAGCAGTTTCAAACGACACGGCTTCCTTCCCGTAAAATCGAAAGTTGGCATTATACCAATCTGCGTACCTTACTGAAGTCTATTAGCAATTTTTCAAAAGTTCAAGACAATCAATTGGTTGATGCATTGCTTTCAGAAAGTGCTGTTTTCTCCATAAACAATGGAAAAACATCGATAGAGTCAAAGGTAGACAACATTGCAGTAAAACGCCTTTCAGACGCATTAGAAGATAATTCTGTACAGATAAATCAAAACATTTCTGATGAAGATTTTATTGGACAGTTAAATACAGCTTTTGTTACAGATGGTTGGCTTTTTCACATCCCTGAAAATACAAAGTTAAATATCCCCATTGAATTACAAAATATACAAATGGGGGGACAATCTCATATTTTTTCGGATATAAAAGTTGATAAAAATAGTCAAGTTATGTTTATTGAACATCAGGTTGGCAATGATAAAGATACCTTTGTCAGTTCAATATTTTCATTAAATGTTGCTGCTGATAGTGATGTTACGTGGATTCTCATTCGCAATCGTGATTTTAATTCTACACAATTTGGTCGATTTTGTGCTGTTCTTGATCAAAGAGCGAAGTTATCACTTTATGTCATTAATATAGGGAGTCAATTAAATCGCCAAGAAATCGATATTGAATTACAGGGAGAAGAATCTGATTTTCAATTACGCGTCATAAATTTATTATCAGGACAAACACATAGTGATCTTACAATGACTGTTCGTCACGTGGAAGAAAAATCAACATCAACCGAAATTATACGCAATGTGGTTACAGATAAGGCTGTTGGTGTTTTCCAAGGAATAATACGTGTTTCTCAAAAAGCGCAAAAAACAGATGCACGCATGGCTTGTAATAGCCTTATTCTTTCAGATGATGCAGAATTTAATGCAAAGCCTGAACTGGAGATTTTTGCTGATGATGTTGCATGTGGTCATGGTGCAACAGTTGCTAATATTAATCATGATTATCTTTTTTATCTTATGACACGTGGTATCCCATTTAAAACGGCGCGAGCACTTTTGATTAAAGGATTTATCTCTGAGCTCATTGATGACATCAAGCAAGATAATATTCAAATCGTTTTGGAGAATATCATTAGTAAATGGCTTGAAAAAAATGTTTAAGGTAGAAAAAATGGAAAATAACGTACAAACATTTACTTATAATGTCGAAGAAATTCGGCGTGATTTTCCTATTTTGCACCATCAAGTTTATGGAAAGCGATTAGCATATCTTGATAGTAGTGCTTCTGCCCAAAAACCAATGTCAGTACTCAATGCAATGAATAATTATTATCACTATAGTTATGCTAATGTGCATAGGGGAATGTATTTTTTAGCCAATATAGCAACACAATCATATGAAAATTCTCGTGAAACCGTTCGTGTTTTTCTAAATGCTCAAAAAGCTGAAGAAATTGTTTTTACGAAAAATGCAACAGAAGCTATTAATACTGTTGCTTATGGTTGGGCGATGCCACAACTCAAAGAAGGTGATGAGATTGTTCTAACGATCATGGAACATCATTCAAATATTATTCCTTGGCATTTTCTCCGTGAACAAAAAGGTGTTAAACTTATTTTTGTTCCTGTCGATGAAAATGGTGTTCTGCACATTGAAGATTTCCAAAAGGCTTTAAGCGAAAAAACGCGGCTTGTTGCTATAACGCATATGTCCAATATATTAGGAACTGTGCCTCCTGTTAAAGAGATTATTAAGCTAGCACATCAAAATTCTATTCCGGTTCTTGTTGATGGTTCTCAAGGAGCAGTACATTTAACCGTTGATGTGCAAGATCTCGATTGTGATTGGTATGTCTTTACAGGTCATAAGCTTTATGGACCCACTGGTATTGGTGTTTTGTATGGTAAAGAAGATAGATTAGAAGAAATGCGTCCTTTTCAAGGGGGAGGGGAAATGATCGAGGAGGTAACAATCGATAAGGTTTTTTATAATGCTCCTCCTTACCGTTTTGAAGCAGGCACTCCTCCTATCGTGGAAGCTATTGGATTAACTGCGGCTATTGATTATATACAAGAGAAAGGTCGTAGCACGATTCATGCCCATGAGAGGTCCCTTTTAGCTTATGCGCAGGAAAAACTTAAAATGGTTGAGTCATTGCGTATTTATGGTCATTCTCCCAATAAAGGAGCTATTATATCATTTACAATTGAAGGGATTCACGCCCATGATATCGCTATGTTTATTGATAGAAAAGGGGTTGCGATACGTGCGGGAACTCATTGTGCACAGCCTTTATTACAGCGCTTTGGTCTAACATCTATTTGCCGCGCATCGTTAGCCATGTATAACACTCAAGAGGATATAGATCAATTAGTAGAAGCATTGCAAGAAACAAGGACATTTTTTAATGGCTGAATCAATTGAAGAGCGTCATTCTACAGAATCCGTTGAAACTGTAAGCGAAAATAAAAAATCTTACATATCAGCAATTCCAGCAGACGAAATTGATCGTATGACAAATGATATTATTGCTGCTCTCAAAACAGTTTATGACCCAGAGATTCCTGCTGATATTTATGAGCTAGGACTGATTTATCGTATTGATATTGAAGATGATCGTTCAGTAAAAATTGAAATGACTCTTACAGCACCGGGATGTCCTGTTGCAGGTGAAATGCCGGGGTGGGTAGAAAATGCAGTCAGTGCAGTTGAAGGGGTTTCGTATGTTGAAGTCACTATGACTTTTGATCCACCATGGACACCTGATTGTATGTCAGAAGAAGCTCAAATTGCTGTCGGATGGTACTAAAAGTATTGTTAAGAGACTCTAATTTAGCCATTCATGAATAAGCTGTTTACTTTTCATAAGCGTTTAAATTTAAGGACGATCGCATGAGTTATAATAAACAAAAACTAGAACTCACTTGGATTGGAAAAGAAAAACGCCCAAAACTAGAGCCTCGTATTTTATTGGAAGATCTTGAAAAATCTTATCACGCTTCGCATCAAATATCATCCCAAGATATTTTTGATAATAAACTCATTTTTGGTGATAATTTACTCGCACTCAAAGCGCTTGAACAAGAATATATGGGGAAGGTAAAATGTATCTATATCGATCCGCCTTATAATACAGGCAATGCCTTTGAACATTATGAAGATGGTTTAGAGCATTCCATATGGCTCAGCCTTATGAGAGACAGGCTAGAATTGTTACATCATTTACTGGCGGATGATGGAAGTATCTGGATATCAATTGATGATGATGAACAAGCCTATCTTAAAGTGATGATGGATGAAATTTTTGGTCGCCAAAATTTCATCAACAATATTATTTGGCAAAAGAAATATGCTCCACAAAATGATACAAAATGGCTTTCTGATAATCATGATTTTATAATGGTTTATGCTAAAGATAAAACGATTTGGCGCCCTCAATTGCTTCCTCGTTCAAGCGATATGGATGCGCGCTATAAAAATCCTGATAATGATCCTCGCGGTCCTTGGAAATCTGGAGATTTATCTGTAAAAAGAGTAACACCTAAGGATATTTATGAAATCATCACACCTTCTGGACGCAAGGTAATGCCTCCTAATGGTAGAAGTTGGGCTATGAATAAAAAAAAATTCTTTGAATTATTGAATGATAATCGTATTTGGTTTGGTCCAACAGGAAGTAATGTTCCTTCTATGAAACGTTTTTTATCAGAGGTAAAAAATGGTATGGTTTCAATGACCATTTGGCCTTATCAGGAAGTTGGCCATAATCAAGATGCAAAAAAAGAAGCCAAAGTCTTCAATTTTGATAGTGTCTTTACAACTCCTAAACCGGAACGTTTAATGGAACGCATTATTCAACTTGCTACTAATCCCGGTGATCTTGTACTGGATTCTTTTGCTGGTTCTGGCACAACCGGTGCTGTTGCCCATAAAATGGGAAGGAAGTGGATTATGATTGAACTTGGTGAGCATTGTCACACCCACATTATCCCTCGTTTAAAACAAGTCATTGATGGAACTGATCAAGGGGGAATTTCCAAAAGTGTCAATTGGCAAGGTGGCGGGGGATTCCGTTATTATCGCCTTGCACCTTCCCTGTTGCAAAAAGATCCATGGGGACAATGGATTATTAGTCGCGAATATAATGCTGCCATGCTATCAGAAGCCATGTGCAAACATATGGGATTTACCTACGCACCTGATGAAAATCATTATTGGATGCAAGGGTATTCAACCGAAACAGATTATATTTATGTCACAACAAGCGCTATGACCCATGAACAACTCCGTATAATGAGTGAAGAGGTAGGCTCTCATCGCACGTTGCTGATTTGTGGTACAGCCTTTGATACAAAATCAGCATCCTTTGAAAATCTGACACTCACTAAAATCCCCCGTGCAATATTAGAAAAATGCGAATGGGGAAGGGACGATTACAGTTTAAATGTAGCCAATCTTGAACCAGTGATTGTGGTAAAAGAAAACAGCAAAAATAAAGATATTGCGCAAGCAGAATTAGATCTATTTGAATAATATATAAAAAGCGGAGTTTTTCATGAACACTGTTGAAAAAAGGATTTCTGCTCGCTTATCGTTACGTAATCCTCAACGTGAATCTTTAAATATTTTGGTAAAAATCTTAGAAAATATAGAGCTTTCTAAAAATGCTGATTTTGTTACAGAGTTAGAAGTGATAAAAAATCTTTATCCTTCTGTACAAGATTTTGAACGAAATTTTCCCTCTTTTTGTTTTGCCTTAGCAACGGGTGTTGGGAAAACGCGACTTATGGGGGCTTTTATCAGCTATCTTTATTTAACAGGTCATAGTCGCCATTTTTTTGTTTTAGCGCCAAATTTGACTATTTATGAAAAGTTAAAACAGGATTTTAGTCCCCAAAGTCCGAAGTATGTTTTCAGTGGAATGAGTGAATTTATTGCCAATAGACCCGTTATTATTACAGGTGAAGATTATGAAAGTGGTAAAGGTATTCGCGTTGATGAACACCATATTCAAGGACAAAAGCGTTTGTTTGAGAATGGAGATACGGCCTTTATCAATATTTTTAATATTTCTAAAATTAATACAACGGATAATAAAAAAGGCGCACTAAAATCTAGTATTCCGCGAATTAAACGCTTACAAGAAACGATTGGTGAAAGTTATTTTGATTATCTCGCAAATCTTCCTGATTTAGTTTTGTTAATGGATGAAGCACATCGTTATCGAGCTTCTGCTGGTGCGGCAGCAATTAATGAGTTAAAACCTGTTTTAGGAATAGAGCTTACAGCGACACCAAAAACAATAGGTGCAAAACCCGTAGATTTTAAAAATGTTGTCTATAGTTATTCACTTGCAGAGGCTATGAGAGATGGTTTTGTAAAAGAGCCTGCTGTTGCTACACGTAAAGATTTTCAACCTCAAAATTATACATCTGAACAATTAGAACATATCAAATTACAAGATGCAATTCATGCCCATGAAAACGTGAAAGCAGATTTAATTGTCTATGCAAAAGATTATAACAGAAAGTTCGTTAAGCCTTTTATTTTAGTTGTCGCTCAAGATACAAATCATGCACAGAAATTGCGTGATTTATTGGAATCAGATGATTTTTTTGCAGGAGCTTATAAGGGAAAAGTTATAGAGATTCATACAAAACAGTCGAATATAGAAGAAGATCAAAATATTCAAAAGCTGATTGCAATTGAAGATTCTCATGACTCAACAGAAATTGTTATTCACGTTAATAAATTAAAGGAGGGGTGGGATGTTACGAATCTCTATACTATTGTACCGTTGCGTGCATCGGCTTCAGAAATTTTAACAGAGCAAACAATTGGGCGTGGATTGCGTTTGCCTTATGGGTATAGAACAGGCGTGGAAGCTATTGATCGTTTAACAATTATTGCGCATGATCGTTTTCAAGATATTATTGATCGTGCAAACGATCCAAACTCAATTATAAAAAAGCATATTGAGATTGGAACAGGAGGGAATATCCCCTTTGAAAAGACCGATATAGTGACAGTTCCAAGTCAAGTAGAAGCTTTATTGATGCAAACGATGGTAATACGTAATTCCGATATAAATGGAGCATTTTCTGATTTACAAGGTATCATATTACGTCATACAGATTCCCCTACATTAACACCTGAAGAGCAAGATATTGCAGCGATCGCGTGGGATCTTATCAAAGAGAATGATAAATTGCCAAGTTCTCAAATGCTTTGTTCTGCACAGATGCAAGAAAAAATTGCTAATAAAGTTATGAATATTAAGCCTTCATCACAAAAGTCTCTTGTATCAAAAGTGGTGACAATTCTGACAAAACAATTAACAGAATTTATAATAAATATTCCAAATATTATACTCATTCCTTCGCGTGATGTTACTTATGGTTTTTATGATTTTGATTTGGAAAATTTAGAAAACTTAAATTTTCAACCTGTTAGTAAAGAACTTTTAATTCGAGAATTGCGTACCCATAAAAGCATTTTTCTCACATCTAAGAATGAATATGTCAAAGAGCCTTATCTTGAAAACTATATCATTCGTGGTTTGATTGATAATGACTTTGTCGATTATGATAACCATACGCTCTTATTACGAAAATTAGCTAGTCAGATAGTAGAACATTTCCGATCTTATTTACCCAATGATACAGCTGTTGAGAACGTATTAATTCACTATCAGCACAAGCTTACTAGTTTTATTGTTGCGCAATTAAGAGAACATCAATGGGAAACGCAAAAAGATTATGCGGTTAAAGTTACACGAGGTTTTACAATTTTACAACCTATCCATTATGTGTTGCCGCAAGGGACGTCTCCTCTTGATTTTCGTAATATTCCTGCCATTAAAAGCGATATTAAAAAACTTGTATTCAGCGGCTTTAGAAAATGCTGTTATCCTTTACAAAAGTTTGATTCAGTAGAAGGGGAATTACGATTTGCTCAAATATTAGAGGATGATGCACAAGTCTTGAAATGGATGAAACCCGCTCGAGGTTTTTTCAAGATAGAATATGATAAAGGATCAATCTATGAACCAGACTTTGTTGTAGAAACGAAGGATGCCAAATATCTTTGTGAGCCTAAAAAAGCCTCTGAAATGCAAAATCCTATTGTTTTAAAAAAGAGAGAAGCTGCAGTTCAATGGTGTTGTCATGCAACGCGCTATGCGGCGACTTATGGCGATAAAAAATGGTATTATGTTCTTATTCCCCATGATGCTATTAAAGCAAATAGTAGTTTTGAAGGTTTGTGTGCAGAGTTTACCATTTCAGAATCTATACTTGAGAGCTTATAACTTTTTGCTTCAAAAATAAAACACTTAAGTTTTTTAATTGACGGGTGTGAGGTTTAATCAAATGTTTGAATAATTATTTTAACTTTTTTCTAACGACGTTAAAAGAAAAATGTATAGAAAAGTTATACAAGATTATGCTTTTGTATGGGGATTTGTAGCACATTTACAATTTTTTATAAAAGTACAATCTTATTTTCGTTATGTGAAAAGATCTTTGAGTTATAGTTATAAATTAAAAAAAATATTTTAATTTTATTGAGTAATTTGATAAATGTTCTTTTTTTAAAAAACTTAAACAGTTTATTGTTCTTTCATTTAAAACGCCTGAATATAATGAAATACCCAGAGGATAAAAGGGGGAGTTTTTCATATGACTTTAAATTTAACAAACACTGTTTTTAATTTTTTAAAGAAAAACCCGACAAAAAAGTTTACAGCTCGAGAAATTGCTCAATGGATATTTGAAAATTACCCAGAAAAATGCCGTCAAAAACAAAAGAATTCAACGGCAATAATCACTCCCCTTAATAGTGATGCAGCTCTTATTCAGCAAATTGTTGCTGAAATAGGGGCAAAACGCCCTCAGTTACAAAAGCGTTATTCAGAAATTAAAACCACTGAAGGACGACCGCGACAATATTATTTTACTGAACAAACAGATAGTGCTGAAATTGATACAATAGAGGACAATGCAAAGAGTAGAACAGAAGATGGCTCTGTTAAAGAGCATGATCTTTATCCATTATTATCTAAATTTTTATGGTCAGAGCTTGCAGTTTATAGCAAGCGCATTAATGAGAAATGTTCTCGTAATAAACATGGTGCAGGCGGAAATAAATGGCTTTATCCAGATCTCGTAGGGATGCAAGATTTAAGCAAGGAATGGAATCGTGAAATCAAAGACTGTGTTTTGCAATATTTTGATAAAAAGACAAAGCTTTGGTCTTTTGAAGTAAAAATTCTCATCAATCGTTCAAATTTACGAAAAGCATTTTTTCAAACAGTTAGTAATTCTTCATGGGCTAATTTGAGTTATTTAGTTGCTAGTGAAATTGAAGGAGTTGATACATTAAAAGAGCTTCGGATGCTTTCAAGTTTGCATGGAATTGGATTTATAAGACTTAATAAGGAAAACTCTTCCGAGAGTGAAATCTTAATTCCTGCCAAAGAACGTAGTGATATTGATTGGGATACTGCTAATAGATTAGTGGAGGAAAACAAAGATTTTCTTGATTATATTAAGCTCATTCGTCAATTTTATCAAACTGGTGAGATGCGTCCACTAGATTGGGATCGTATGTATCTATGAGGAGTATTTTTAAAAAGACTCTATTATTTAAAAGCCTTTTTTCAGAGTGATGAAAAATTACTCTAATTATTTTGTTTGACTTATTATATTGATATTGTATCAATTAAAATTTTTCTCACGTACCTCATGAGTAGGGTTGAGTAGGGGAAGAGTAAAAATTCTGTTTTAGACCTGTTATATTTTGTGCATTGAGCGTGATTCCATTAGATACTAGACTTAATGATTATAATTTATTATAAATTTTTTATTATAGAGAGTGAAATTCGACTTTTTTGCTTTTTTACATCAAGCATGGAAAATATTACTTCCTCATATTGAAGTCTTCTTACGGAGAATTTACACTACTATTTCTTTAATTTCCATTGCTGTTCGTTTTGATGATTATTAAGCTTTTTGTTATCCGAACTAAACATTCAAAAAAACATTAATTTTATAAAATATTCACACAGTTTACTCAATTTCTTGAAATAGATTTAAAAAATAAATTTCTCTCACACCTTATGGTAAAGGGAGTGTGTACTGTCTCAGTCTGCCACAATACTCTCTTTATTTTTCAATAATACCGCACGCTAAACGTGCACCACCTCCGCCAAGCGGTAATGGTTTATCTGATTGATTATCAGCCCCTAAATGAATGACTAAAGAGCGCCCTTTAATTTCAGAGATTTTTTTTAATCGTGGAGCAAGAACGCTCATTATGGCATATCCCTGCTTATCAACATAAAGTGCTGGTAAATCACCAAGATGACCATTGACATTATAAGGTCCTAAATGTTTTCCGGTATGTTCCGGATCATAATGTCCACCTGCGCTTCCACCAATTATGCCATCTTTTGTATCACATGAAGGATTTACATGTACATGAAAACCATGCATTCCTTCTGATAAAGTAGATAAATTAGGGATGAAAATCAAACCGTATGTGGTTTCTTCAATTTTAATGCTACCAATAGCCTTTTTGGAATTGTTATATTCTAATTTATAAATATTTACTTGTTTTGATAGTGCTAATGCAGAATTTTTATGAATTAAAAATGCCATAAAAAACAATAATGATAATAATATTTTTTTCATAAAATACCTTTATACTTATATTTTAATATATTGTTGTCTATAAATAACAATCTATATTAATGATATATTATATAAATGTCTTAAATTTAACTTTAAGAAAAATAATTTACATAGAAATATTCTGTTATTAGAAAGAGCAAATAAATTAAAGTGTGTTTATATATATTTCTGAACATAACTTTTATTTTTTGATCTATAAAAAATACAGCTTTTATGGATGGATAATTATATCTCACTTACATTTCTTCAAGAGATGCTTTTAAAAAATCTACTTTTTGAGGTATAATAAGAAATTAAATAAGGAATTTTAGTAAGTTAGCTATTATTTCATTTACAATATGATGATCGTTTCATCAAAAAAAGAACATATAATTTGTTGATGATTTAATTGTTTTTCATAGAAAAAATGACGAGAAATTTCTATTCATTATGAAATTTATAAGAGAAAAAATTATTATGATTCATATAAATTTCCCAATAAAATACAGCATATACCGACACTCCCTCCCATTCCTGATCCTATCAGTGCTCCTATTATTATTCCGGAAGAAAGTGCTACTCCTATACCCATTGCGATAACTGGACCAAATCCTGGAAGAGCAATATAACCATAAGCTGCAAGAGTTGCCGCGATAGCTCCTGATATGCTACCATTTAAACCGCCAATGAAAGAAAATTCTTTAATAGAATGGCAGTACTTTTTTAATTTTTTTTTCTTACAGCTGTGAAAAGAAACGTTGCTGTAAGTTTTTAAATCAATCATATTCTTTTCTTTCATTTTGAATGCTAACTGTTCCTGAATAGTCAACGGATACGAAAAAATGGGACTTTTTAAATTTTACTAAAGCACGCCAGATACCATTGTCATCTAAGCGCAATCGTTTAATATTCTCAAAACCATTTTGCATAAGACAATTTTTAACTTGTGAAGCAGTAAATGAGTTCTGACCTATTTTAGTGACCTTTTGAGTAGAGCTATAGGTAAAGGTTTGACAATAAGGAAGGTGAAAAACTTCACTTATTGAAGTCGTGACTATCAACGAGACACATGCAATCATTATAAAAAAAGTACTTAATTTCAAAAAATTATTTAGTGTCATCTTGTTACCATTTGTTGAAACAACACTTCATTAACCTCTGTGTTACTAACAGGTTCCAAAGATGATTTTATTTTTAATATTATACTTAACAATAAAAATTTTTGAAAATATATTGATTAAATAAAACTGTTTTTATTTATTTTCTTATTAAAATTAATTTAATAAAATAAATTTTTCAAAACGGTATTATTTTTCATTTTATTTATAGTTCTAAATTTAACAGATATAATTTAGCAAGATATCTTTATAATTTAATTTGTAGTCTATAATTCAGTTTTCTCTTATTTCATATCAACATACTAAATATATATAATAATTTTTAATAAAAATAATTTACAGTTATATTAATTACACATGTTATTATTATAAATAAATCAAATAAATATAATTAATTATTTTAATATAATTTGTTACTTCTTAGAAAGAACAAAAATATTTTTTATATCAGTAATAGATATGATTCAAAATGCAATTTATTATTTTACGTTATTATCCATTATTGCTTAGTAGAGCTGTTTTGATGATTTTGTTGGAAATATTTGCATAATTTCCTTAAATCCATAACCGGGATACATTCCTTCGCGCATAAATAAATTACGTAATGGTGGGAAACTATGCAACAAACCAAGCCCAATGCTTCGTATGATATGAACAGGCAACATATGAGAAAGTAGAGCAGAGTTCAGTGTATGAACAGCTCCACTTCGGATTAATATATCTGGTTTGCGGCATTTGTTATAATGTGCAACAATCATTTCAGAGTTAGAATTGGATATTTTATTGGGTAAAATATCAATTAAAGTTTGGACATCACGGAATCCTAAATTCAATCCCTGTGCTCCAATAGGGGGAAAAACATGAGCGGCTTCACCCACTAAAATTGTTCGATTAGCAGCAAAATGATGAGAAAGAAGTCCGAAAAGCGGCCATACTTGAATTGATGTTTCTAAGCTTAGCTTTCCAAGCATTGATTGCATTTGGTTTTCGATCATTTTTGCAATTGTTTTTGGTTCTATATTTAATAATTCCTCAGCGCGAGAAGGATGAACAACCCATACAAGACTAGATCTTCGTCCTGGTAGTGGAACCTGTGTAAATGGACCGTGTTCTGTATGAAATTCAGTTGATGTATTTTGATGAGAAAACTCATGAGAAAAGTTGAGAACAAGTGCTTTTTGGGGATAATTCCACTGTTTGACACTTATCCCTGCTGCGGCACGTGTAAGAGAGTGACGTCCATCAGCTGCAACAACAAGTGGTGCTTGAATAATTCTATGATCAGCAAGAGTAATGCATACATGGTTTTTTGTGTGATGAACAGATTTGGCTGCAGAAACAAATCTTGTAATATTGGGCGTATGTGTAACAGCGTCGACTAAAGCACTGTTCAATTTTACATTAGGTATATTATAGCCAAAAGCTTTTTCGCCAATTTCAGTAGAAGAAAAATGCACCGTAGGAGCATGCACAATTCTAGAAGTTATATCTATAATTCTCATGGACGATAAAGCAGCTGCATGTTTTTGAAGATTATCCCAAATATTGAGTTTTTGAAGCATGCGTATTGCAGGCATCATAAGAGCCGTTGTCCGTAACTCATCTGTATGAGCAGGGGGCCCAACAAGAAAAACAGAAAGTCCCTTCTGTGCAAGACTCAGCGCGGCTAACATTCCGACAGGACCTGCACCAATAACAGCAATATCTTTATGCTCTTCCTTTTCAAATATCACAACGATTTGAACCTTTATTCATTGAGAAAATATTTTAACATTTCCAAATGATCTCTCTCTTTTTATTATATGAAGCTCTTCTATTATTATAGTATGTAATAAATAATGCGATATAAAAAAGTAACCTTTTTATGATTTTTTTAAATGCTGAGTTATATCATCGTTAAAAAATGGCGTATTGATAGATGGTTGAAGACTTTAAAAACGAGGATAAGAAAACCTTGAAACGTAAATTAACAAAGAAAATCAAAACAAATGCTAAATTATTACGCCATAAAAAAGTAACAATGCCACAAGCAAAGGCCTTTTCCGTTCATTTACTAACAGCTTCGGGATCATTTTTAGCGTTTCTTTCTCTTATATCAGCCTCTCAAAAAGAATGGACAGCTATGTTCTGTTGGCTTGGGCTTGCTCTTCTCGTTGATGGTATAGATGGACCAATTGCACGCAAACTTGATGTTAAGTACGTTCTTCCAACATGGTCTGGAGAGCTGTTAGATAATATTATTGATTACGTGACTTATGTCTTAATTCCTGCCTTTGCACTCTATCAAAGTGGTTTCATGGGGGTAGGGTTATCATTTTCATTGAGTGCAATTATTGTTATTTCATCTGCTATTTATTATGCAGATACTAGTATGAAAACCAAAGAAAACTTTTTTAAAGGATTTCCTGTTGTTTGGAATATGATGATTTTTACGCTTTTTGTCGTCAGACCAGGAGAGTGGATTACTTTTATCATTATTGTTCTATCGGCGATTATATCTTTTTTGCCAATTTATTTTATTCATCCAGTAAGAGTACTTCGTTTACGTAGAATTAATTTTCCCATTTTTCTCTTATGGTGTTTTTTTGGTATTTCTGCCTTCTTTTATCAACTAGAGGCTCCCTATTGGGTTAAAATAGGAATTTCGGTAACAGGAATTTATACATATTGTATTGGCGCAATCATGCAAATATTTCCTAAACTTGGGGCAAAAAGTATAAAAAAAACAATGAAATAATTGTTTTAAGAAGGGTGTGAGATGCGAATTAATTTTGGAGCAGATGATGATATTTCTTTTACGAAAGAAGGGCGTGCTGGTATTATAAAGCTCACACGTCCTTCAGCATTAAACGCTCTTAATCAACGAATGGTTTCAGCTTTAAAAAAAGCTCTCAGAACATGGGAAACAGATGATAATGTTTCTTGTGTCTTAATTGAAGGGGAAGGGCGTGCTTTTTGTGCTGGTGGAGATGTTGTAGAAATCTATCATATGGGGAAAAGTGCTGCTGCTTGTCAATACTTTAGAAATGAATATAGTTTAAATGCTTATATCAAACATTTTTCAAAGCCCTACATTTCTTTCTTAAACGGTATTTGGATGGGAGGAGGGATAGGTATTTCTCTCTATGGCTCGCATCGAATTGTTACAGAAAATACAGTTTTTGCTATGCCAGAAGGTGCGATTGGATTTTTCCCAGATGTAGGTGCAAGTTTTTTCTTACCATCTCTTCCCAATCATTTTGGTATCTATCTTGCATTAACGGGCGCACGTATAAAGTGGGGAGATTGCTTAAATTTAGGATTAGCAACACACGCCGTTGCTGAAACTGAATTCGATATGATTAGAAAAGCTGTTATTGAGCAAGGAGATCCTACTTTAGCTTTAAACGAGCGAGCAATTACAAAAGACTATGAAACAAGTCATGAAATACGTTGTATTATTAACACTTGTTTTAGTGCACATACCTTAGAAGAATGTCTTGAGTTGCTACATAAAAAAAGCAATGAAGATGTTTTATTTGCTAAAGAATGTTATGATATTTTGCAGTCACGTTCTCCGACAAGTTTAAAAGTTATCTGGAAACAAATGAAACAAAATTCATCTCAAACGTTGGAAGATTGTATGAAAATTGAAAACCGCATAGCGTATCATATGATTCATTCACATGATTTTTATGAAGGTATACGTGCTATGTTAATCGATAAGGATAAAAGACCTCAATGGCAACCAGATAAACTTTCAAATGTGACAGATGAAATGGTAGATTCTTACTTCCAACCTGTTGAACAAGAGTTATTATTGTGAAAAATAATTCTCACAAACAGATTTCAAAAATCAATTTAATCTATAACTGTTACTTACGGTTTTTGGCACTTATTTGCTTAGTTCTAGGTATTTGTTATTGGATACGTCTTGTTGGTGTTTTTCCAGGTATTCTATGGCGTTTTGATCTTATGCCTTGGCAGTGGCAATTTGCATCAGCTATATTGGCTATTCTCTATCCTATTGCCTTAGTTGGACTTTGGATGTATTCACTATGGGGTATCATTGTGTGGTGTATTGCAGCATTGATTGAAGCAATAACAATATATTATTCCGATTTTATTTATCAGCCATTTGTACCATTATTTCATGGAATATTGTTTTTAGCTTTTATAGTACTACAAATTGTAATTATTTTTTTTAAAAGAGTAAAAAATAAAAAAACATTGTGATTGAAATTTTCGAGCCAGAATAACAGGCTCGATTTTCGATCTTAGCTAACTTAAGTAGCTCATTTTAAAGCTTCGTTCCTCAAAACGCTGATGCTAGCTATACTTTTCCATAAAGTTCCATAATATATATTATGCGATAATATGATGCAGAAGATAAATCCTTTATCCAAAAAGAAAACCCTACTTTAAAACATCATCATAATATTTATATCATACAATTTACTTTTAAAATAAACTTTGGTCTTTAAGGTATATTCCTTAAAGACCAAAAATAGTGATAACGAAATTACCTATAATAAAATAAGAAAAATTACTGTACTATTTTACAACGTTTCATACGTGCAAGATCGCTTAAAACAGCATTACGATTATTTAAAGCCGAAATTTCATTACTTTCACTGGATTTAGTATCCATAAAAAACAAAGCAGGTACAAATACAACACTTGCTGCTGCTAAAGCCACGTTCTTATTTCTTGCTTTAGAACGCTCTGCAATTGTATCATTAATCTGACGTTTATTAGCAAAAAACTCCCGTTGAATATCGGCACAACTCATTGATCCGTCATGTAATGTTGTCGTTGCAATATTTTTTTCTAAACGCCCCCCACATGCTGTTAAGGAAACCGCTAAAACCACAATACATACACCCCGCTTAAAATTCTTATACATAAAAGCCTCATTTTTGACATAAAAAACACTAAATATGTCAAAAATGAAATAAAATAAAGGATAAATTTAAAAGTATTTTATTTAACTTAAATATTGCGCATAATAAGCTTATGCATCTGTTTCAAAAGTAAGACCTTGATATGCAGGTTTTACATAGGATGGAACGTAATTTATAACCTTATTGTAATCCAGCGATCTGTCCATATGTGTGAGTATTGCTTGTTTTGGCTTTAAATATTCTATCCACTGTAATGCTTGATCAACAGAAAAATGACTCGGATGGGATTTAAATTGAAGAGCTTCAATGATGAGAACATCCAAATCCATTAATTTGGATAAAGTTTTTTCAGGAAATTCACTAACATCCGTACAATAGGCAACGTTCCCAATCCGAAAACCTAAGGAATGAATGTTTCCGTGGTGTTGTAAATGTGTATTGACGCTTATTTCTCCGCCCTGCCCCTGAATAATAAATTGGCTATCTTCATTGATAAGATGCTCTTTTAAAATGGGAGAATAAGATGAATCTTTTGGAGTTTGAAAACAATATCCGAAAGCACTTTTGAGATGCTCTAGTGTAAATCTGTCGGCATAGATATCTATTAAACATTTTTGTGCAAGTGCATAGCTGCGTAAATCATCAATACCGTGGATATGGTCTGCATGAGAATGCGTGTAAAGAGCAGCATCAAGATGGCTTACACGCGCATCGATCATTTGTGAGCGAAAATCTGGACCTGTATCAATAACGATCGTTGTTTTGCCTCCTGAAGGTTTAATACGTTCAACTAATAAAGAACTTCTGTAGCGTTTATTTTTAGGGTTATTCGGATCACATGTTCCCCAATCACCATTAGGTCTTGGCACTCCTGGAGAAGGACCACAACCTAATATTGTAAATCGGTATTGATCACACATATCTTTTGCCTTATTTCATTTTGCTAAATAAACGAAAAGCATTACGCGTTGTTATTTGAGCTGTTTCTTCAATGCTTAAGCCAATTGTTTCAGCCAAAACAGCTGCTGTATAACATACAAAAGATGGTTCATTTGTTTTGCCTCGATGGGGACTAGGTGCTAAAAATGGAGCATCTGTTTCCACTAACAAATGCTCATGGGGCACAATTTTTGCTATTTCACGGATTTCAAGTGCGTTTTTAAAAGTAAGAATACCCGAAAAAGAAATATAACCACCAAGTTCAATTCCAGCACGAGCAAGTTGCATTCCAGACGAATAACAATGAAGGATAAAGGGAAAAGCTCCTTCTTTTATTTGTTCACGTAATATTTTCTCCATATCGATATCGGCATTGCGTGAATGTATAACAAGAGGAATCTGTGTTTCTCGAGAAGCAATGATATGTTCTTGAAAAACTTTCTTTTGCTCTTCTGGTGTAGAGTAATCATAATGATAATCAAGGCCCCCTTCCCCAAACGCAACAATTTTAGGATGATTCGAGAGCTGTATAAGCTCTTCCGCTGTAATATTTTGTTCTTCATGCGCGTGATTGGGGTGTGTTCCAACGGAACAAAAGACTTGATCATAGCTTTGCGCAATGGCTAACAGTTTATCTAACTTATAAACATGGGTTGAAATTGTTATCATACGTTTAACGTCAGCATCTAAAGCCCGTTGGATAACATTATCCAAATCTTGTGAAAAATCTTCAAAATCAAGATGACAATGTGTATCAATCAACATGATGAGTGTCTTCTTTCTTCAAGATATAACGAGGAAAAATTGGTTCTGGTGGTGGAAGATCAAGCCCTTCTTGAATTTTTGAATGACTTATATGATACAATAACCGATCATCTTCAGCAACCGCAAGGCTATCAAGAAGTTTCGTTGCTGATTGGGGTATGAAAGGCAAAAGCATAATTCCTATTCTCCGCAAGATTTCTACAGTTATATAAAGAACTGTAGAAAATCGTTCTCGATCGTTTTTACGTAAACTCCAAGGTTGTTCGTTGGCAAAATAGCGATTGGCATCTGCTACAATTGAAAAAATAGCTGAAAGTGCTAAATGCATACTATAAGAAGACATAGCTTGGTGTACAGTTTCAAGTACTTGAAGAGATTGTTCTAAAAGCTGTTTATCTTGAGCTAAAAATAAAGCTGGTTTCGGGACTTGTGCATTACAATTTTTGGCAATCATAGACAAACAGCGCTGTGCTAAATTACCAAGATCGTTAGCAAGATCAGCATTAATACGGTTCACAAGGCTTTCATGACTATAACTACCATCTTGTCCGAATGGCACTTCACGGAGAAGGAAATAACGGACCTGATCAAGACCATAATGATCAACCATTTCAAAAGGATCAACGACATTTCCAATAGATTTTGACATTTTTGCACCACGATTAAGTAAAAAACCATGGGCAAAAATATTTTTAGGCAATTCAATTCCAGCAGACATTAAAAATGCCGGCCAATAGACTGCATGAAAACGAATAATATCCTTACCAATAATATGCGTATTTGCAGGCCAAAAATCACGTTTTTTTGAATTTTCATTGAAAAAACCTATTGCTGATAGATAATTTGTAAGCGCATCAACCCAGACATACATCACGTGCTTTGGATTCTCAGGAACAGCAATTCCCCAGTTAAAACTTGCGCGTGAAATAGAGATATCTTTTAAACCTGATTTGATAAAACTTATAATTTCATTACGCCGCTCAAATGGAGCAATAAAATCAGGATGTTTTTCATAATATTCAAGAAGAGCCTTTTCATAATGAGAAAGTTTAAAAAAATAACTTTCTTCTTCATTCCATTCAACTGGAGAGCCTAATTCCTTCTCACGACGGATGTTGTCTGGTCCAACTTCCGTATCTTTTTCTTCATAATAGGCTTCTTGGCGAACCGAATACCACCCCGTATAACGACCGAGATAAATATCGCCATTTGCTTCCATCTTTTTCCAAATTTCTTGACAAGCTTGATAATGGCGTTCTTCTGTCGTACGGATAAAATCATCGTTAGAACAATTTAATACTGCAAGCATTTTTTGAAACACCGCACTATTACGATCTGCAAGCTGCTGAGGTGTCATGCCTAATGCAGCTGCGGTTTGTTGCATCTTGAGACCATGCTCATCTGTACCAGAAAGAAAAAATACATTTTTTCCGTTTAACCGTTGAAAGCGGGCTAAAACATCGCTTGCAATTGCACTATAAGCATGTCCAATATGTGGAGCACCATTAGGATAAAAAATGGGAGTTGTTATGTAATATGTGTCACGCATGTCATACTCGTTGTAAAACGCTATAAATAAAAGATATTATGACATAACGTTTGTTTATCGCATTGTCACGGAAAAACTAATCCTCATGAATGATCTTATGAACTTTAAAAAGCAAGTTAATAACAAACTGCTTTTTATCGAGATTAAACAGTTGTATTTCCTCTATTTCTTGATGAATCTCCCGCCATTTTTCCGCATATTTTTTTGAGAGAAATAAGTCTCCCTTTTCAACGAGCATGATAGCTTTTTTTTGAATTTTATTAAGAATTTCATCACAAAATTGTTGAAATTGGAATGTAGAAGAAACAGATGAAAATGTTTGTGCAAGAGTATGTACAATCATTGCGTTACAAACAGGTTTCTCTAGGAGAGCATCAATTGTTTTAATAATTTCAAAACCGCCATGGCAAACAAGTAAAGCAGCTTTTCGAGGACTTCCTTTAGATTTTTCAATAATCATTTCAATTGTTTTCTCATCAGGTAAATCCTGATTGGCGAAAATATGTGTAATAACTTTTTTCATTTCATCGTTATTCAAGGGACGAAAAGAGATTTTTTGACACCGTGAATGGATTGTTGGAAGCAATTTGCCAGAAGAATGCGCGATAATAACAAATAACGTTTTTGTAGGTGGTTCTTCAAGTATTTTAAGAATTGCATTTGCTGCATTTCTATTCATATCATCTGCAGAATCAACAATAACTATACGCCATCCATTTTCTTGTGATGTTCGGCTTAAAAAATGCATAATATCACGGATATCATCAACGAGTATTCCTGTTTTAAACTTTTGCGTTTTCACATCAAATCGACGTGAAATATACAAAAGACCAGGGTGACTTCCTTGTGTAATTTGGCGCCATGGGGTAGAATAAGGATCGGGTTTCAAGAAAGCACTCTGTTGAAAACTTAAAATGTTCCAAGCAAGATGAAAGGCTAATGTAGCCTTTCCAATCCCATATTCTCCTTCAAATAATAATGCATGATGTAAACGCTCTTCTTTAAGCATTTGTGTCAAAAAATGACGCACATCCTCATGACCAAAGATAACATTGTTCTGGGATGGTGATAAAATTGTATCAATATCATCATATTGGCGTAAGGTATTTAAATTACTCATGAAAGCTGATCCAACAATACCTGATGACAAATATTTTTTATTTGATGAGCAATAGCTTCCACTGAGCCAGTGGCATCAATGACTCGAAATCTATGGGGTTCTTGTTTGGCCAATTGAAGAAAAGCCTGACGTCTTTGTTCTTGAATTTCCAACTGATCTTTTTCAAAATAATCAATTTCTTCTGTTTTTTTTCTTCGTAAATTTGCACGCTTCATACCACACATTGCTGGCATATCTAATAAAAATGTTAAATGAGGCAAAATACCATTGAGCGCAATACACTCTAAAACAGAAAGAAGAGAAGAACTGACTCTATTATTGAGTCCTTGATAAACGCGTGTAGAATCAATAAAGCGGTCACATAAAACGATTTTACCTTTTTGCAAAGAAGGTGCAATAACTTCATGAAAATGGTCAGCGCGTGCAGCTGTAAACAAAACAGCTTCAATCAACGGTCCATACTGTTGCGTCTGCCCCGACAACAAAATATGCCGGATTGCTTCTGCTCCTGGCGTTCCTCCTGGTTCTCGTGTTGTAACAACATCATAACCTTGGTGAGAGAGAGACTCAGCAAGTAAAGAAATCTGCACCGTTTTTCCTACCCCCTCCCCTCCTTCGAATGTAATAAAATAACCTGACACGTATGACCTTAACCTTATTAGCGCGTAACTACAAATATTTCCGTAACCATCCAATTGTTATTTCATAGAATGCATTTTTTACTTTTGCAAAGAAACTTCCTTCCTGAATATTCATTCCGGCAAAAACTGGTTTTTCCAGAAGAACCTTTTTATCTTCTAAAATTTGAATAACACCAACTGATTGCCCAGAAACGATGGGGGCTTTCAATGGACCATGATATTTAATTTTTGCTTTAACATTTACTTTTTTTTCATTCGAAAGCATAAAACTTATTGGTGTTTTAACAATGAGTGGAACAAAATTTTTCTTACCACCGTAAACAGAAGCACGACCAACCGTTTCTTCTTTTGTGAAAATTGTTTTGAGATCAAATGCCGTCATCCCCCATTGAAGAATGCGTTCTATTTCTTTTGTATATTTTTTACCATCTTGCAAACCATTGATTGCTAAAAAAAGACGTCGATGATTTTTAGAAATGGTGGCAACCATTGAAAAACCTTCTTTTTCACTGTAGCCAAAACCAAATCCTTCTACACCAATTTCCTTAGAAATAAGAGGGTTTTTATTACGTTGAAAAATATTATTCCATGTAAAATGAGGCTCACAATAAAGTGCATAATAATCCGGATATTCCTGAACAATATGACGTGCTAATATAATCATATCACGCACAGTTACAAATTGTCCCTCTTCGGGTAGCCCTGTAGCATTAACAAAATGACTCTGAGATAATCCGATTATTTTTGCGCGCTGATTCATCAGTTTTACAAAATGATCTTCATGTCCTGATATTCCTTCAGCAAGAATAATAGCAGCATCATTTCCATTCACAATAATTAAACCACGTAAAAGATCAGAAACACTGATTTCTGTCTTTATCTTTGCAAACATAGTGGTTGTACCGGAAGGTGCTCCACCTTTGCGCCAAGCATTTTCACTGACCTTGAATTTCTGCGTACTTTTTAATAATCCTTTTTTTAATTGATGAAATACAACTTCTGCTGTCATCAATTTTACTAATGAAGCAGGAAAAAAAGGAATATCACTTTGTTTTTCATAAAGTATTGTCTCTGTATCATCATCGAGTAATAACAGTTGTGATGCGGAAGTTTGAAAATCTTGTGCTCTCCCCCACGTATCAAATGCCAATACTCCCCATAATATCAATAAGATCCTTAATGCTGTATACATAGCTGCTCCTCCCATCCCAAAGATCAACATAAAGAATCTTATATAGGAAAAAACTTTTTGATTTCTGAAAATTGAGGAATTATTTACAACTCATAAAAAGATTTTATTTTCATTTAGCTTTAGAAAAAATAATATGACACGTTTTTTATCTTCCATGTAGGTTCAATTTAACATTTTAAATGTATGAGAGACAAAAGATTTTTTCCTATTTTTATTGATAGTATTTTGATTTGTTATGATAAATTATCATTTTAAAATTGAAGCTAACTCAAAATACTGTAAGATTCTCTCATCCCCTCTTCTCATATTGAATTCATTAAAAATCGCTTACTTACGGGTCATAAGTAGGGTTCGTATATGGATAAAAATTATTAAAAAAGAGAGTAAAAATACTTCTTATAAACCTCTCAAGTGTTAAGAATTATCGCACAAAACATTGGGGGCTTGCAAAGTGTATGATGGTGTCGATTTATATCTTCATAAGAGTAAAGATGCTGATGTCTAAAGGCGTTAACAGTTATACCATTCACAGGCGCTGTCGCAAAATAGGCTTGTAGCGTGTTAAAGTATGTCTCTTTTAAATAAGTCCATGAATTGGCAATGTAAGTGTATTTTGTTTGAGACGCTCTGTTTTTCGTGAGGGAACTTACTCCATTAAAGAACATGATAAACAAAAGCATGAGATAATGCATAATCTTTTCATAAGATATTACCGTAGATACTTTAGAAAGATGCAAGGCCGAATCAAAAGAAAATATTTTTTTACTTGTTAAGCTTTTTATTCCTCTCAAATCGAGAGTACAAGTTGTTTTAGAGATTACACAAACAGACTGACACAATAATTTACCTTCGTCTAGCAAAAGCTATTACAGCAAGAAAAGTACACGCTTTATTAAGCAAGCAATATCATAAAACGACGAATAGACCAGCAATGGAGTGGAAAGGCCGTACTGAATTTATAATAATAGAACCCAACCACGCTTTTTGAAAAGGACAAAGCGCTTTAAGATAAAAATCCTACACTAAATCCGTAATTTCTTACCTTTTTTACTAGAAAATTATATAGATAAAAAATCAATGCATTTTTTCTTAAAACAGTTGTAGCCAATTAACCTTTGTTTTTTTGTTTAGCTTATTTATAGAAGCAACTTGATCGAATGGTATCGGCTTATCAACCATGATAGGACCAATTTCTGGCAATTTAACTGCAACAGTTTTATTACGTTGTTCTTGTTCAACAGCAGCTGCTTTAGCTAATTCTTTTTTGTTCCTTGTATTGCGCTGCTCTTTTAACAAAACAGTTTCTCTTTTTTTCGCAACATTTTCCGACGCTAATGAATATGGGGCAGCATTTCCAGGAGTATAAGAGGACATTAAATATGCAGCATCATAATAGCCAACAGGTGCTTCAGCAATATATTCTACTTTAACATCTGCGACCCCCCTATCTACATACCCCAATATTGCCGCAGCTTGCCTTGATAAATCAATGATTCTGTCTTTCATAAAAGGTCCGCGATCATTCACTCTAACAACGATTGAAGACCCATTTTTCAAATTAGTAACACGAGCATAGCTAGGTAAAGGCATTGTAGGATGAGCAGCAGTCAAAAGATTCATGTCATAAATTTCACCGTTGGCAGTTAAACGTCCATGAAAATCTGAACCATACCATGATGCTTCGCCAACACGTTTATAAGTTGGATCACTTTGAGGATAATACCACTTTCCTTTTATTTGATAAGGTTTACCAACAATCGCTCGTCCACGCTTTTTTTCTTCCGATTGATTCTTCTTATTAGATACTTGTTGAGGTAGTACAGAAGTGTTTACGTTAATTGGTTTATTATGATAGGAATCTTTTATTGAAAAATTCATAGTTTGGCTTGCGCAACAAGATACCAGTGACTGAGAAATGACGATCATAGAAAACAATTGAAGTGTTGGTTTAATCATAAAAGTAATTTTCTTTTTTCTATTTGAAGGCATCTATTCAGTCCACTTATTTCTGTTAAGTACTACTTGTAAAAACCACGTCACGCTTTTTGTACGCAACGGAAGAATTTACGTTTTTAAATGATTCCCCTCGCGCATATACCACTCTTGAATTGGCCCCTTCTATCAAGAAATTAACGTATTGTTAACCTTTTTATGGTTTTCATACAAAATAAATGTACTATAGTAGATGTTAAAAAGATTAAAATTTAAACAAATCAACATCTTATAGAAAATTCATTTCATAATATAAGTGTGAATAAGTGGTGATTTTAGCAACTGTTTTGCGAATCATGTAATGCAGTGGGTATTAAAAACCACCTATGGATTGAGAAAATTAGAAACCGCATGTGCTGCCAACGCAGGTACAACCCTATCCGTAAGTTTGTTGAAAATGGAGACAGCATAGCACCGCTCTATTCCAAAAACAGCTGATAGAAAATGACAGACTATAGAATCGATAAAAACTTCAAAAAGAATCAAAACAAAAAAGATTCTTAAATTTTTTATAGCCTATTGATATTACTTAAATTTGGTGAGCGCGCAGGGATTCGAACCCTGGACCTACTGATTAAAAGTCAGTTGCTCTACCAGCTGAGCTACGCGCTCTCACACAAGCTATCTAGTTTGCAGAAAGTGAAGGGAACATACGGTTGACTTTCCATTTGGTCAACACCTTTTGGAAAAAATATTATTATTTTCTTCAGTTATCAATAATTTTCCGTTTTCGCCCCTTTACTTCATCATTGTATAAGTACTCTTTAATCTTCTTTTTGAAGTTTCAATAAAGGAAAAATTTCACTGCAAAATATTGCATAGATTCGAAGCGTTAAAATTATGAGCAATACCCCCTTCCCCTCACATGGGTTGTTGAGCATAATGGGTAGAGAAGAAAAAATACCTTTTATTATAATATTATTTTTATATCTTTATATTTTAGTGTTTAATTTTCAAATATGAATACAGCTTTATAAGATAATATATTGATTTATAATAATTTATTATTTTTCACTTGAGTGAGAAGTCTCAAATACTGTAAGCTTATCTCATTTCAAATCTTTTTTATATTGAAACAATAAAAAGCATTTTCTTGACCAATATAAGTGAGAGAATAAAACTATAAAAAAGAAATGAAAATACCTTTTATGCCTCCTTTCAATAATCAAAATTTATCGTAACATTAGGGTTCATGAAAATAGTATATAGCAGTTGACACGTTAGACCTGAAAATGGAACAATGAGCAACAATGGCATTTTGAGAGTATAATTTTATTTATGCATAATGAATATATAACGAAAGCCAATTTATCCTATAGAATAAAGTAGATATGAAGCAAAATTTAGTCTCATTGAAAATATCCCGAATGACTATAAATTGTGCTCACTATTAGAGCTGTAGATAATTTTACTAAGAATAAAAAAGCAGAAATAATATGCAGTATGTAAAATGATTTTAAATACCCATAGAGAGTTCTAAATATATAGAATGCCTTCTATTTAACTTTTTTATATCAGAAATTACAAAACATGTAGATATATTTTTAGAAGAAAAGGATAATACTGGTCATAAAATTTGGTGTTATATAATTCAGTCAGAACTATAAAGTATTTTATACATTATTTAATATTAATGTAGCTATATAGCTATATAAATAATAATTTAAATATATCTATAAATAAAAATATTGCTTTATTAAACGATAAGATCAAAAACAAAGAAAATAATTTTGATTTGGCGATAAAAATTGTAAAAGTGTTATATATACATGTATTTTTACTTTACTAATTTTTATTATTTTGATTGGAATATTGAATGCTAACATGTAAACAGTATGAGCTACTCTTGTTTATTCATAACCATATAAAAGAAACTGGTGTTCCTCCTTCTTTTGAAGAAATGAAAAATGCATTAGAGCTTTCTTCAAAGTCTGGTATTCATAAGCTCATTATAGCCTTAGAACAAAGAGGTTTTATACGTCGTTTGCCCAATCGTGCTCGTGCTGTGGAGGTGATTCGACTTCCTGAGAAAATAACATTTAACCTTTCTTTAGCACGTAAAATTTCTCCCAGTATAATAGAAAGAAATAAAAGGGAAATATCAAAAAGCTTGAGTCCCTTTGATGAAGAAGAAAAAAAAAATATCACCATTCCTATTATGGGACGTATTTCTGCAAGCGTACCCGCCTCTGCTATACTGCAACAAATAAACAGCCTTTCTCTTCCACTCGATATGGTTAATACAGGTGAGCACTACGCATTAGAAGTTAAAGATGATTCTATGATGGAGGCTGGTATCTTTGATAAAGATACGATCATTGTAAAACGTCAAAATACAGCAATAACAGGTGAAATTATTGTTGCGTTTATTGATAAAAAAGAAGCCACATTAAAACGTTATCGACGCAAAGGAGCTTCTATTGCATTAGAAGCCGCAAATCCTCATTATGAAGTACGGACATACGAATCCGAGCGTATAGAAATACAAGGAAAACTTACCGGACTTATTCGCAAATATTAAAAAATAAACCTTATAGTACGCGATAGATATCGCAATAAGAAGCTGTTGAGTATTTTTTTTATTGTGCCACACGCAATTGACTTCTTCTCCACAGCCAAAGGATGCCCCCAATTCGGTTTATAAACAATCCAGATCCTTATCGAGCAGGTTTCACTTTCCCTTCCCTCCATGTTCTTCACTTAATGCAAGGCTTGACAAGTAAGTTTTAAAATATTCACCACGTACTTTGAAAAGAACTTAAATGCTTTGAAGGAAGCTGTCTTATATCATCATCCTCAATAACGGAATTTTACGATATAATAAGACAAAATTGTATGCATGCATAAAAACACATAAAATTTTGTAGAAAAAAATCAAATAACTTTGTAACAGATTGTATTGCATAGGTATAAAAATAAAGAACATTATTTTTAAATTAATAAAAGCGTAACTCAATCATTCATAGTAATTGTAGGATCATCATGGTAGCACCTCGTATTAGTTTTGTCTCCCTCGGATGCCCAAAAGCACTCGTAGATTCTGAGCGAATTATTACACGCCTTCGCTCTGAAGGGTATGAGATTTCACGTCAACATCAAGGAGCTGATGTCGTTATTGTGAATACCTGTGGTTTTCTTGACTCGGCAAGGAGAGAATCATTAGCCAATATTGATGAAGCTCTTAAAAAAAATGGAAAAGTTATTGTAACAGGGTGTCTTGGTGCTGATCCTGATGCTATTCGCCAAACATATCCTAATGTATTGGCTATTACAAAACCGCAAGCTTATGAAAGCGTTATAGAAGCTGTTCATACAGCAATTCCTCCTGTTCATGATCCTTTTCTTGATTTAGTTCCTCCCCAAGGTATTCGTTTAACACCTCGCCATTACGCCTACTTAAAGATTTCTGAAGGATGCTCTAATCGGTGTAGTTTTTGTATCATCCCTACTTTGCGTGGTGATCTCACTTCACGTCCCATCAGCGATGTTCTTCGTGAAGCTGAAAAACTCGTGCAAGCGGGTGTAAAAGAACTTTTGGTTATTTCACAGGATACGAGTGCTTATGGTGTTGATCTTAAATATCTCGAAAATTCTTGGAAAGATCGTACAATCAAAACTAAATTCTTTGATCTTTGTCGCGAACTAGGCGATATGGGTATTTGGGTACGTATGCATTACGTTTATCCTTATCCCCATGTTGATGAAGTTATCGAACTTATGGCTGCAAAAAAAATTCTTCCTTATCTGGATATACCTTTTCAGCATGTATCACCAACTGTTTTGCGTCACATGAAGCGTCCCGCACTTATGGAAAAAACAAACCGTAAAATTGAAAAATGGCGGAAAATATGTCCAGATCTTACTTTGCGATCAACATTTATCGTTGGTTTTCCTGGTGAAACGAATGAAGATTTTAATATACTTCTAGAATGGCTAGAAGAAGCAAAAATTGAACGCGCGGGGTGCTTTAAATATGAAGAAGTAAAAGGAGCTGCCGCAAATGATTTGGGATTAGAAAATATTCCTGAAGAGGTGAAAGAAAACCGCTGGCATCGTTTTATGGCAAAACAACAACAAATTTCTACACATCTTTTAAAGAAAAAAATTGGAAAAAGACTCCGAGTGCTTATCGATGAAAGTCAAGGAAAAGTTGCCAAAGGACGTAGTCAGTACGATGCTCCAGAAATAGATGGTGTTGTCCATATATCATCACGACGCCCACTGCGTGTTGGTGAATTTGTCACCGTTAAAATCGAACAATCGGATGCCTATGACCTTTATGGTATAGCAGTTTAAAAATTTAACTCCTTCCCTGTCCTCAATGATGAAGATTTCTATCAGCATTGGTTTATAAAAAAGCGATTTTTCATAACAAGAACCGATCATGTAACTCACTTCATGAGAATTTACGAGCAATCCTTACTCTGAGTGTTTGCTATACACTCCCAAAATACCAAGCAGTTATATATTCTCTTAATTTAATGCCTTAAATGACGGTGACGGCGGCGCAACAGAATAAAATAAAATCCACAAGGTACACCATTTTTAATTAACAAAAGAGCAAATCGACAATCGTACTATTTTCCTATTTTTGATATTGCGACAGTCATTGGTTAGTGAAAGGAAACTTTTTTCAAGAGTGTTTTATGCACACAAGAATTTCCTTTGTGATATGCAAACGGATATTTTTTATGGAAGCAATATAAGAGAATTTGAAACAAAACAATCTGACGATATTTAAATGAAAAAAATAAATTATCATTATAAATAAGTATCTTATCTTAAACTCTTTAAACTTATTTTTAAAATATCTAATTTTTATTAACACGTTTTAAAATCAAAGAATTTCTTATCAAGCAAATGACTTGGGCGTACATTTGTTAAAGCGCGAATCATCGTATCTTTACGTCCTGGCATTTGTCTTTCTATATTTTTCAGCATTTCTTTCATTGCATTACGTTGTAATCCATCTTGACTACCGCAAAGATTACAAGGAATAATTGGAAATTGCATTTCTTGAGAAAATTTTTCCATATCTTCCTCAGCAGCATAAACAAGAGGACGTAATACAAAAAGATCTCCTTCATCATTTTTAAGTTTTCCAGGCATGGCAGCTAATCGGCCACCGTGAAACAAATTCATAAAAAATGTTTCTAAAACATCATCACGATGATGACCTAAAACTAATGCAGAACATCCCTCTTCACGTGCAATACGATAGAGATTACCACGTCGTAATCGAGAACAAAGTGAACAATATGTCTGCGACTCTGCCAATTTATCTGTAACAATGGAATAAGTATCCTGATATTCAATACGATATGGAATTTTATAAGAACTTAAAAAGTCTGGAAGAATATGCTTAGGAAATCCTGGGTGCCCTTGATCAAGATTACAGGCTAGAATTTCAACGGATAAAAGACCTCGCCACTTTAAGTCTAAAAGAAGCGCTAATAAACCATAAGAGTCTTTTCCACCCGATAAAGCAACAAGCCATTTTTTCCCTGTAGAGAGCATAGAAAAATCATCCAAAGCTTGTCGCATATGACGTAAAAGTCGTTTGCGCAATTTATTAAATTCTACGCTTGAAGGAGCAACACGAAACATTGGATGACAATTATCTGCTTCGCTTATTAAAGGATCATCTCTCCCTTTGTTTTCTTCTATTGCCTGATATTCAACTGAAACATCATTCATAATACCATATCCTGCACAATAAACGGCTCGTTTTGCAAAGATAAAAACAAATATTAAAGCAAGCTTACATTTATGTTTTTTGAATTTATAAATTAGATACACAAAAAAGAAATGGAACTATACAAATTTATGACTATAAAACATAGCAATAAACTTAATATAGAACCATTTACAAAAAGAACTTATTAACTTCAAATATTGTAAGAATAACATAATATTTTGAAGTTATCATAATAGAAGAGAGAAACAATTTCTCTTACAGAAAAATTATCGAGAATAAAATTCAACAACCAGATTAGGTTCCATTTGCACAGCATAAGGAACATCTGCAAAAGCAGGAATACGTGTAAAGGTTGCTTTCATCTGTTTATGATCTGCTTCAATATAATCAGGGACATCACGTTCTGCCAATTGCACTGATTCTAACACTAAAACAAGTTGTTTCGATTTTTCCCGAACCTCAATAACATCACCGGGTTTACAACGATAAGATTGAATGTTTGTGCGCCGCCCATTGACATTAACATGACCGTGATTGATAAATTGGCGAGAAGCAAAAATCGTAGGTACGAATTTTGCACGATAAACAACAGCATCCAAACGTGATTCTAACAGACCGATAAGATTTTCACCAGTATCGCCCCGTCGACGAGCAGCTTCTTCATAGGTTTTATGAAATTGTTTTTCTGAAATATCTCCATAAAACCCTTTCAATTTCTGTTTAGCGCGCAACTGCACCCCATAGTCAGAAAGTTTTCCTTTACGACGCTGTCCATGCTGACCTGGACCATAATCACGACGATTGACAGGAGATTTTGGACGCCCCCAAATATTTTCTCCCATACGACGGTCAATTTTATACTTTGTTGTTTCGCGTTTACTCATCGCATTTCCTTATAAAATAAAACACGAGATCTTAAGACCCCAAGGAAACGCGCCCTCCTCTGCCTTTAAATACTAAAGACTGACAGAATACCTTAACATATCAATATGCAAAGTTATCCACGGGACACGTCAATTAATGCTATTTTCTTGAAAAAATAGCTAGATCATCATTATTGGTCTCGTAACCCAAAGTCAACTCCTTTCATGAGTTTTAAGCCAAATCCTTTAAACAAATTCTCCGTTAAAGAAGTGATATTTTTTGATGTCAACAACGCAAAATCTTGATATTTCTTTATATATTGATGGTGTATCTTTCCCGACAATGGTAATAAAGATCTGATATGTTTGGCGATCGCTTTCGCCGGATCAATCCACTCAACGGACCATAAAGCATGTTCACGAAAGAAATTAATCAAAAAAGGATAATGTGTGCAGGCTAAAACAATAACATCCGTATATTGTCCATTTTTTTCCACAAAACATGGCAAGATTTCTTTTCTTAACTCTTCTGAATCGATAGATTTTCCCCGTAAATAATCTTCAGCAAGTCCAGCCAGCTTTTTACTTCCCACAAGCTGAACATGACACTGTCCAGCAAAAGAGTTAATTAATTCATTTGTATAAGCACGTTTAACTGTTCCAGGAGTCGCTAATACGGAAATAAAACCAGATTTTGTTTGTTCCGCAGCTGATTTAATTGCAGGAACCGTTCCTACAAAAGGGACATGAGGAAAATTCTGTCGTAAATCTGCTATCATCAGTGTAGAAACAGTGTTGCAAGCAATCACACATAAAGCTGGATTGTAACGTGTTAAAAGATTTGTAAAAATCTTCAAAATACGCTCTTTCAAAATATTTTCTTTCCAATTTCCATAAGGAAATCCTGCATCATCAGCAACATAGATAAATTGCATGTCGGGGATAAGAATACGCGCTTCCCTGAACACTGTTAAACCACCAATACCGCTATCAAAAAAAAGAACAGGTCGTTCATCCATTAGTTTTCACACTTATTTTTAATTTTTTTACGATCACGCTCTTCCGGTGCTCTACTCCCCCGTGGATATTGTGGCGAAAAATGATCCAAAGAAGATATAATGCCTCGCAATAAACGAACCTCAGGTTCACTAAAGTTAGCGCGCGTAAAAACAGAGCGCAAATTTGCAAGCATCACTTCTTTGCGTTCTGGGGGTCTAAAATACCCACGGATATTCAAAGCCTCTTCTAATTGAGATAAAAAACCATGGAATATTATTTTATTTGCAGGTTCCATCTCCGCGGCACGAAATGCCGTATCGCTGACATTCTCTAAACCAGTTTTCATCCATTCGTAAGACATTAAAAGAACCGCTTGCGCAATATTAAGTGACGCAAAAGCAGGATTAACTGGAAAAGTAATAATTTCATCAACAAGGCTGATTTCATCATTTTCTAGTCCCCATCTCTCTCTTCCAAAGACAATCCCGGTCTTATGTCCGATACTTTCACGCTGACGTAATACGCTTGCTGCTTCGACAGCACTTTTTACAGTTTTAAATCCACATCTTTCACGTGCTGTTGTGGCAAAAACATAGTGTAAATCTGCAATTGAATCACGCAATGTGTTAAAAATCACAGCGTTGTTAATGACATGATCAGCTTTACTTGCAGCAGCTCTAGCTTTTTCATTTGGAAACATTTCTCGAGGATTGACTAATCGAAGCTTAGAAAGCCCAAAATTTGCCATTGCCCTTGCGACCATACCAATGTTTTCAGGAAGCTGCGGTTCAACTAAAATAATAATGGGACCATTTGTTAAATTTTCACGATTCTTATTCGTTCCTGCCATCAATCTTACCTAGTTTCACTTAAACTATCTCCCTCTCCACTATTTTTACGAAACCTTTTTCACAATACTCTAATGCTGTTTAATAATAACTTATAGATAATCTATCTTTTCATTCAAAGATAATAGTTTCTAAACCTAATAATAAATTTTAAAAGCCATTAAAGTGAACGATGGAATTTATAACAATTTATATAAGATATCGTAGCGTTTTTTACATCAATTTTATCTTTTTTAATAGGGAACAGCCCCTATAAATCATAATCTCAGTTGAATTATGAAATCATAAATCCTAAAAAAGGGATATGCACTTTATTCCCAAACTTTTTCCTGCAAAGCTTATCCGTCGTTATAAACGTTTCCTTGCGGATGTTCAACAAGATGATCAGCATGTCCTCACCGTGTCTGTACCTAATACAGGATCAATGCTTGGATTAACAGCTTTCAACACCAATATTTGGCTTTCTTATCATAACAACATCAAACGAAAATATGCCTATCAATTAGAAATTATTGAAGCCGATAATACTTTGGTTGGTATTAATACTTCTTTACCCAATAAACTTGCGTTAGAAGCAATTCAAAACGGATTACTACCAGAATTAAATGGATATAAAACAATTTTAAAAGAACAACGCTATGGGACACAATCACGAATTGACTTTCTTTTACGTGATGACATTCTTCCTGATTGTTACCTAGAAGTCAAAAATGTTCATTTTATTCGTCAGAAAGGATTAGCAGAATTTCCTGATAGCGAAACAAAACGTGGTGCACGTCACCTTGATGAGCTCATAGGAGTTGTACAACAAGGAAAACGAGCTGCTATGCTTTATATTATTCAACGAGAAGATTGCTCAGCTTTTACAATTTGTCATGATCTTGATCCACTCTATGGACGTAAGTTTGATTTAGCATTAAAATCAGGAGTAGAATGTTATGCTGTAAAGTGTCATGTAAGTGTAGAAGGCATTTTTCCGATTCAGAGAGTAAAAATAGAAAATAGAAGAAACAATGACTGAGTATATCGAATATAATAAAATCCCTTTAAAATTTAATGGAAAAATCCGCATTTTCGATGATTATGCTTTTGCTAAAATGCGTGAAGTTGGTCGTATTGCTGCAGAATGCCTTGATGCGCTTACAGATATTATTAAGCCGGGCGTTACTACGCAAGAAATAGATGATTTTGTATTTATTTTTGGAGCTAAGCGAGGAGCACTTCCTGCTGATCTAAATTATCATGGATACAGCCATTCATGCTGTACATCTATCAATCACGTTGTCTGCCATGGCATTCCCAATAAAAGACCTTTGCAAGAAGGTGATATTGTAAATGTTGATGTAACCTTTATCCTTGATGGTTGGCATGGGGATTCAAGCCGAATGTATCCTGTTGGAAAAATTAGGCGTGCCGCAGAACGCTTGCTAAAAATAACCTATGAAAGTCTTATGCAAGGAATCGCTGTCGTTAAGCCTGGAGCAACGACAGGTGATATTGGGGCAGCCATTCAACAGTATGCAGAATCTGAACGCTGTTCAATTGTGAGAGATTTTTGCGGACATGGTATCGGCCAGCTTTTTCATGATGCTCCCAATATTCTCCATTATGGAAATCCTGGAGAAGGAGTTGAATTAAAACAAGGTATGATGTTTACAATTGAGCCTATGATTAACCTTGGTAAACCACAAGTTAAGATTTTATCTGACGGTTGGACTGCTGTTACCCGTGACCGCTCTCTGACAGCACAATATGAACATACAATTGGTGTTACAAATGAAGGGTATGAAATATTTACACAATCTCCTAAAAATATTTTTTATATTCCAAATTCCCATACCTAACGCAATGTAGAGATGTTATGGCTAAAAAATTAAAACAAAAGGAAGATACTCAAAGTAATCACTTTGCATTAACATCGAGTTCTCCACTCACCCCAGTATCAGAAAGAAAAAGTGAAGAGCCTCAGAAAAACGCACAGCTTCATAAACATTATCAAGGCCATCGTGAACGTCTTCGGAAGCGCTATTTAAAGTCAAAAGGAAATGCAATTGAAGATTATGAATATCTTGAATTATTGCTTTTTCGCACAATACCCCGTGCAAACACAAAACCCATAGCTAAAAATTTGATAGCGCGTTTTGGTTCATTAGCTGATGTGTTGGGAGCGGATATTCACCGACTTCAAGAAATTCCAGGATGTGGTCCCGCCACTGCAGTTGATTTAAAAATTATTTCAGATGTTGCTGGACGTCTTGCTCGTGCGCAATTGTTTAAGCGCGATATTTTTTCATCATGGGATAAAGTGTTAGCGTATTGTAAAGCTGTTATGGCTCACGAAACACGTGAACAGTTTCGTATTTTGTTTCTTGATAAGAAAAACGGCTTACTTGCTGATGAGGTGCAACAAACTGGAACCATTGATCATACCCCTGTTTATCCTCGTGAAGTTATTTCTCGAGCTTTAGAGTTATCCGCATCAGGACTTATCTTAGTCCACAATCACCCTTCTGGCGATTCCACCCCCTCTAATGCAGATATAACAATGACATATAGATTAAAAGATGCAGCAAATGCATTAGGCATTATTATCCATGACCATCTTATTATTGCACGAAATAACCATACGAGTTTTAAAGCGTTAAAACTTATATAAATCTTATGGGATAAAAAAGACTTCATTCAACTATGAATAACGAATCAATTTTCTAAATCAATATCTAATATAGCCATTGAGAAATTATAGGAGAGCTCATCTTCATCTTCATCTCGATAGATAATGCCTAAAAACTCATCTCCCATATAAACCTCACAAGAATCACTCTTTTTAGGACGTGCTCTGACTTGCAATGCTGAGTTTTGGAATATATTTCTAAAATAATTATCAAGTTTTTTTATTTCATCAGCATTCACTATGCTCTCCTGTTTTTTTGAAACGATTAAAATAATTGCGTGTCGTGCAAATAAGACACTCTTATGATTCTGTAAAGTCAGTAAAAAAGCATAATCTGAATATTTACTTAATATTACATATATTCACAACGTTCTTTATACATTCATAAAGAACGTTTACAAAAGGAGTCTATCATTATTAAATATACCCGTATAGATTAAAAAATGGCAAAAAAAAAACTGTATATTTTTAATAATTTTACTTTATCTCCAATTTTAGCATCTGTATTTAAAATGCATATTCGTAAGAATAAATTGATCAATAATTTATAATTTTGTTTATTTTATAAAAAATATAAATAAAAATATTTTTTATTTAAAACTACATTTTTTAGCAAAAAATATTTATTACATCATTCGAAAATAATTCTTTTTAATAACCTTTAAAGTATAATTATCTAATCTTAGAAGAATTACGTCTCTGAAAAATATACAAAATAAGCTAATAAGAGTTTATTTTTCTTTTCATTTTTTATAAAAACTTACGTCACAACAGAAAGATTTTTTAATAAGCTTTTTTCAATTTATACGAAATAAAAATATTGGGTATTTCTGTAAATTCTAAAAGCTATGAAGAGTTCTTATTTTATAGGATAACGAGAAAGAAAATCGATAACGCCTTTTTTATAAACTTTATCGCCTACAGCAAGCATATGATCTCGATCAGGAATTGATAAAGCTTCACCACAAGGCAACAAGGCTGCCAATGGCTCTGCATCACCGCCAATTTCATCTAATGAACCAACGGCAACAAGTGCTGGTTGTTTGATTTTGTAAACTTCAGACGCCGTTAACTCCTGTTTTGATGTAATGATACAAGCAGCAAGAGCACGCCTATCGCTTTTCGTTTGATCTGCAAATTTACGGAACATTAAACCGCGCGTATTGGTAATAGTGGAAATATCTTCTGCTAAAAGGGCCTCAGCAACAGGCTCCCAATTTCCTGCTCCCGTCACCATACCAATACCTAAACCACCAAAAATAACACTGTGTACATATGTTGGATGCAAAAGAGCCATGAAAGCACTAATACGAGCCCCCATAGAATATCCCATAACATGGGCTTTAGATAACTCTAAATGCTGCAGTAACTTTACTGCGTCGCCAGCCATAGCTTGAGGTGTATAAAAGATAGGATCATAACTTTTAACTGAATCTCCGTGACCGCGATTATCAAGAGCAATAACACGATATCCTGCTTCAGTGAGAATACGAAACCAACCCGTTGCATACCAATTCACCCGTGCAGAAGATCCAAAACCATGGATCAACAAAATAGGCGCGCCCTGCCCTTCTTCTCGATAAGCAAATCGCAAACCATTATATTCAAAAAAACGAATATCTTCAGCGGTCATTTTTTATTGCACTTTCCACAAAGTACAGGATGAATAACACGTTGTCCTTTTTGGATCTTTTTTTTAGAAACTTCACCAGCGTTAATTTCAAGTGCAAAAGCTGCAGGAACTTCTGATGAAATGGTATTTGTTGAAAGTGGCGAAGTATTTTCAATAATCGATACAATAATTCCCTCAGAGTTTAAGAAAATCATATCTAAAGGTAAAGGCGTATTTGCCATCCACATAAAAATTTTCTGCTCATCTCCGGATCGAGAACTTTTTAGCTGCTTAAAAAGCATTGCACGATCGCGTGGAAAATCAGTTCGATACATTAAACCAGCTGCTGCTTGAGATGGCGTAAAAGCAATCTCTACCTTATAAAAAACCGGACCTTGCTTTGTATGTATTTCTAAAGGAATCGGATGCACAGGAATCTCTATGGGCTCCTTTGCTACAACAACAGGCATATCTAACATAAAAAGCATCACCAATAAAACAATATACCCCTTTTTAAAAGGCTTTAACATTCTTGTCTCCACCACAGAAAAATTTTAAATTTTGTTTCTAAAATAAAAAGTACCAGAGTTTAAAAGTCAAAAAAAAAGGAGGATTGCTTCCTTGTTATTTTCTAGTTTTTTCAACGTAATATGCGAAATTTTCTTCATTTGGTTTATGGATTAACGAGAGCCATATTTTCTTTAAAAATCTACCTCTATAGCAATTTACGGAATAACCATCTTTAAAAATATAGAAAACACACTGATTTCACTCGTGAAATTCAATGCGTAGCTAAAGGAATGCCTATGTCCGGATAAATCTCTGCTGTCATTAAACCTTTTTCTCCTTTACCAAAACGTACAAGAACAACTTGGCCGGAACGAAGCTCTGCTAAACCAAAACGGCGCAATGTTTCCATATGAATAAAAATATCTTCTGTTCCTTGCCCTCGGCTAAGAAAACCGTATCCTTTGTCACGATTAAACCATTTAACAATTGCTCGTTCTAGTCCACTTTCTGGAGTAACAACAACATGGGTACGGGCAGGAACTTCTGATGGATGAATTGCTGAAGAACAATCTATGGATTTCACCTGAACGCACTTTAACCCTCGTTCAGTTTTTTCCACAGCACAAATGACTTTAGCTCCCTCTAAAGCTGTTTGAAAACCATCCCTTCGCATTACCGTAACATGCAATAATATATCTGGAAAATGAGGTAAATCAGGTACAATAAATCCATACCCCTTACTACCATCAAACCACTTAATGACACCACTGATTTCGATAATCTCCCCACAAGCACCTATACTATCCTCAGATGGGGAACAATCCTTTAATGCATCCTTACTCGTCATAATAACGTGATCCTGTAGCTTATAAATTGTACGATATTGATTCTCTAGGTTTAAGTAAACATTGCTCTTGTATCAACACGCAAGCCCCAAGATAAGATTTCCCCACATTGTCGTATCTTCTATGTTAATGTCAGAGAATATCAACGTGAATATTTATAAAACTATTTGATTGTACACTTTACATACCTTACAAGAAGTGCCCTACAAAAGAGATCATATAAAAGTTTTTTTACATAATGATATTTTGATTAATGTGTAACTTGCATGATGAAGAAGTTCAATATAAGGTGAAAAAACGACAATTCAATTAAGGAAAATGCGCAATGCAATTGAAGAAAATCCTTACGATAATCGCAGCATTTATGGCATTTACAGCAAATGTTTATGCGAGTGAACCTATTAAGATTGGTGTTTATCTTCCATTAAGTGGTCAAAATGCATTTGGAGGTCAGCTTGAAATTAGAGGTATAGAATTAGCCCATAAAAAAGTTCCAGAAATTTTAGGACGTAAAGTAGAACTTGTTATTATTGATAATAAGTCTGATAAAGTAGAAGCGGCTAATGCTGTTATGCGTTTAACAGCAAGTGAAAAAGTGAGTGGAATCATTGGTAGCTATGGTTCTTCGCTCTCGTTAGCAGGTGGTGAAATATCTGAAAAGGCAAAGACTCCAACCATTGCAACGTCCTCAACAAGTCCCCTTGTTACACAGGGTAAAAAATATTACTTTCGTGCTTGCTTTATTGATTCCTATCAAGGAGTAGGAATCGCAACTTATGTAAGCCAAACTTTACACGCAAAAAAGGCTGCTATCCTTAAAGATATTTCAAGCGATTATGCTATTGGTCTTGCAAGTTATTTTACGCGTGCTTTCAAAAAATTAGGTGGTGAAGTTATCTCAAATTTAAATTATAATTCTGGAGATCAGGACTTTTCAGCTGTTCTCACGCAAATTATCGCCCAGAAACCTGATATCTTATTCATTCCATCTTACTTTTCTGAAGGTGCTATCATCATGAAACAAGCACGAGAATTAGGGGCTAAATTTCAAATTATGGGTGGAGATGCTATGGATAATCCAGAAACCATTACGATTGCAGGAAAAGCTGCAGAAGGTTTCTTACATACGACACTTCCCTATAGTGAGGATATGCCAAATATGTCAGTAGCTGCGCAAGAATTCACAAAAGAATGGAAAAAAGCTTACCCAGACAAAGAGCCAAATATCAATTCTGTTTTGGGATACACGAGTTATATGATGTTCATGAAGGCTATTGAAAATGCTGGTAGCACTGATCGTGAAAAAATTACTATCGCACTTAGCCAATTAAAAGATTTTCCTACCCCCTTTGGGGATATGTCAATGGATGAAAATCATAATCCTAAAATTCCTATTGGTATCATTAAAATACAGGATGGAAAACGTGTTTATTTAGAAGAAGTTAAACCTGCTTTTTAATTAAAAAGTTGTGCTTATTAAAATGCAAGAATTGGTTGAGGATCTTTTTCTCAACCAAAAACTTAGAAATTTCTTATTGTCCTATGTAAATTAACAAATGTGGAAGGATGAGAGATGAGCACTGAAATGTTCATCCAGTACTTTTTTAATGCACTGGCATTGGGATCTCTTTATGGGCTTATTGCTATTGGCTACACCATGGTCTACGGTATACTGAGACTCATTAATTTTGCTCACGGTGATATCTTTATGCTGGGAGCATATTTTGTTTTCTTTTCCACAATTGGCTTTATGCCTGCTTGGGCAGCTTTTCTTCTTTTGTTCCTTGCTGCTCTTGTTTATTATTCGGTCTTTATAGGCTTTAAAAGGCGTCCTCCAATTTATTGGATTGCTGCTTTTTTAATTCTTGCGCTAGGATTTGTTTATTATTTTAAAATTTCCCCGCAAGACTTTACACCGATTTGGGTTTTAGCTCTTTGTTTTTCCATTTTTATTACAAGTGCTGTGGGTGTTGCTGTTGATCAATTTGCTTATAAACCTCTACGCCATGCTCCGCGTATTTCGGCACTTATCGGTGCAATTGGTGTTTCTTTTTTTATTGAAAATCTTGCTACTGTACTCTTTAGTGGTGTTCCGAAAGGTGTACAACAGCCAGACTTTCTTGTAACACCATTTTTATGGCATCTAGGATCAGGAGCAGATGGTATCATCAGAATTGCTCCCATGTCTCTGATCGTTCCCTTTGTGTCATTAATTCTTATTTTATTACTATTATGGATTATCCATAAAACAAAACCGGGTCTTGCTATGCGCGCAATCTCCCATGATATTGAAACAACACGTTTGATGGGTGTGTCTGTCAATAAAGTTATTGCGTTTACATTTGGAATAGGCTCAGCTCTTGCCGCCATAGCAGGCATTATGTGGTCTTTACGTTATCCTCAAATTCAGCCTTATATGGGTGTTCTTCCTGGTCTCAAAGCATTTATTGCTGCTGTTATCGGAGGTATTGGTTCGATACCAGGAGCAATGTTGGGAGGATTGTTATTAGGGTTTATTGAAATTATGATTATCGCATTTTTCCCCGCGCTATCTGGATATCGAGATGCCTTCGCTTTCATTTTATTGATTCTGATTCTATTGATATTGCCCACAGGATTAATGGGTAAAAGAAATCAGGAGAAAATCTAATGGCAAAGTCAGCGACAACTGTTTTATCGTGTATAAGTGTTTTAGTTCTCATAGGTTTTTTATTTTATGCTGATAGCCATTTTAATGACTATACGCTTCGTATCATCAATCTGATTGCTATTAATGCGATATTGGCAATTTCGCTTAATTTGATTTACGGTTTCACAGGTATGTTTTCTCTTGGACATGCTGGATTTATGGCTATTGGTGCTTATGTTTGCGCAATTTTACTTCTTTCCCCTGAACAAAAAGAAATGATGTGGATTCTTGATCCTATTGCTGAACCATTATATCATTTGCAGTTACCTTTTTTTATCGCTGTTGTCGTAAGTGGTTTGTGTGCTGCTGTTGTAGGTTTATTAATTGCTTTACCAATATTGCGTCTTGGTGGCGATTATCTTGGAATTGCAACATTAGGTTTTGCGGAAATTATTCGCATTGTCATTACGAACGCAACATCGCTCACAAATGGCTCTTTGGGAATCAAAGGAATACCTCAAAATGCAACATTATGGTGGAACTATGGTTGGCTAGCATTTACAGTTCTCTTTATTGTCCTCTTACTGCAAAGCAATACTGGTAACGTATTACGTGCTATCCGTGATGATGAAATAGCTGCGAAAACTATGGGAATTAATGCTTTTTTCTACCGTAGTTTTTCCTTTACTGTTGGAGCATTTTTTGCAGGTATAGGTGGCGCATTAATGGCGGCTCTTATTTCAACCATTGATCCAAAAATGTTTAATTTTCTTCTGACTTTTAATATTTTAATGATTGTTGTTGCTGGTGGTCTCGGTTCAATTACAGGGAGCATTATTGGCAGCATTATTATTACAGTCATGCTTGAATGGCTTCGTATCATTGAAAGTCCATTTGACTTAGGTTTTATACATATTCCAGAAACCCCAGGGCTTCGTATGGTTGTTTTTTCTCTTTTATTGCTGGTAATTATCTTGTTTTGGAGAAAAGGGTTAATGGGACAACGAGAATTTTCATGGAATGGAATTTATAGCTTTTTGACACGCAAAAAGCTTTCTAATACTGAGGGAAAGCTATGAACGACAATATCCTTTCACTCAATAATATTGTAATGCGTTTTGGCGGATTAGTTGCTGTAAATAATGTTAATATGGCAATTAAACGAGGAAGTATTACTGGATTAATTGGTCCCAATGGTGCTGGAAAAACAACAGTTTTCAATATGATTTCTGGATTTTATGCTCCTACAAGCGGCATCATTCTTTTTGATGAGAAAAAAATTTCTGGAGCGTCTCCTTATATTATCTGTAGAAGCCATATTGCCAGAACATTTCAAAATATTCGTCTTTTCTCAGGGTTAACGGTTTTGCAGAATGTTATGGTAGGAGCGCATGTTCGACAAAAATATCCTTGGTTTTCTTCAGCTCTCTTTTTTTCAAAAGCAATAAAAGAAAAGAAGGAAGTTTATAAAAATTCCTTGGAGCTCCTTGAACAGCTACAACTTGATCATCTTGCCAATCAATCGGCAACAGCTTTACCTTATGGTGTGCAACGACGTCTAGAAATTGCACGTGCGTTAGCCACAAAGCCCAAATTGCTTCTTCTTGATGAACCTGTTGCTGGCATGAATCCACAAGAAAGTGAAGATCTTAGAAAATTCATAGCAAAAGTGCAAAAAGACTTTGATCTTACAATTCTTCTTATTGAGCACGATATGAAAGTGGTTATGGGGCTTTGCCAACATATTTTGGTTATGGAATATGGCTGTTGCATTGCCAGTGGTACACCAGATGAAATTCGTAATAACCCTAAAGTTATTGAAGCTTATCTTGGCGGAGATGTTTATGGATATTCTTAAAATAAAAAATCTTTACGTTCATTATGGCGCCATTAAAGCTGTCCAAAATCTTTCTATGTCCATAAAGCGGGGCAGTATTGTCACTTTAATTGGAGCCAATGGTGCAGGAAAAAGCAGTATTGTACGTTCTATTACAGGGCTTAATCGCTCTGTTTATGGAGAAATTACCTATAATGGCAAATCTATTATTAAAAAATCACCAGAAGAGATTTTGCGATTAGGGATTGCTTTAAGCCCTGAAGGACGACGTATCATGCCCCATCTCACTGTTTTAGAGAATCTTCATCTAGGCGCTTATATTCGTCACGATAAGCAGGGAATTTCCCGTGATATTGAATGGATATTTGACCTTTTTCCGCGCCTACGTGAAAGAGCAAAACAGTTGGGAGGAACAATGTCAGGTGGTGAACAACAGATGGTTGCTGTGGGCCGTGCACTCATGAGCAATCCTGATATGGTCATATTAGATGAACCCTCGTTGGGGTTAGCACCACTTCTCGTTCGAGAAATTTTTTCGATTATTCGAAAAATTAATGATATGGGGAAAACTGTTCTTCTTATTGAACAAAATGCATTTGCTGCACTTTCCATAGCTGACTATGCTTATATTTTAGAGGTAGGACATATTTTATTTCACGGTGAAGGAAAAACTATGCTCTCTGATTCGCGTGTTAAAGAAGCCTATCTTGGTGGGTAAGACTACGAATTAAGGAAATAGAGCTCATTCCCTCCACCATTTAAAAGAGCATTTCTCATTAAGGATGAGAAATGCTCCTTTGTGAATTTTGACTATTACATCCACCATTTTTCTGCACTGAATATTCCTGCTTCTTGTTCAATAATGTGCGCTATCTGAAAAATGACTTCTTCAGAAAAAGGTTTACCAATCAATTGCAATCCTAGAGGTAAACCATTTGATGACAGACCAGCAGGAACAGAAATTCCTGGTAATCCAGCCATATTAACTGGTACAGTAAAAATATCATTAAGATACATTGCTACAGCATCATTTTTTATTTTTTCATCAGCAATACCAAAAGCAGATGTTGGTGTTGCTGGTGTCAAAATAGCATCAATGCCTGAAGCAAAACATTGATCAAAATCACGTTTTACGAGTGTTCTTACTTTTTGAGCTCTTAAATAACAGGCATCATAATAACCTGATGAAAGAACATAAGTCCCAACCAGAATGCGCCGTTTGACTTCATCACCAAAACCAACAGAACGCGTATTTTCATACATCTCAATGATGTCTTTCCCAGGCATGCGCAAACCAAAACGCACACCATCATAACGCGCTAAATTAGAAGAGGCTTCTGCAGGAGCTATAATGTAATAAGAAGGTAGAGCATATTTTGTATGGGGCAAAGAAATATCTTTAATCTCAGCACCTGCTTCTTTTAACCAATTTATTCCTTTTTGCCAAAGCTCAATAATTTCTGGAGACATTCCATCCACATGATATTCTTTTGGAATACCGATTTTCATTCCTTTGATTGATTGACCAAGATAACTTTCATAATCAGGAACTGGTAAATTGACGGAAGTAGAATCTTTTTCATCAAAAGAGGCCATTGATCTGAGTAAGATAGCACAATCACGAACATCTCTAGCAACAGGTCCAGCTTGATCAAGAGATGAAGCAAACGCGACAACGCCCCATCGCGAACAACGTCCATAAGTTGGCTTTATTCCCACAGTTCCAGTAAAAGCTGCTGGTTGACGTATTGAGCCACCTGTATCGGTTGCAGTTGCACCAGCACAAATTTGTGCAGCAACAGCGGCTGCGGATCCTCCCGAAGAACCACCGGGTACGAGTTTTTCATTTGAGCCTTTTTTTCTCCATGGACTAATAACGGGACCATAATATGATGTTTCGTTGGATGAGCCCATAGCAAACTCATCCATATTAAGTTTTCCTAACATCACAGCACCATCTTGCCATAAATTAGCCGTGACAGTTGATTCATAGTGCGGTTTAAAACCATCAAGGATATTTGAACAGGCTTGAGTATGAACACCATAGGTTGCAAAAAGATCTTTAATCCCCAAGGGAATTCCTTCTAAAAGCCCTCCCTGCCCTTTCGCTAAGCGACTGTCTGATTCAGCAGCCATTTTCATTGCCTGTTCTGCTGTTATTGTTACATAAGCATTCAAAGTTGGATTCGCCAACTCTATTGCTTGTAAATAAGCTTCCGTTAATTCTGTTGCTTTGAGATTTTTCTTTGTTAGAGCATCACGAGCTTGCGCAATTGTGAGAGTTGTTAAATCAGTCATATTGGTTCTCAAATTTCAAAAATATAAAAAGTTACTCAACAATTTTTGAGACAAGAAAAAAATTTTCTTCTGTAACAGGGGCATTGGCTACAATATCTGCTGCTTTATCACCATCTGTAACACTATCTTCACGCATTCGTAGAGTCATCGGCATCACAGATGTTAATGGCTCAATTCCACTGACATCAACTTCATTCAATTGTTCTACAAAACCTAAAATAGCATTGAATTTTTTTGTCACAGGTTCTATCTCATCATCGTGGAGGGCAATCCTTGCTAAATGTGCTATCCGCTTGACTGTCTCTTGATCAACAGACATACTCTTTACGCCTTTCTGCTTTTTTGTTTATTTATTGATCTTTATTCTGGCTATACAAGGCTGCACTTGTAAGTGCAAGAATATTAGATAACATGAATAAAGAATATAACTATAGATCTGAAACATTAAAAAACGTATTATACCTTTATGACTGTTATTAATATAGATGAAGTTATAAAACATCTTTTGCCTAGACAAACAATAGCAGGCTTAGATTTAGGGACAAAAACGATCGGAATTGCGATTTCTGATATGGGGCTGACTGTCTCAAATCCGCGTCCTGTACTACAGCGAAAAAAATTTACAGAAGATGCTTACACACTTATTAAAATTTTTGACCGTGAAAATGTAGGCGTTATTATCATTGGCTTACCTCTTAACATGAATGGAAGCAGTGGCTCTCGTGTTCAAGCAACCAGAGCTTTTGTGAGTAATATGAAAGCTTATACAAAAATTCCATTTGTTTTTTGGGACGAACGTTTATCAACAATTGCTGCGGAACGGTCTCTTTTAGAAATGAATGTATCGCGCGCTAAAAGAGCAAGCCGTATTGATTCGGCCGCCGCCGCTTTTATATTGCAAGGTGCTCTCAATAGAATTCAAAACTTTCATCATATGGAAGGATAGAGAACATTGAGCAAATGCCCTGCATTATATCGTGCAATGAGCATCCCGTAAGAAGATCTCCATTGTCCCCCAAGGCGGCTTTCCATATAGGCATTCGCAACATGTTCTATGTCTGTAGAACGTAATGCTGCTGCTGCTGCTGCATAAGCTACTTGTTCAACAAAAAATCTTCCTGCACCTTCATTTGCTGATGCCATATCATCTGCTGACTTAATAATTTCAATTGCTCGGGGTCCTGCTGGTCCAATATCAAGAGCAATTTTTTCCAACAATTTCTGAAACAATCCCGGTGCTTTTTCAGCAATAAGAATGGCATCCTTTACCAATTGATTAGCAGAACTATTTCTCACAATTCGCGCAGGCCCATTATGCAACATTTGTGATAATGGATTATTCTCTATAAAACTTTCAATACCAAGTTGTGCGATAATTTCACCAATAATAGGCACAACCAATTGACTTACATGATAAGCAATAATAGGTGTCATAATGCGGGCAAAAGCTGCTTCAGAACGGTCATTTGCTGCATTGTCAAATGCTCTCGCTAAACGCAAAACCAATGCTTGTGAGGCAGCTATATCTAATGCAATATCTGCAAAAATACGTTCTGTCAGTGGAGGTAAAGGCTGATTGGGGATTTTTTTCCGGAAAAAATCCATACCAAATTGAAGAGCCGCTCGTAAAACACCTGCCGATATGACAGATTGATCGAAACGCATCATCGTCTCGATATCTTTAATAACTTTAAGCCCTTCTCCAGCATTTCCCAAAAGCCAGCCATAACTGCCTTGGAAGTCGACAACCCCCTCTGGTGTTAAAAGTTCTCCAGAACGCTGAATTAAATGACGAATCGATATAGATCCATTTAATGCGCCATTTTCTTGTATGCGTGGAATAAAAAAACAACTTAAATGACCATCTAAATCTGCACTAACAAGATATCCGTCAGCGGTAGGATTAATAACGTTGGTTTTTACAACATTTAAACGATATAGATCACGTTCCATACTTTCATCGAAAGAAATTTTCTTAACACTTGGAAAATTGAAAGCGTATTTTTCAATATCGTCAAATGCACAAGTTAGAGAAGCAGCCTTTTTATGATGAATAGGTTTTGATGAGGAATCATATTGGCGTGATAAAAGTACATTTTGCCATTTTTTGAAGAGCTCAATATCACTAATTAAAACGGCAATAGCTGCACTCGTTATGATAACTTCATTCAAATGTCCTGTTTCTAAACCAGCAGATAAAGCTAAACGAATCGCACGCGCTTGATAGCGTACTCCATTTTCTGAGCTCGTATTTTCCCAAAGCGAGGTAACCAAACCTGCTTGTCTAGAATATTGTTGAAGAGCTTGATAGGAAGAATGGATCTCTAATCTTTCTGTTGGTTGCCCCCATTCATCATTATAGCGTAGTAAAGGCTTATAATGATTCGCTAAGCAAGAAAGTTTCCATGCTTCTCGACTCGCGGCAAAATCCCCTATTTCTTCAAAACTTGCTAACAAAAACTTAGGCAAAGTAGAAGCAATACGAAACATAAGCGTATCGCTAAGAAATGTATTTTTTCGACGAGTATTTTGCGCAGATACAGCACTCATAGGTATATTCCTACATTCAAATCATTCATATCATAGACTATTTGTCTTTTTAGAGTTAAGAAACATTTATCATATTCAAACAAATGCTTGTTTAACCTGTTTAGAGAGAGATAAAGAAGAATGCTATGATGCAAGATAATTTTTTCCCACTTTTCCCTCATCAACATCTTTTAGCTATTAAAGATCTGAGTGTACAAGATCTTAATACATTGCTTGATCGTGCAGAAGCAAATATTATCCTTTCTAACAAAATTGATAAAATAAAATCTACTTTGCATGGACGGACTCAAATTAATCTCTTTTTTGAAGCCTCTACGCGAACACAATCTTCTTTTGAATTAGCGGGTAAAAGGCTAGGTGCACACGTGATGAGTCTTGCGATCGGCAACTCATCTGTAAAAAAGGGAGAAACATTACTTGATACTGCTACAACTCTCAATGCGATGAAGCCAGATATACTGGTTTTTCGCCATAACAGTGCAGGAGCGGCAGCTTTATTAGCGCAAAAAGTTGATTGTTGTGTTATTAATGCAGGTGATGGTGCTCATGAACATCCAACCCAAGCTTTATTAGATGCTCTAACCATTAAAAGGGCAAAAGGTCGTATTGAAGGATTAACTGTTGCGATTTGCGGAGATATCTTACACTCACGTGTTGCCCGTTCCAATATCCTGTGTCTCAATGCTTTGGGTGCTCGTGTTCGTGCTGTTGCTCCCTCAACACTCTTACCCGCAGAAATCGCTCATATGAGTGTTGAGGTTTTTAACACGATGAAAGAAGGTCTTAAAAATGCTGACGTTATCATGATGTTGCGCTTACAGCATGAACGGATGACAGGCTCTTTTATTCCCTCTACGCGTGAATATTTCCATTATTTTGGCTTACATAAAGAAAATTTAGCCTATGCCAAAAATGATTCTATTATTCTGCATCCTGGCCCATTAAACCGTGGTGTAGAGATTGCATCCGACATAGCAGATGGACCACAAAGTATGATTCATACACAAATAGAAATGGGAATTGCAGTGCGTATGGCTGTCATGGAGGCTTTATTAGATTCACGCGCAAAGATCAGTGGAGAAAAAAAATGATAAAACCAATTGTTTTTCAAAATGCTCGTATTATTGATCCTTCGCGCGCAATCGATGAAATTGGTACAGTTATTGTTGAAAATGGACGAATTATAGCCGCTGGAAAAGAAGCTCTGAATCAGGGATTCCCTGAAGAAGCAGAAGTTATTAACGCACAAAACAAAGCAATTCTCCCTGGACTTGTTGATGCGCGCGTTTTTGTTGAAGAATTAGGGAATGAACATTGTGAAACAATTACATCAGCAAGTTACGCGGCCGCAGCAGGTGGTATTACTTCCTTTCTTATGATGCCAAACACGCATCCAGTTATTGATAATGTAGCACTCGTTAAATTTATTACGCATACAGCACAGGAAATGTCATTGGTCAATATTTATCCCGTTGCTTCAATCACACAAGGTTTCAACGGACAAGAAATAACCGAATTTGGTTTGCTCAAAGATGCTGGAGCCGTTGCCTTTAGTGAAGGAAAAAAAACACTTCAAAATTCATCTGTTATGCGGCGTGCAATGACTTATGCACGCGATTTTGATGTTCCATTGATGCATGAAACGCAAGATAAAGATCTTACAGGGCAAGGTGTGATGAATGAAGGACTGCTTGCCAGTTGGCTTGGTCTTTCTGGCATCCCTCGCGAAGCAGAAGTTATCCCACTTGAAAGAGATCTACGTTTAGCAGCATTAACGCAAACACGCTATCATGCCGCTCAAATATCGACAGCACTCTCTGCTGATGCACTTCGTTTAGGTAAAAAACGCAGTGAGAAAATTTCAGCGGGTGTATCTATTAATCATTTATCTTTCAATGAAAATGACATTGGACAATATCGCACTTCTTTTCGCTTAATGCCCCCATTGCGTACAGAAGAAGACCGTGTAGCAATGATTGAAGCAATAAAGGATGGGATTATAGATGTTATTGTCTCTTCTCATGATCCTCAGAGTATCGACACAAAACATTTACCATTTAATGACGCGGCAATTGGCGCTATTGGTATGGAGACCTTATTGAGCGCAGCCTTACGTCTTTATCATAATGAGAGCCTATCTCTTCTACGGATAACGGAACTTTTGTCAACGGCGCCTGCAAAGCTCTTTGGACTCAATGCAGGAACACTCAAAAAAGGGGCTCATGCAGACCTTATTGTGGTTGATCTTGAAGAACCATGGGTTGTTTCGAAAGAGAAGCTCTATTCACGTTCAAAAAATACCCCTTTTGAGAATGCACGTTTTCAAGGACGCGTGATCCAGACTTTTGTGAAAGGGAAAAACGTTTTTAAACTTGATCAACAAACTTAATGAGATTCTTAATGAATGAAGCAGAAATATTTTTTCAGTCCACTCCATGGTTTATTTTCCTCGTATCTTATCTCATTGGCTCGATTCCATTTGGGCTTCTTTTTACGAAATTGTTCAAAATTGGTGATATAAGAACAATCGGTTCCGGCAATATTGGAGCAACAAATGTTTTACGAACAGGAAATAAAAAGCTTGCTGCTCTAACACTTCTTTGTGATATGTTGAAAGGAACTATCGTTGTTTTCGTTATAAAGTTTTTTAGTGATCCGCTAGACAATAGTATCCTTGTTTCTCTAGCAGGCTTTTTTGTTTTCTTAGGACATCTTTTCCCCGTATGGCTTAAATTTAAAGGTGGCAAAGGTGTTGCTACCTATCTAGGAGTCTGCTTAGGAATCTATTGGCCTGCAGCAATTATTTTTATTATTGTATGGAGTGCGATTTTTCTCCTCATGCGTTATTCTTCATTATCTGCGCTTATTGCTGTTACGATCACACCGATATTTGTTTTTTATTTTTCCGCTTCTTATTTCTATTGTATGCTGATTGTGATGAGCGTATTTGTGTTTATAAAACATTCTGCAAATATCGGTAGATTATTAATTGGGGAAGAAAGTAAGATTGGTACGCAACACGGAGATAAATAAAGGAATCCTGCTTACTGATCATCAACGTCTAAGCTGGTTACGGTTATTGCGCAGTGAAAATATTGGAGCTGTTAGTTTTCGCAATCTCATTGATCATTATAAAACAGCAGAAAATGCTCTGGCAGCACTGCCAGAGCTTAGTAGAAAAGGGGGTGGTTCTGTATCTATTAAAATAGCAAGCTTAGAAGATGCAGAAAAAGAAATGCAAGAAGCTGAAAGATTAGATATTCGGTTCATCGGTATGGGCGAACCAGACTATCCAGCTTTTCTTAAGGTTACAGAAGCCCCTCCGCCGCTTATTGCTATCAAAGGTAATATTTCAATTTTTCAAAAAACTTCTATTGGAATTATAGGTTCTCGAAATGCTTCAGCTGCTGGGAAAAAGCTTACGGCTCAATTTGCGCGTTTTCTCGGAGAAGCAGACTTTGTAACAATTTCTGGGCTCGCTCGTGGAATTGATAGCGTTGCGCATCAAGCAAGTTTAAAAACAGGAACTGTTGCAGTCATGGCTGGAGGAATTGATCATATCTATCCTCCTGAAAATAAAAAGTTGCACGAAGATATTATCGCCAACGGTGGAGCCATCATCAGCGAAATGCCCATTTCTTGGAAGCCGCGTGCTATCGATTTTCCAAGAAGAAACCGTATTATTGCAGCTCTATCACTTGGTCTCTTGGTTGTAGAGGCAGCCCTGCGCTCAGGGTCCTTAATTACCGCACGTCAAGCAGCTGAAATGGGACGGTTAATTTTTGCCATTCCCGGTTCTCCACTTGATCCAAGATCTGTTGGTACAAACAATCTTATCAAAGACGGTGCTCTACTCACCACACATCCTTCTGACATTATAGAAACACTTACGCCATTAATTTCACCGCTTCCAAATTCGCAACTCAATTTTTTTGAGGAACCATCCTCTTTACAACTTGAAAAGGAGAATTTTAATTTAGCAGATGAAAAAAACAGTGATCCCTCTTTAGCAGATGATGATGCAGCACGTGCAGCAGTTCTCTCCGCTCTTTCAACAACGCCAATCGATTTAGACACACTCAGTATCCACTCAGGTGTTTCACTCCCAGCTCTCTACCTCTTGTTGGTAGAACTCGACCTTGCTGGAAAGCTTATTCGACACTCTGGTGGTTGTGTGTCATTGTCGAATCTTGATCTTCCCCAAGAGCCTCAGCACTATTAATAATGCTTTGCCCTTCTTTGGCAACCATATCCAAAAGCAATGCTAAAAGCGGACTGTGCGCCTGACGCGCCATCTGATTCATTTGCTTTGACATGTCTGTAATATATTGGATAACTTTTAAATGATTTATAAACATAATCCTCTATCCTTGAGCATTTTCCCTCCTACCTCTCAATAGACGTTATCTTAGTATTTCGCCGTATGTTTTTGTAATAACAGTGGAAAATAAATCGTGTAATTCTATATAGGGTGTACTCTAATAATGACAATCATAAGTTGTACAATATTCATGTTTTTTATATGGCTAATATTTTTTATGTGCTCTTAAGCAATTGGCATTAGCTATTCGCGTAAAAGGCGTTTATAAAAAAATTTTTATTTCAATATTTGGGTAAAATTATGAATATCGTTATCGTTGAATCTCCAGCAAAAGCAAAAACAATTAATAAATATCTTGGATCTCAATACAAAGTTGTCGCATCATTTGGACATGTTCGTGATTTGCCTGCAAAAGATGGTTCTGTTTTACCGGATCAAGATTTTTCTATGAAATGGGATATAGATTCTGCTGCCGCTAAACGTTTAAATGAAATAGCAAAAGCCGTTAAAGAAGCCGATAGCCTTATATTAGCAACAGACCCTGATCGTGAAGGGGAAGCTATTTCATGGCATATTCTGGATGTTCTCCGTCAAAAAAAAGTTTTAAAAGATAAACCTATTAAAAGAGTTGTCTTCAATGCCATCACCAAAAAGTCTGTGCTTGATGCTATGAATAATCCACGTGATATTGATACATCCCTTGTCGATGCTTATCTTGCACGTCGTGCTCTCGATTATCTCGTTGGTTTTACACTTTCACCTGTTTTATGGCGTAAACTCCCTGGTGCGCGTTCAGCAGGACGCGTTCAATCGGTTGCTTTGCGTATTATTTGTGATCGTGAATCAGAAATAGAACATTTTATCAAAGAAGATTATTGGTCCATTACAACACAGTTAAAAACCATCCGAAATGATAGTTTCCAAGCAAGATTGACAATGTTTAATCAAAGAAAAATAGGCAAGCTTGATATTCAATCTCAAGAACAAGCAGACCAAATTCGCTTTATGCTGGAGAAAGCTCAATATCATACACTCAGTGTTGAAGCAAAACCTACAAAGAGAAATCCTTTTCCTCCATTTACGACCTCTACACTACAACAAGCAGCTTCTTCAAAACTAGGTTTTTCAGCTTCTCGCACTATGCAAATTGCCCAAAAGCTTTATGAAGGCATTGAAATTAATGGTGAAACGGCAGGGCTTATTACTTATATGCGTACCGATGGTGTGCAGATAGCACCAGAGGCTATTGATTCAGCACGAAAAGTTATTCATGAAACTTTCGGAAAAGACTATATTCCTGAAAAGCCACGTTTTTATTCAACAAAGGCAAAAAATGCACAGGAAGCACATGAAGCGATCCGCCCAACAGATTTTCAACGCAATCCTAGTCAAGTCCGTAATTTTCTCGATAGCGATCAAGCAAAGCTCTATGATCTGATATGGAAGCGTGCCATTGCCAGCCAAATGCGCTCTGCTGACATTGAACGTACAACCGTTGAAATTGAAGCACAGCAAGGAGAAGAGCGTGCAAATCTACGGGCAACAGGATCTGTTGTTCGTTTTGATGGCTTTATTTCCGTCTACACGGATCAACGAGACGAAGAAAATAATGAAGAAAATGAAACAACACGTTTACCACAAATAAACACTGGTGAAGCACTTACAAAAGAAAAAGTTGAATCTGTACAACATACCACAGAGCCCCCTTCTCGTTATTCTGAAGCTTCATTAATTAAAAAGCTTGAGGAGTTAGGAATTGGTCGTCCTTCAACTTATGCATCCACATTAGCGACATTGTGTGACCGTGGATATATTGTCATTGATAAACGAAAGCTTATTCCCGATGCCAAGGGACGTATTGTTACAGCCTTTCTTGAAAATTTTTTTAATCGCTATGTAGAATATGGTTTCACAGCAGATCTTGAAGAAAAGCTGGATCTTATCTCTGATGGCAAACTTTCTTGGAAAGACGTATTGCGAGATTTTTGGGATGGATTTAATGCATCTATTAGCAATATCCAAGAACTCCGTATAACCAATGTTCTTGATGCTTTAAATGTAACATTAGCACCTCTCGCTTTTCCTGAACGCGAAGATGGAAGTGATGTGCGTTCCTGTCCTCTTTGTAAAAATGGTCAATTATCATTAAAACTTGGGCGTTATGGTGCTTTTGTTGGCTGTTCCAATTATCCCGAATGTAAATACACACACCAACTTGGTACAGATACTGGAGAAGAGAATGAAGCTGTACGCAATGATGAACCTGTTATACTTGGTATTGACCCTGAAACAGGAAAAGAGATCTCTCTTCGTAATGGCCGGTTTGGTCCCTATATTCAACTTGGTGAAAGCAAAGAAGTTAAGCGTGCAGGATTACCAAAAGAATGGCAGGCAGAAAATGTAACCCTTGATAAAGCCTTGGCTTTACTATCCCTTCCCCGTGAAATTGGCATTCATCCTGAAACCGGAAAAACAATCACGGCTACGATTGGACGATATGGTCCCTATCTTAGCCATAATGGAAAATCTGCGCGCCTTCTTCATGCAGATGAAGTTTTTGATATTGGTATCAATCGCGCTGTTACAGTATTAGCAGAACAACAAGAAAACAAAACCAGGCAAAGCAGAACAACACCTGAAGCATTGGCAACATTAGGAGAGCATCCCGAAGGAGGAACCATTACCGTGCGCAACGGGCGTTATGGTCCTTATGTCAATTGGGGTAAAATTAATGCAACATTGCCAAAAGATAAAGATCCCATTAGTGTAACACTTCCAGAGGCACTAGAACTTATATCGGCTAAAGCATCGAGTAAAAAAACAACTTCAAAAAGAGCTTCTTCTAAAACAAAAGCAAAAATAAAAGAGACATAAATTTTGGCTAAAGGTGAAAAAAACATAAAATATCTCTCTTCATTCAAGGGGAAAACTTTTCCCAATAAGGAAGCAATCCTTTCCTTTATAATTGAGAATCCTAACCACTCAAGTAAACGAGAAATCGCTAAAGCTTTTAACTTAAAAGGCGATTCTCGTATCTGGCTTAGAGATATGTTACGTGAGTTAAAGGATCAAAATCTCATATCTAAACACCACAAAAGAGCAATAAACAAAGGAAAATTACCCCCTGTTTCTTTAGTAAAAATTAGCGGACGTGATAAAGATGGAAGTTTTATTGCACAACCTCTTGAATGGGAAGATTCTCCAAAGCCCAATATTGAAATACACTCTTTTCATCACATAACAGGAAGTAATATTGGTGTTGGAGATCATATTCTTGTAAAAGTTTTTCGAAATAAAAATTCTGAAAGCTCAAGCCATCCTTATACGGGACGAATTATTCGTAAAATTGATGTATCTCCCAAAAGCGCATTTGCTATTGTACGAAAATTGGAAAATAATCAATGGCGCCTTGATCCTATAGACCGCAAAACCAATGAACTCATTGTTGAAATGTCTCCAGAAATGAAGATTCAAATTGGTGATCTCGTTGAAGTCGAAATAAAAAAAAATACTGGTTACGGATTAAAGAGCGCAAAAATAAAGAATGTTTTAGGGCACATTAAGAGTGAGAAAACACTCTCAATGATAGCGCTTCTTTCGAAAGGAATTCCTTATATTTTTCCTGAAAGTGTTCTTGAGCAAGCCAAACATATCAAAGCTGCCAATATGGATAATCGTGAAGATTGGCGACAATTACCCTTTATTACAATTGATCCACCAGATGCAAAAGACCATGATGATGCAGTTTATGCAACCAAGGATAAGGATCCAGCAAATAATGATGGTTGGATTATTATTGTAGCCATTGCAGATGTTTCTTATTATATCAAAACAGGAAGTGCTTTAGATAAAGAAGCATTGAAACGTGGAAATTCTGTTTATTTTCCCGATACCGTTGTGCCAATGTTACCTGAACGCCTTTCTCATGATTTATGTTCTCTGCGTGAAGGAAAAGAAAGACCAGCTTTAGCCGTTCGTATGATTTTTGATGCAAACGGTAATAAACGAAAACATAGTTTTCATCGTACTATGATTCGTGTAAGAGCCAAACTTTCTTATCAAGAAGTACAATTGGCAATTGAAGGTAATATAAATGAAAAAATAACCCCTCTTTTTGAGAGCATTTTGCACCCCTTATGGGAAGCCTATGCATGCCTTAAAGCTGCGCGAAATCGTCGCCAACCACTAGAATTAGAAATTGCAGAAAAAAAGATTATTCTTGATCAAAATGGATGCATAAAAGATGTTGTGAGTGAACCACAACTAGAAGCGCATCGTTTAATTGAAGAGTTTATGATACAAGCTAATATTGCAGCTTCTGAAACATTAAAACAACATCACCAGCCGCTCATTTATCGTATTCATGAAAAACCTTCTCTTGCTAAGCAAGAAATACTTCGGAGCTTTCTTCAAAGTTTGGGGATACCACTCTCCCGCGGAAGCGAACTTACCTCAGCGCGCCTTAATAGAATTTTAGAAAAGGTCGCTCATACTCAACAACAAGAACTAGTCAATCAAGTTATTTTGCGTTCACAATCACAAGCAGAGTACAACCCTAAAAATAGTGGCCATTTTGGTTTAAATTTGCAGAACTATACACATTTTACATCACCAATCCGTCGTTATGCTGATCTCATTATTCATCGAGCACTCATTAAAGCTCTCAAATTAGGAAATGATCAATTAACAGATACACAAGAACAAAATCTTGCAGAAATTGCTACGCAAGTTTCTTTATACGAACGCCGTGCAATGATGGCTGAAAGAGAAACGATTGATCGGCTTGTTGCTCACTATTTAATGAATAAAATCGGTCGTATTTTTACAGGTCGCATTTCCGGAGTTACAAAAGCAGGTCTTTTTATCTCACTTGATAAACTCAATACAGATGGTTTTGTCCATATTTCTACACTTAAAAATGATTATTATCATTTTGATGAAGCACAACATGTTCTTGTAGGACAGCGTAGCCATAAAGGCTATCAGCTCAGTGATGTTGTAGAAGTAAAACTTATAACGGTACAACCTTTTGCTGGCGCTTTATGCTTTGAACTGTTAACAAAACCTCGTCCAATAAAATTTTCACCGACATCCTACCATAAAAACAAATTAAAAAAACAAAAGTATACTTTTTATGGGAAAAGAAAAAATTAATCTTCTTGCCCTCCATTAAATATAATATGAATAATAAATTCAATTTAAGAAATGGCTTATATTATATAATATTTATATTATTTTATATGTACAATCTTCTTTCTTTAGTATACAAGAGGGTAAATTTTATTGTTAAGTCTATAATAACCATATAAAAATCTTGCAGTTTTTTATACTTAGGAAATGAGAGAAACTGCAAAGGATAGTTTTGGCTCCCTTTCATTTCAGCTCATCTTTTCATTGTTTAAATAAACAAGAGTACCTTAAGCCATTCTCATGAAAAAAAAACCTTTTGACTCTCAAAATAATTCTTTGCGTGCAATTATTGCCGCTATTGCAACCATTGGCACTGTTGGAACAGCATTGGCAATGGGAACACAACTTGTCTCTCTTCTTATGGCAGAGAAAGGACTTTCCAACAGTACAATCGGCTATAGTGGAACAGTTGGTGGAATCGCCACAATTATTGCAGCTATTTTTACGTCTCGAATTGCCTTATGCTTAGGAATCGCTCAAACAATATTGCTTATGATGGCGATAGAATCTTTAAGTTTTTTAGGATTCTATTTTTTTGATCCCATATGGATTTGGTTTATTTTAAAGTTTATATTACATTTCAGCATGACAGTTATGTTTATCCTGTCAGAGTTTTGGATCAACAGTTATGCTCCCCCAAAAAAACGCGGTTTGATCCTTTCTATTTATGCTATTGTCTTAGGATTAGGGTTTATAATAGGTCTAACGCTGCTAGCAAAAGTGGGAACACAAGGATTTATTCCTTTTGCTGTTGGATATAGCCTTATTATACTTGCTACTATACCAATTCTTACCGCTTGGAAATTAAGTCCAGAATTTCAAAAAAATCAATATATGCCATTTTTTCGTTATCTTTTTCACGTTCCAAGTGCAATGATGGCGGTCCTTGTTTACGGGGCCATTCAAATGGGCGTATTAACTCTTATAATACCCTTTAGTTTATCCATTGGTTATAATGAGAATGAAGCAGCACATTTTATGGCAACCCTTGCACTTGGGAATATTTTCCTCTTAATTCCTATCAGCATTATAAGCGACTACGCCAAAGATCGACGCTACCCGCTGATGAGTTGCGCTATTCTAGGTTTTATAGGAACTTTTATAGTACCATGGATTCTTCAATATCCATGGATTCTGATGCTTGATTTGTTTTTTCTGGGTGGTGTATCAGCGAGCCTTTATACAATTAGTCTTGCACATTTAGGAGCCCGTCTCAAGGGGCAAGAACTTGCTGCTGCTAATTCTGCTTTTATTTTTTGTTATGGAATTGGTATGCTCATCGGACCGACCTTTATCGGAAAATCCATGGATATCTTTAAACCCTTTGGTTTTTCAATAGCCATGGCTGTTTTTTTCGGTTTATATGTCATTTTGGTGTTTGTCCAACTTATGAGAAAATTAATCAGCTCTTGACTTTTTTGAGAACATCCGTAGTGTTGCCGGAAAATCTGATGATGTCGGAAATAAGTTTTGACAGCAATAATATTTTTTCAGTATAAATAGGGTATTTACATTATGGCTAAAGCAGCAACCATTAAGATCAAGCTTTTATCAACTGCAGATACTGGTTTTTTCTATGTAACAAAGAAAAACAGCCGTACAATGACAGATAAAATGAGCAAGCGTAAATATGATCCAGTTGTAAAAAAGCACGTTGAATTTAAGGAAACAAAAATTAAATAAATAAAATTATTATTAAATTGATAGATTTTATACTCCAAAAGAAATGTGGGAGTATTGCTCTTCAAAGTTATTTTTTGAGGGATGTTTTTTTATTTCCTTAAGTTTAAAAAGTTTACTTTAAACTTTGTATGTTTTGTACGGATTTGGATAAGTTGATTTATTATTTAAGTTGCTTACATATATTCTGTATGAGTATTTGATTATTGTGATATCTAATGAAAATTTTGTCATTAAAACGAAACACTGTTTCGTCATATGAATAAAGTTTCTCGGGTCAATTATAAACAATACTAAAATAGAGTTATAATAATGTTAGCAGTTTCTTTATTTCATGAAAAAATCTTTTTCTCATTTTAATCTAAGAAGCTTTAATCTAAAAGTTATCGGTTTCAGTATTTTTGTCGCTGCTAGCATTCTTATCATTATGTCAACTTATTTTAAGAAAACTCAGCTGTTGCCTCAAAAAGAAAAATTTTCTTCTCAAAACACTGTTGAAGGAAATGCATTAATCATTGATGGCGATACCATTATGATTTCTTCAATTAAGATTCGACTAGCTGGAATTGATGCTCCTGAACTCCACCAATTTTGTGGAAAAAAAGAAGCACGCTACCCTTGTGGGCTTGAGGCAAAGAAATATTTAGAAAAACTATTAAAAAATCAAACTGTTACATGTCACTGGCAAAAAACAGATAAATATCGCCGTATTCTTGCAACATGTAAAACAAAACAAGTTAGCAATATCAACGCAACACTTGTACATAATGGTTGGGCTGTAAATTATTATGAATACCCCAAAGAAGAGCAAGAAGCTAGAAAGAAAAAGAAAGGAATATGGGCATCAAGTTTTCAACGACCAAAAGAATGGCGCAAAGCAAATCCTCGCACAGAATAAAAAAATATTTTTTAATTTTATTTACTAATGAAACAATGTAGCCCAATTATCAAACTTGAAAAAGAGATCTATTCCTGTCGTGTTTGCGTCCAACAACCCCATTATTTTCCTCCTCTTCCTCATGAACCAAACCCTGTCGTTTATTTATCCGATACTGCTTCGATTGCAATTGCAGGCCAAGCACCAGGGTTGCGTGTCCATGAAACTTCTATCCCTTTTAATGATCGCTCTGGCGAAAAATTGCGTAATTGGCTAGGTGTCACGAAAGAAGAATTTTATAATAAATCTCTCTTTGCTATTGTTCCTATGGGATTTTGTTTTCCAGGTTATGATAAAAATAAAGCTGATTTACCACCAAGACGTGAATGTCGAGAAATATGGCATGAAAAGATATTTCAGGCAATGCCTCAAATAAAGCTTGTTCTTGCCATTGGTCGTTATGCGCAAAAGTGGCACATTACAGAATTAAAACATAAAACCGTTTCTGCAACTGTTGGTGATTGGAGAAATATTCTTTCCATTCCTCAACCTCGAGGCTATAATGTTATGCCTTTGCCTCATCCGTCATGGCGAAATACTTCTTGGTTACAGAAAAAACCATGGTTTAACGATGAGCTTATTGTATATCTGCGTTGTTTAGTGCGTAAATTTTTATAAATTAAAATATTGAGAAAAAATATGGATCGTCTTGACCGAAAAATTTTACATCTTTTGCAAGAAAATGCGACACTTTCTGTTGCTGATATTGCTAAAAAAGTGGGACTTTCGACCACTCCTTGCTGGCGTAGAATTCAAAAACTTGAAGAAGATGGCGTCATTCAGCGTCGTGTTGCTGTTCTTTCTCCAGAAAAAGTAAACGCACACGTCACTGTTTTTGTGTCTATTCGCACAAATACACATAGTCATGAATGGTTTAAGCGTTTTTCAAAAATTGTGCAAGAATTCCGTGAAGTCATTGAATTTTATCGAATGAGTGGAGATATTGACTATTTATTGCGTGTTGTTGTGCCCAACATTGAAGCTTATGATCTTTTTTATAAAAAATTAATTTCTAAAATTGACATCCGTGATGTCTCTTCTTCTTTCGCAATGGAACAGATTAAATATACAACAGAACTTCCACTTAATTATATTAAATTACACGACAAGACGCATGAACAAAGCTCTTAAGATTTTTTATATCCGTCTTATGATCTTTTAGGCATTCAAACTTTCTTGTTAAAAAACACCATTTGTGCATGTGTTAAAACAGCAGCTTTGACAATACCAGCTGCCATAGCTGCTCCTGTCCCTTCACCAAGACGCATCCCCAAATCTAGAAGTGGTTCTTTGCCAATTTTTTTTAAAAGTTTACGATGAGCTGTCTCAGAAGAAACATGTCCAACAAGGGTATGATCAAGAGCTTTTGGATGTATTTTATAAAGGATCGCTGCTGCTGCTGTTGCCACAAAACCATCTAAAATAACGGGTATCTTTTCCATTCTTGCCGCTAAAATAGCACCAACCATAGCAGCAATTTCACGTCCTCCTAAGCGACGCATTATCTCAAAAGGATCATTTAAATGCTCCTTATGCAAGGAAACTGCTGCCTTAACCGCTGCTATTTTACGCTGATAAAAATCACCCTCCGATTCCATATCATATCCTGTCCACTCTTCAACGTCTCCACCAAACAATGCTAAACATAAAGCTGAAGCTATTGTTGTGTTTCCAATTCCCATTTCACCAATACATAAAAGATCTGTTCCACCCGCAATGGATTCCATTCCAAATGCCATTGTAGCAGCTGCACTTCTCTCGTCCATTGCAGCATCCTTGGTAATATTCATTGTTGGATATTCCAATGCTAAATCAAAAATTTTTAATCCCAGATCATAAGCGATACAAATTTGGTTGATAGCAGCACCGCCAGATGCAAAATTTTGTACCATTTTTTGTGTCATAGATTGTGGAAATGGTGTAATATTCTCCTCTACAATACCATGGTTTCCAGAAAAAATAGCAACCAAAGGTCGCGTTACTATAGGTTTTTCTGTACCTCTCCACCCCGCATACCAAACAGCAAGATCTCCTAGTTTTCCCAATGTTCCTTGCTCTTTTGTTAAGTTTTTTTGCCGTTTTTTTGCCAAAATTATAGAAAACTCATCAGCAACAGGTAAATTTGTAAGTAAAGCACGAAAATCATCAAATGGACTAGCGATCATAAGGATACCTTTTAAAATCTACAATGTTTATGAAAATCACGTCATATATACAGGATATGAATAATTTATTGTTTTTTTAACAGTGCTTTAAAAATGTTAAATACTATGAAAGCAATAATTTCTACATTCTATTTTCTACCCCAATAACAAACGTGCAAGATTCAAAATGTTATTAATATCTTATGACTACCTTTACAGTGATACCCTTAAGTTATTTTTTATTTAATAGGTATAATCAGCATGCCGTTTAATATATAAATTCTAACATTCTTATTCATAATAAAAGTTATAAACTTTCAAAAACTTATAAAATTAAAAGGATCAAAATTATCGCAAAGAAATCAAAACGCAAAGGATCTCAACTTTAATATATGTTAATTGTCTGACTGTTATTAAATGAGAGCATAAAAAGCTTCTTTTAAAGTACATATATCTGCGTTTGGTTTTGTCGCATCATTTGATAGTATTTGCCGCCATCGACGTGCCCCACCCCGCCCATGAAATAAACCAATCATGTGACGTGTCACATGAGAAAGCCGCCCCCCCGATGCAATATGTCGAGCTGCATAATCACACATAAGCTCAATAAGATCACTCTCACTTAGACTATTCTGCGACTCACCATAGAGTTCAAAATCAATATGTTTTAACAAAGTTGGATCATGATAAACTTGGCGACCAACCATGACAGCATCACAGAAAGTTAAGTGTTCTTTGATCTCATCAATCGATTTAATTCCACCATTTATCCCAATGAATTTATGAGGATATTGACGTTTTAATTTGTAAACCCTTTCATAATTAAGGGGCGGAATATTGCGATTTTCTTTCGGACTCAATCCTTGTAGCCATGCCTTGCGTGCATGTATCCAGAGCGCATCACATCCAGCATTCCAAACTTGATTAGCCAAAAGATCTAATGCTAATTCTTCATCTTGTTCGTCCACTCCAATCCGACATTTGACAGTTACAGGTATAGTAACCTCTCGTTTCATTGCTTCTACGGCATTTGCCACAATGTCTGGATGTAGCATCAAACAAGCTCCAAAGACACCTGCTTGAACACGATTTGATGGACAACCAACATTGAGATTTATTTCGTTGTAGCCAAAATCCTCAGCAATTCGTGCAGCTTCTGCTAACTTTTTCGGATCTGCCCCCCCTAATTGTAATGCAACTGGACGTTCTTTGTCGCTAAAAGCCAACAATTGTTCGCGAACACCATGAATGACAGCATCTGCTACCATCATTTCCGTATAAAGGAGAGCTTTTTTCGTTAAAAGACGATAAAAAAATCTGCAATGTCGGTCTGTCCAGTCCAACATTGGTGCTACTGCAAATTTTATAGGCGATGGAAGATTGTAAAATATCATGAGGGTATTACTCTCATGTCCCTATAGCTCTCTCTTTATACATAAAAAAAAATACTTACTTTTAGTTTACGGAAAATTTTATTCTCTTATACTATCATGAGTATAATAACAGCTCATTATTTTCAATTGATATCAAGGTTTACTACAATCAATCATGCCACAACACAATATCGCATTTCTCATAGATTAGTGTTCAGGTATATAAACATGAAAAAAGAAGATTTTTACTATAATATAAAAAACTCATTTATAAGTTCTTCTTACGCTCTTCAAGCCTCTTCCCTTACATGATTTAGTACAGCATTTAAGATAATAAATGCTAAACTAACACATTATAGAATTTTTCATGATCGATTTAATTTTCTTTAGATTTTTTTAACTCATTGTGCAAATAAACGATACAGAAAGTAGCTTTATCTTCTCCTAAAGAAGGAAAAACCCTTATTTCACAGGAATCTAATTATAAATTATTTTTTATCAATGAGTTCTTTTTGGTAATATTCTTAGATTTCACTTTATAAGATAGACAAATTTCATCTTAAATATTCTATCTAATTTTGCCATTTCGTGATTCTTGCAAAAAAAAACTAAAATCAGGGTATAGACAACCATTGCCTTTTTAATATCTATAATAATATCAGTATCTCTCGAAGGAAAATATTTTACAATATTGCAGATACAATCTGTAAAATGAAATGATCATAAACGTTGTTCAATCTCTTGTTGGCTTTGCATATAGGAAGAAAGAGTATCAACCTCTTGTTCATTAAATAGGAGCCCCAGTTTTGAACGACGCCATAACACATCTTCACATACTTTAGCCCATTCTTTTTCCATCAACCATTTTACTTCTACTTCATAAAGCCCATGTCCAAAATTTTTTCCTTTATTTGCCTTACCATGTGCAAAGATCACCAATGCTTCCGTACCGTAGGAGCGTGCAAGCCTGCGATGTGTAAAAGCATCTAAATCTGGCATTAAAAGAGCAATCCTATTTTCGATTGTATCTAATTTGTTATAGGGAAAATCACCCCCTGGAAGTACTGCCTTAGCCGTCCATGATGCTCCCTTTTTACCAAGCTCTTTTTCAACAAATTTCATCGCATCTTCAGCCAACTTACGATAAGTTGTAATCTTTCCACCATAAAGATTAAGTATCTTTGGTGTCGTTCCTGTTCCCATTTCTTTTAAAACATAATCGCGCGTAATTTCTTGTTCTTTTGAAGCTCCATCATCATAGAGTGGACGAACTCCCGAGTAAGACCAGACAATCGTTTCAGGCAACACTGGTTGTATGAAATATTCACTGGCTGCTGCACAAATATAATCAATTTCTGTATCAGTAATATGAACGTCAGCCGGATCTCCTTGATAATTACAATCTGTTGTTCCAAGTAAGGTAAAATCTTCTTGATACGGAATAGCAAATATAATACGCCCATCACCATTTTGAAAAATATAAGCACGATCATGAGTATAAAGCTTGGGAACCAAAATATGAGAACCTCTAACAAGCCGTACTGGTGAATGTTCTTTACAATCTAATATGCTTGCTAAAACATGATCAATCCAAGGACCTGTCATATTCGCGACATAAGAAGCTGTGACACTATATTCTTTGCTACTTAACTTGTCTTGAAGAAAGATACGCCATTTATTGTCTTCTTTTTTTAAAGAGAGAACTTCTGTTCGTACTTTTATATCAGCTCCCCACTTTTCTGCATCACGAGCATTGCCAATAACTAAACGCGCATCATCTACTCTTGCATCAGAATATTCAAAACCTCTCTGATATTCTTTCTTCAGTGTAGAGCAAAATTTTTTTGAAAAATTAATCGTTTTACTGCGCCACAATTTCTGATTCCAATTCCCTAAATAATCATAAATAAAAAGTCCAAAACGCAACATCCAAGCAGGGCGCAATTCTTTATGATAAGGAAGGAGAAAACGCAAAGGACGCACAATATGTGGAGCCATACGTAAAATGATCTCGCGTTCTTTCAATGCTTCACGAACAAGTTTGAACTCATAGTGTTCAAGATAACGAAGCCCACCATGAATAAGCTTTGTTGACGCACTTGAGGTCCCAGATGCAAGATCGTTCATTTCAGCCAATCCCACTTTAAATCCGCGTCCTGCTGCATCTCTTGCCAATCCACAGCCGTTTATCCCTCCTCCAATGATAAACAGCTCATAATGTGTTGTGGTTTTCATAATTTCACTTTTCATTATTTTATTTTGTTTCTCAGTACTCAATAAATCAACAGGAAAAAATAATACAAGTGTTCTTCATTGTATTATCAACGTACTTTTTCCTAAAATAAACATGCACAAAAAGCTTTTGATACCCTTATACATCAAAACAACATTTGACAAATTAAAGAGATTTTTTTTATCTTTTACAAAACATAATCCTTACCAAGACAAGGTTTATCATATGAAATCTTTTTAGAGAAAAATTGATGTTTTTTCTCATTCTTAAAGATACACTATAACTAAATGCTTCATTGCACATAGATAGCGCTTTTCATATAGTTCACTCAGTGACACCCTAAAAAATGTGAAGGTATACAAATGAATTATCACTCTCAAAACTCGAAAATAATACTTTTTTCAAAAATTTTAGTCATAGTTATGTCGAGTATTTTAATCTTTTTACCTTCTTTATCAAACGCAACATCACACTCAAAAACAGCAAATGATTTAAGCTTAGAAAAGCTTAAATCACAACTTTTGGAAGATTCTAGCTTTTTATCTAAGCTTAAAGAAAAAATGATACCACATACTGATTCTCATCATATTCAACAAATCGTCAGAGAGTATCTTCTTACTCATCCAGAAATTATGATTGAAATGCAGCTTATTCTTCAAGATAAGCTGGAAAAACAGAATGAATACGAAAACCAAAAACAAACTTCTGTCATTCATTCATTAGAAAAGGAAATTTTTCACTCTCCTCATGACGCTGTTTTGGGGAATCCAAATGGTAAAAAAATACTTGTTGATTTTTTTGATTACAATTGCAGATTTTGTAAAAGTGCCTATTCAGATATAGAAAGCTTGATAAAAGAATATCCAGATCTACGGGTTATTATCAAGGATTTACCGATTTTGGGATCTGATTCTATGGCGGCTCATACCGTTGCCTATGCATTTCGAAAACAATTTCCAGAAAAATATCCTCAGTTTCATAAAAAGCTTTTAATGCATCAAGGGCGTGCAAATGAAGCTAAAGCTATAAAAATAGCTGTTTCATTAGGAGCAGATGAAAAAAAACTACATAATGCAATAAAAGATCCCACTCTGCAAAACGCTTTTAAAGAAAACATTCAAATTGCCTCTGCACTTCATATTACGGGAACACCTTCTTACATCATTGGTAATAAAATATTCATCGGCGCAGCCAGACAAGATATTCTAAAACAAGCGATAGATAATACACAGTGAATACCTGATCCGTTTTAGGAAGAATACTGTAAATGAGGTAATTTTATGCTTTCTCTTTTTTGATAACAGGCTTATAAGTGCAATTTTACGTAAAGCAGATACAAGTTTTAAATTGCAAAGTATAATGATTTAAAGGAAATAAAAATCTTTAAAGCCTCAAAAGATGTCATCCCTAATCTAGAGATATTCGGTCATAAAATGAGATTCGGTCATAAAATGAGATAATGACGATCTTCATTGATCAAGGAGTTAGAAATAAAATGGCAACAAAAAAAATGGATTCGGCAAAAACCGCAATTGATACGAAAATTATTCGTGATCTTGCTGAAATTTTGAATGATACAAATTTAACGAACATTGAAGTTGAACAAGGGGAGCTTCGTATTTGTGTCTCACGCCAAAATACCTTAATTTCTTCTGAGCAAGCAATCTATGCTCCTGTTTCTACTCCTACTTTTTCTGTAACATCTTCTCCAGTTCCAACAGCTGAATCTCCTATACAATCTATCCAAGAAGATAAATCAAAAAACACAATAACCTCTCCCATGGTTGGAACAGCTTATCTTGCACCTTCACCAGGCGCGCAACCTTTTGTAGAAGTAGGACAAAATGTTTCTGAAGGGGAGACATTACTTATTATTGAAGCCATGAAAACAATGAATCAAATTTCATCACCACGCTCAGGCACAGTAACCACTGTTCTTGTCAAAGATGGTCAACCTGTTGAATTTGGTGAACCACTTATTATTGTTGAATAAAACGAGGGGCAACCATGATTCGAAAAATCCTCATTGCTAATCGGGGAGAAATTGCTCTTCGCGTTTTACGTGCATGTAAAGAACTTGGCATAAAAACCGTGGCTGTTCACTCTACCGCTGATGCAGATGCAATGCATGTTCGTCTTGCTGACGAAAGTGTTTGTATTGGACCTCCTCCCGCTCGCGATTCTTATTTGAGTATTCAGCAAATTATTGCTGCTTGTGAAATTACAGGAGCTGATGCTGTTCATCCAGGTTATGGTTTTCTTTCTGAAAATGCAAAATTTGCGGATGTTCTAGAAGCTCATGATATTACATTCATCGGTCCAACAGCTACTCATATCCGAATCATGGGCGATAAAATCGAAGCAAAGAAAACCGCCAAAAAACTTGGTATTCCTGTAGTTCCCGGTTCAGATGGGGCCGTCACTGAAGAATCAGATGCTTTACGCACTGCTCGTGAAATTGGTTATCCAGTTATTATCAAAGCTTCTGCCGGTGGTGGTGGACGTGGTATGAAGGTTGTTCATTCTGAACAAGAATTTTCTATAGCTCTCAAAACGACACGTTCAGAAGCGAAAGCTGCTTTTGGTGATGACGCTGTTTACATAGAAAAATATTTAGAAAAACCCCGTCATATTGAAATTCAAGTCATAGGTGATGGTGCGGGAAATGCTATTCATTTAGGAGAACGCGATTGTTCACTTCAACGACGGCATCAAAAAGTATGGGAAGAAGCTACATCACCTGCACTTAATGAAACAGAACGGAAAAAAATTGGAAGTATTGTTGCAAATGCCTGTGCCAAACTTGGATATCGTGGAGCTGGTACTATTGAATTTCTTTATGAAAATGGCGAATTTTATTTTATTGAAATGAATACACGTTTACAAGTCGAGCATCCTGTAACTGAAGCAATTACAGGTATAGATTTAGTCCACGAACAAATCCATATTGCATCAGGCTGTAAACTTTCAGTGACACAAGATGAAGTCTGTTTTTCTGGTCATGCCATTGAATGCCGTATTAATGCAGAAGATCCTATTAACTTTACGCCATCACCTGGAACCATTACACATTTTCATACACCTGGAGGTTTAGGGATTCGTGTTGATTCAGGCGCTTATTCAGGTTATCGCATTCCTCCTTACTATGATAGCATGATTGGAAAGCTGATTGTTCATGGACGTACCCGTTTAGAATGTATGATGCGTTTACGGCGTGCTTTAGATGAATTTGTCGTCGATGGGATAAAAACTACACTGCCTCTTTTTCGCGATCTTATTAATAATCAAGATGTTGCTGATGGTAATTATAATATTCACTGGCTTGAAAAATACCTTTCTCATCAATCAAAGTCTTCAGATTCGTAATTTGATAGCAAAATAGTGCATTCTTATAAAAGATTCTATAAGATATCAACATAAGGATAGTGCCAACCTTGCTGTAAAAAGTGGTAAAAGGAAATAAATTGGTTATTTTTTATATAGTTTTCTTTTAATATACATAAAATTTAATAATTTTCTGTTTTCCTTTTTGTTAGTTTGTGCTAACTCCTACATGGTTACGCCCTTATAGCTCAGTTGGTAGAGCACCTGATTTGTAATCAGGGGGTCGGGAGTTCGAGTCTCTCTGGGGGCACCATGCTCTTTTTTATCCAAAATGATTTATTGATTTTCCATATATTTTTTACAGTGAGGGACGCGTAAATAAAAGTTAGGGAATAGGATTTTTTAACCTATCTCTATAGGACGCCTCTTTTTTTGCAAACTTTCTCAAGAAGGTCTTTTAATTCTGCTAAGGTTTGTTGTGAAAAATTCTCTAAATTTCTAACAAACTCACCAACAGCTTCACGCCTCAACGGATCAGAAGTCTTGATTGTAAAACTTTTGCGACAAGCATAAGCTGCTTTCCTTAAGAGAGAAGCCTTCTCTTTATCTAAACCATAAAGCTCTATGATCCTTTTCTCCAGTCCTACAGGAACAGATTTTTTGCCAATCTCGACAGAAGATAAAAATGCTACAGATATGTCTAATTTTTTAGCCATATCTAAAGGCGTTCTGAATGATCAATGCGAAGTTTGCGTAAGGTTTTACCAAATGGTGTAAGCATCAAAAAAAGTCCTATTAGAGAAGAAATATTTTCTTCTGATTCTAACAAATCTTTTTATGATTTTCTTCAATTATTGCGAATCAAGAGTTCTTTTCGGAGTGATTTTTTAGCAAAACCAGAGGTTCAAAGGGTCTCTAATTCTAAAAAGTCAAAATCCTTAAAGATCTCTCGAACCGCATCACAATCATTCAGACTCAAGACAAATTTGCCTTGAATACTTTTGAGAACTTTTGCCATACTTACAAAATCATCTTCAACAAAATTCCCAGAGCTATAGCACTTCTTCTTTACAAGATAAGGAGGGTCTAGGTAAAATAAACTGTCGGGTGCATCAAATAGCTCGATAGCCCGCTCCCACGACAAATTTAAAATCGTCGTATCAAGAAGCTTCTGTCTAACACGTTTCATCCTCGCTAAAAGCTTTTCGGGATTAAATGCTATAGGCTTTTTTCTTCCAAAGCTAAAAGAGACATACTCTTTTTTCCCATACATCACACAACGCTGGAGAAATAAAAACCGTGCGGCTCTTTCAACTTTGGAGAGCTCTTCTGGGTCAATCGCAGCAAGGTCAAAAAACAACTGTCTTGAACAAACAAACTACTCCAATCGTTTGGCTAAATCATCAAAATGGTTTTGAACGCATTGAAACAGATTCGTGATCTCTCCATTCAAATCATTAATCACGGAATATTTTGCTGGTCTTTTATTTAGGAAAATAACACCAGAGCC